>CAZEXR010000030.1:0-16244 GCA_964516675.1 uncultured Enterobacterales bacterium | reverse complement strand
TTTTTGAATTCAATCGTATTTTTTAAATAAATACGATTTTTTTAATAAATAGTAATATTTACTAATAAGATTTGATTCTTTTATTTATATTTAGGACTTTCATAAAGCCATTTCATCGATTAAAATCACAAAAAAGATAAATAATATTAGTTTTATAAAGTTGTTTTTATAAAGAAAAATAAGTTTTTTAAACTAAATTTTTGATATAGATCTAATTTATAACTCAAAATGTAGTATCTTATTTAGAGCAAAAAAATAATATGATTTAGTCTAGCGCAGATAGCAAATAGACTAAATAAATACCACAGGAATATTACTAAAGTACCTTAATTTGGGGAACAAAATGGAAAATAATAAAATTGTCTTCTTCGGAACTCATAGCTACGATAGACATGCTTTTTCTGATATTAACAGAGATAATAATTACGGTTTTGAGCTAATTTATCACCGTTCTTTCCTAAGCATTACAAATGCAGATGAAACTCATGGTGCTAAAGCTGTTTGTATTTTCGTAAACGATAGAGCAGATAGAGCTGTTTTAGAAAAGTTGAAAAAAAATGGTGTTGAGCTTCTTGCTTTACGCTGCGCTGGTTTCAACAACGTTGATTTAAAAGCAGCTGCAGAGCTTGGTATTCAAGTTGCTCGTGTTCCAGCTTATTCTCCACATGCAATTGCAGAGCATGTTATTGCTTTAATTCTTACTTTAAATCGCAAAACTCATAGAGCTTATACTCGTACTCGTGATGGTAACTTTGCTCTTCATGGTTTAATGGGCTTTGACCTATTTGGTAAGACAGCAGGTGTTGTAGGTACTGGTAAAATTGCTCGTGTGCTAATTGGTATTCTACAAGGCTTTGGTATTAAAGTTATTGCTTATGATGTTTTTGAAGATAAAGAGTATGAGAAGACATCTGGCATTAAGTATGTAACTTTAGATGAGTTATACGCTCAATCTGATATCATTTCTTTAAATTGCCCATTAACTGATGATAATAAGTATCTAATTAACAAAGACTCAATTGAAAAGATGAAAAAAGGTGTGATGTTAATTAACACTGGTCGTGGTCCTTTAATCGATACTGAAGCTTTAGTTCAAGGCTTAAAATCAGGTAAGATTGGCGCCGCTGGTCTTGATGTGTATGAAGAAGAAAGTGCTTATTTCTTCCAGGATAAGTCAGACAATATCATTGCCGATGACAAATTAGGTCGTCTATTAAGCTTTAATAATGTTTTATTAACTTCTCATCAAGCTTTCTTTACAGAAGAGGCTATGCATAATATTGTTGATACAACATTAAAGAATGCTAAAGACTTTTATGATGGTAAAGAATTAGTTAATGAAGTAAAGCCAGTGCTTTAATGCGTTAATCTTCAAACTAAAAGACCGGCTGAAGCCGGTCTTTTTGTATAAAGATATGTCTTAGTTAATTGAGGCTTTATATACAATAAATTTTGTACTTGAAGCTACAATCTGTACTTGTGAGAAGTTCTCTAAAAGAACCTCATCATAGCCTAGGTGGGCATTAGCTACCATGTAGAACACACCGTTTTTAGTAAGGTGGTCTTTAGCGCTGATAATCATATTAACAGCAGGTGCTAGGGTAGTTAAAATACCAACGTGGAAAGGAGGATTTACAATAATAAAATCGTATTTATCCTGACCTTGTAACATATCAGCAGCTTTTGTTTTTATACTCTCACAGCCATTTAATTTTGCATTTGTAGCTGTTAAAGTTAAGGCCGCAGCTGATACATCAGAGCAAGTAATATTCTTAAAACCTAACTTTGATAAAGTAATACCAACAACACCACATCCACAACCTAAATCAAGAGCAGCTCCTTGAGGAACTACATCTTTAACTGCGGTTAATAGCATTTGTGTTCCTGCATCAAGTTTACCTTGAGAGAAAACAGCAACATCCTGTTTTAAAGTAAGAGTGTTGTCTAAGATGTCAATGCTAATATCTGAAGGCTTTTTATAGGTATTAAAATCCTGCTCATAAAAAGCTTTGAATAAAGTACATTTTCTTGCTAAATCAATTTTTTGGGTTCTGCCCATTGGTTTTAATAAAGAATCAGCGCTTTTAGCTCCGCCATCGTTAGAGCCTGCAGTATAAACAAAAGCTTCTTTTTCTAATTTTGGCTTAACTGTATTTAATATCTTTTGAGTCTGTTGTTTTGATTTTGATAGTAGTAATACTAAAGTATTAACTGTATCAATGTTTTCCATTGCAAAATCAACATCTGCAAAAATTAGCTTTACATGTTTATAGCTAATAACTTGAGGGCAAGTATCGTCCATGGTTTGACCAATCATGGCAGCCATACTTTGACAAGTTACATAGTTATCACAAATTAAAACAGCACTCTTTGAGTTTTTTACAAGTGATAGAATCATAGGATCTAAAAGATCACCTGCAATTACAACATCTCTATTCTCAAAAATGTTCTGATTGCGCTCTAGAAGCTCGAATACTGGAGTATTTGCCATTAAACTTTATCTCTATATTTAATTGTTTTTGCTAGCTCTACATACTTCTCAACAGAAATGTTTTCTGCTCTTAAAATAGGATCTAAACCTAAATCGATAAGCTCGTTTTCTGTAAAGAATTTAGATAAAGCGTTTCGAATGGTTTTACGTCGAGCTGAGAATGCTGTAGTTGTGATGTTATTTAAGTATGGAACTAAAGCTCTATCTTCATCTGATAAATCCTTAGGCTTTAGACGAACAACTGCAGACATAACCTTAGGAGCAGGTCTAAATGCTGAAGGTGGAACGATAAGCATAGGAATAACATTAGCATGATACTGTGTCATTACAGTTAATCTGCCATAGTCCTTTGAATCAGGACCTGCTGCAATTCTTTCAACTACTTCTTTTTGTAGCATGAAGTGCATGTCGATAATTCCACGCTGAGAAAGTAGGTGGAACATAATAGGAGAGGTAATATTGTATGGTAGGTTACCAAATACACGTAATTGACCTGCACCTTCAATTTCTTCAAAATTAACTTTTAAAGCATCGCCTTCAATAATTGAAAGGCCTTTTAAGAATGGATCATGCTTTAGAATTTCTACTAAGTCTCTATCAAGTTCAATTGCAGTAAGCTTTTTAGCTCTTTCTAAAACAGGTCTTGTTAAAGCTGCATGACCAGGTCCAATCTCAACGATATGCTCGCCTTCTTTAGGATTGATAGCATCAACAATTTGTCCGATGATATTGTCATTTACCAAGAAGTTTTGACCAAAACGCTTTCTTGCTCTCATGTGGGATGGTGGTAATGCCATATTAACCTCTACTACGTTTTGCCATGTGCATTGCAAGCTCCACGGCGCTAAATAATGAACCTGGATCTGCTTTTGTAGTACCTGCTAAATCAGCAGCAGTACCATGATCAACAGAGGTTCTGATATAAGGTAGACCTAAAGTTGTATTGTAACCACTATCAAAACCTACGTACTTAAGTACAGGCAAACCTTGATCGTGATACATTGTTAAAAAAGCATCTACCTTATCAATGTATTTTTTCTGAAACATAGTATCAGCAGGAAGTGGTCCTATAATGTTGATACCTTTAGCTCTTAATTCTTCAAAGGTAGGAATGATAGTTTCAATCTCTTCCATACCTAAATGTCCATCTTCACCTGCGTGAGGGTTTAAACCTGCACTAATGATGCATGGATTTTCAATGCCAAACTTTGTTTTTAAATCGTGATTTAAAATAGTCACAATCTCAATTAAAAGTTCGCGTGTGATTGCGTTTGATACATCTTTTAAAGGTAAATGAGTAGTTGCAAGAGCTACATTTAACTCTTTACAGCCTAACATCATTACAACTTTTTTTGTGTTGGTTCTTTCCTGGAAATACTCTGTATGTCCAGTAAATTTAAGCCCTGTATCCGCAATTACAGCCTTTGAAATTGGGCCAGTTACAATACCACAAAATTCTCTAGATGAGGACTTATCTGAAGCTATATCAAGACAATCTAAAACATATTTAGCATTTCTTGTATCTAGTTTTCCTGGAATTGATTCAACTGGTAAGTCCACATTCAGCACACATAATGTGCCTTTTCTTTGTGGTTTAAAGTTGTTTTTGTCGTAGTCTTCAATTACTACGTTTTGATTGAAAAGAGCTACACGCTTTGCGATAAGATCTTTTGCTGCAACGATTACGAGCTGAGTATCAGCACTCTCTAGTTTTGAGATGTGATACATCAGCTCGGGACCAACACCAGATGGTTCACCTGGTGTTATAGCTAAACGATTTGTCATTATTTCCTAATTTAGTTTATGTATTTTGCATTTTTAGATACTGCCTGACTTGATTGGTCATCATTTGTAGGCATTATCTTCTGATTCTTTTCATTATCTAACTCAATACCAACACCTGCGTTTGTAAGCTCAGGATCGATAACATGAATGTATGCACTTTCACGAAGGGTACGTTCCCAACTTGCAACAGCTTCTGTAAATTCTCTTTCAAAGATAATTGAGTTTGCTTTTTCTTTGTAAGCATCAAGTGAGTCTTTATCTACCTTTACGTCTTTTAGGTAAATAACATGCCAACCATAGCTTGATTTTACAGGCTTGCTATACTGGCCAATCTTTAAAGCTTCAAGTCCTGCTGCAAAACCTGGATCGTATGCATCAAGGGCTTGATAACCTAAATCACCACCATTGATTGCAGAACCTGGATCTTCAGAATATTTCTTAGCAGCTTGAGCAAAGCTTAATTTACCTGAATTTACATCTGAAATAATGCCTTGTAATTTAGCAATAGCAGCTTCATCAGAGAAGATGATAGATGTTTTAACTAAGATGTGGGCTGCATCATAGGTCTTAATAGGTGTAATTGCATTTTGAGTAATATCAAAAACCTTGATGATATGCATACCAATTGAAGATCTAAATGGACCTACAACAGAACCTGGATGTGCATTTAAAATAGCAGGTAAAAAAGGTAGAGGAACAGATGTTTCTGGTAGGTAACCTAAATCAGCAGGCTGTGCATTTACTGCATATTTTGCAGCAACTTCTTCGATATTAGCGCCATTTCTAACTGCATTTAAAGCCTGACGAGATTCAGCTTGAACTCTTTGATATTCAGCTTCAGAAGGAGCTGATGATAAAGGAATTACAATCTGACCTAGATGGTACATAGGTTCAACAGAGCCTCGTGATTTAAGAGCTTTTGCTAAGGTGTTAATTTCAGTATCTGAGATACGAACCTGTGCACGAACTGATGAACGACGAACTTCGTTAATTAAGTAGTCTTCTTTGAACTTTTCACGAGCTTGTTCTTTAGAGATATTGCCATAGCTTGCAAGAATTTTATCAACTGAGGTGTTGTTTCTAAGAGCTGCTTGTTCTAGGGTTGTATCAAGCTGCATATCAGTAACTTCAGCACCGTTGTTATTTGCTAATTGCAAAATTAAAGAACGGGTAATTAACGCTTGAAGTGCCTGTCTACGAGCGGTTAGCTCATCAACGTTTGCGCCTCGAGCTTTGTAATTATCAAGTAATGATTTAGTTTGTTCGTTAAGTTCACTTTCTAGAACAATACCTGTATTTACAACTGCAGCTGTAGCATCAAGAGTAACCTCTTGAGCATTAGCACTTGTTGATATTAGCGGTAAAGATGCTGATAATGCACCTAATAGAGCTAGTTTTGATAAAGCTGTTTTTATTTTCATAGCTTAAAATAACCTTATGTTTTATCTATTCAAATCTGTTGGCATCAATGAAGGTAAATAGTGGGTTGATGTTCCGTGAGGATCATTTATGCCACGTAAGTTAATTTCATAGAAGCCTTTAAATTCAATATTTAGACCTATAATTTTGTCTGATTCGTGAATTTTATTCTTGTAGTTATACTTTAAGTAGTTTTCGTATAGAAGAGAAACTGCATAGCAACAGTCTTCGTAACGAAGGCCTAACTTTGTATCAATATTATAACTTTGTTTTAAATCTCTATAGCTTGCGCCAAATAGAGTCCAATTAGCTGATATAGGAAGCTTAGCCTCAAGACCAAGCTGACTTAAATCTTCAGCTGTTGTTGGGGCTGTTACTAAATAGTTTCCATCTTTAAAGAAACGATATGAAACGCCTGCCATAAAGCCTGAAGCACTATCTGTATAGCGAAGAGCTGTATTGTATGCTGTAAATCTGCTATCCTGAGTTTCATATTGAGCTGCAGCATGAACACTAAAACCATTATTAAATGGAATTGCATCGATGGTAGCTTGAATAGGGGATGAATGTTTCTCTCGAAGCACACTATACTGATACAGTTTTACTTTATTGTTTTCTAGATTTACAGCTTGAGCAATAGAGAATCGAACCTTCTCTTTGTCATGTGCATCTAAAAGACGAGAGGTAAAACCTGCTGTGATTGTATTTAGGTTAGCAATTCTGTCAATACCAGCATAATAGTGTGGTGAGAACAGTGTGTAATAATCGCTATATCTATCAGTTGTATCATATAAAGCAATGTTATCCTGATTTTTATAAGGAATATACATATACTTAATTTCAGGCTCTAAGGTCTGAGTATGATTCATATCAAGTACTTTTCTCTCTAAAGTAGTCTTAGCTCTTGCCTCTAATAAATATAAAGCTCTATTAACAGATTCTTCATAGTCACTATAGCCTAAGCGAGTTTTATAAGAGCTAGAGAAGTACTTTAAATCATTTTGCTGATAATGAGTAAGATAACCTGTAGCACCAAAATCTACAGTGGTTCCATACGAGTCATAAGCATTAAAATGAACAGATGGCTCTAAGTGGTAACGATCCATATTCACGTTTTTATTATCAGAGGTGTATTTATCGATAGAAAAACGTGTAAATTCAGCTTTGGTTCTAAATCTAAAACTACCTGCTGTATCGTAAACAGATGCTTTTAACTGAGGTAAAAGTGCAAAAGGACGATAGGTGTAGTAGCTTGCTGTTGAATACATGCTCTGATATTTACGAGCTTCAGCAGATAGATCGTAATGATCCTGAACGTAGGTAGCTTTTAAAGATTGCATTAAACTTGAATCTGTAATAGCAGCATTTTTCTGACTAATATCAGATAGATAAGTGTAATCGCCTTTACGAACCTTAGAATAATCTAAAATAAAGTTTAAATCATTTTGAAGGAAGTTTAAGTTATTCTTTAAGTTAATAAACCAACGCTTGTGATCAGTGCTGTCTGTTTCAGATGTACCATCTGAATTTTCTATAACTCTTGAGAATGATGAGTCATTTGGTAGGTATGTACCATTGATAGAACCTGAAAAATTCTTAAAGGGTAAATATCTAAATTCTAAATCATAGATATTGCCATGCTTTGAATCATGACCTGGAGTTACAGTCGCATCGTAGTTAGGTGCAAGATTTAAATAAATAGGCAATTCATAGCTTAAGCCTGAGCCTGATTTATATTCAACCATTGCAGGTAATAAACCTGATTTACGTTCATTAGTAATAGGGAAGTTTGCGTATGGTGTATAAAATACAGGTACTGGTCCCATAAAGAATACATCATTCCAAGCTTCACCAAAGCTATCACCTTCTTTCATACTGATTGAAGATGAGTATAAATGCCATGAACGTCTATCAATAGGACAGCCTGAAAGAGTAGCTTTTTTAAATAGCTTAGTTTTTTCAACACCATCGTTAACGTGTTCTTTCGCTTCACCATTCATAACAGAGCCGTTCATTTGATATTTAGACTGCTGTAAAGAAATAGTCTTTTTATCAAGATCGTATTGAGCAGGAGAATCTGTATGAACAGTATATTCTCCTGAACTTAATACAGAACTACCATCTGTTGTTAAGGTTCTATTAGCACCCGAGTAAATTACCTTATCAGATACAATTTCCTTATCACCTTGAGTAACAACTACATTACCTGTATAGGTAAGTACTTGCTTATTCTTTTGTAACATCTCTCCTGATACGCTATCAGCCGTGACATTAACAGGTGAATCCTCTGTAGTTTTTACAGGGGGTCTGTATGAAGGAACACCATAAAAACAAGCTAAATCTCGGTATTTAATAGGAGATGAAGGAGCTGCTCTCCATGGATTTTTAGCTAAGGTATTTAGTAAACGCTTAGGAAAGGTTGAACTATCTGCAAAACCTAAATTCTTTAAAAAGGCCTCTGAGGTCTTTAAACTCATCTGTTCTGCTGTTTTTGTAGCAAAGTTTTGAGTAGCCTGACCATGTTCTGTTATAGGCTTTGAAAGTCTAGTTGTTTTTACAGAATAAGAATCATCACTATTTTGCTTACTAGGGTAGTTCTTAGTATTGGAGTTGTCTAAATCATTAGCTTTTACTGTTTCTGCATTTGCATACGCATTACTACACAAAGCAATACTAACTGCTATGGCTATAGTTGCTAATGAAATCTTTTCAATCCTTGCTTTTTTCAAGGTCTTTTTCCTAATAATCTATAAATTTTAGTTATCGATGTTACGACTGCTTTGAAATTCTTGATTCTGCAAATCGCCACCATCGTCATCTTGCTCAAGTGCAGTGCCTTTAATAAATCTTTTATTACTTACCCAAGCACCTAATTCAATCATACGACATCTCTGAGAGCAAAAAGGTCTAAATGGATTGCTCTTGTCGTATACAACCTCTTTATGACAGGTTGGACAGTTCACTTTTGTTATTTGACTGTCATTTTCGCAAATAGTTTTATCAGAAGTATGAGCTTCTTCTAAAAGTTCATCATAAGTACCTTCTGGTAACAGATCTTTAAGACTCATTATTGCTGTAAACCACTCTTAATATAAGAAATCTTAAAAGGAATATCTCCTACAGGAGCTCCTTTATCAAAAGGAAGGAATCTAATGTGTACTTTAGATTGAGAGCCACCACTTACAACAGGGTATGCTCGATATGCTTTTTCATATTTAATGTTGATTAAGTCACATGTATCAGCACTTTCTTGCATAAAGCCTGATTTTGCTACTCGGTCTGTATAGTTAGCACATAATCTCCATAGATATAAAATTGTATACACAGGGATCCTTACACAATCTAACTCGCGTAGCCATTTTGCAACACTTTGTTGCTTTTCTTCTATTGGTAGTGAGAACCAAAAATCAAACATTGGGGTATCAAAACTGTTAATACCACCAGGAGTTAGAAAGCGAGGTTTGATTAACTCAATAATAGGATCGTCTTTTAAAACGGTTCTTTGACGAGTGAAATTATCTAAAACGCTTTTTGCATTCTTGATTTGTGAGCGCAATTCATCTACGAACTCTTTGTCGCACTCAGGATCGTTATACCACTCTCTTAATTTACTGTCGCATTTTTCAAGATCTTTAAAAATCTCAATCTTTATTGCGCTTGAACCATCAACTAGGTCAATAAAATCAACGATGTTACGTAGTAAATACATAACATTCTGAATAGAACTTAAATCGGTACAAATTTCTGTACTTGAAAAAATCTTTTCAAATTTTAGGTATGTTCTTGCATTTTGGCTTAGTGGAAAATCGAAATTAAACATGACCTTTAGAACTCTTTATTTTTAGTGTTTGAAAACTGTAGGTATTGATTGTGCAATTTTAACACGAGATTGGTCTTTTTATCTAAAGCATGTTCATCAGATTTGATTAAATCATCTGCTTTTTTTATACGTGTTTGTCTATCAACTTGATTTGCAATCATACTTTTAGCAATGGTCTCATTGATATTGTCTCTTTTTAATAGTCTTTTTAGTTGAATTTCTTCTTCAATATCAACAACTAAAACTCTATCAACAAGGTGCTCTAAGTGGTGTTCAAATAGCAAAGGCACAACCACAATGACATAAGGTGCATTTATTTGGTTTATCTGGTTTACAAGCTCGTTGATAATGGCCGGAGACATTAGCGCATTTAAATCTGATAGATTATTTGGATGTTTTGGATCAAAGACAATTTCTCTTAATTTTTTTCTATCCAAACAGCCTTCTTTTTGCAGAATATCAATACCAAAACGAGTAGTAAGTGCTTTTAAAAGAGGGGTTCCTGGTTCTACAACGCTACGAGCTACAATATCAGCGTCAACGATAGGAACATTGAGTTTTGCAAATAGAGAGGCAATGCCGCTTTTTCCACATGCAATCCCTCCTGTAAGTCCAATGATGAAGGGGGATTTTTGTTTTTTGTTCTCTTCTTTCACGGTATTTATCTCAAAATCTTACCTATCTAAAATTTTAAGCTAATTTTTTAGCTTTTTGTGATGTATTTTTGTGTAAAATAGCAAAGTATAATTAAATTTTTCTTTAGGTTTAATGTGAAATTCTTAAAATTTTTGACACCAGTTATAGCTGGTGCAGTGCTCGTATCTGCTTGCTCATCTGACAAAGTATCAGTCGCAGCAATAACTCCTGGCGGATTGTCTATCAATGAAAAGGCAATCTATCTTCGTGGAGAGATGAATGATTATGAAGTATCTGAGACCTATCGTTTACGTAAGTCAAAGACAAATTCTTCATATTGCACTCTAGCATCCTTACGTTCTGATTGGTCTCCTTACAAATTTAAATTTGCGGATGAGGCTTGGAGTACTGGTACTAATTTTGGTTATTTAACTCCTCCTGGCGTGCTCCGTGAAGGCGCAAGAGCAGTTGAGCTAAATCCTAATTCAAAGTTTGAAGAAATTAGTTTTTATCCAAAGGCCGATGGTGTATATCGTTTCTGTCTAATCCAGAAAAATGATAAGTTCTATGTGACTGTATCAAAAAGCTCACAAAAAGAATTACCTACCATGGCTCAGCTGTTTAAGCTAACTCACAGAGACGATATCTAACTCTCTTAAGAGGCCATAATGGATGCAAATATTTCAAAATATCTTGTAGGATTTAATGATTTTTTGCTTTTAGAAAATGGCCTTTCTAATCTTTCTATTAAAGCTTATATGTCTGACATTAAGCTTTTTTATGCATTTCTAAAAAAACAAAGTCTTTGTGATAGTCCCTTTGATTCTGCTTCAATTGAAACTTATTTAAAGGAAAACGAAGAACATCAAGCATCAACTAATGCTCGCTTTATGTGTTCTTTAAGATGCTATTGTTCTTTTCTAAAAAAAGAAAAAATAATAGACTCTGATCCTTGTGCTCACATTGATAACCCAAAGATTGTAAGAATAATTCCTAAGGCCATGTCAGAAGAATGTGTTGATGCTTTTTTATTAGCTCCTGATGTCACTACTCACACTGGTCTTCGAGATAAAGCGATGCTTGAAACTATTTATGCGACAGGACTACGTATAAGTGAGCTTATATCTTTAAAGTTTGATAATGTAAATTTCACCGATGGATTTGTGGTAGTTCGAGGTAAAGGCGACAAAGAAAGACTAGTTCCTTTATGTGAGGATGCAGCATATTGGATTGAGAATTATGTTTCTTCTTTAAGAACAGTTAAAGATCCAAAACATAAGTGTCCTTTTATATTTTTATCTGGAAAGGGCATACAAGGTATGACTCGAATAGCTTTTTGGTATCGAATAAAAGTGTACTCAAAACAGCTTGGGATTCAGTTTGATGTTTCCCCTCATACCTTCCGACATGCTTTTGCTACTCACTTACTAAATCATGATGCTGATTTACGTTCGGTTCAGATGTTATTAGGTCACTCAAGTTTAACTACTACTCAGATTTATACCCATGTAGCTACAAGACGTATGCATCAAGTATATGATAAAGCACATCCTCGCTCTTAAAAGGTAAGATATGCAGATAGGTTTTAGAAAACTATTCAAAGATAAAAATAGCATTGAATACTCTGTTGTAAAGACAGGTTCAACTCAGTGTCTATGTCTGCAATCTGACAGAAAGAAATTAGCTCGTGTAAAAAAAGCATATTTATCTTCTAAATGTTTTTATCCTGCTTCTCCAGAGAATTTCTTTGAAGCTTTATCTGTTAATGAGGTGGTATCGCAAAACCTAGTAAATGCCCTATTTACTCATGTAGAGTCAGGGTTTCTAGCTGACTTTTTAGCAGTTGTTCCTAAAGAGTGGTATTATGCTACAGGAAAAAAGTTAGGTAGAGTTTTACGTAATCTACATACAGTTTCTTTAACTGAAAAACAAAAGGCTAAGGCTCAATCTCGTCATAACAAGTTTATGGAGCATATGGCTACCTATATCAGTTCATTACCTCATTTTAAAAATGACAAATATGCAATTGATGCTATTTCATCTCGTTATGACAATTTTAAAATTTTCAGATCTGCAATGCGTTATGGTTCCTTTAAGCATCAACAGATTATGATAACCCATGATTCCACCTTATTATTGTTGCCAAGCTATACCTTTGGTCCTGGTGACATTTGTGAGGATTTTGCAATGCTAGAATGTGAAAGTGCAGGGCTTTATCCTATTCTCTGCGCAGGTGTCATTGACGGTTATTTTAGCGGTGTTATTCCCTCAAAATTTTGGATGCACTTTGCTTTGTACAGTGCCTTATATTCTCTTTGGAAATGTGGAACTAAAGCTAAAGAAAGCAAACAGATGTATATAAAAATGCAGATGAATTCTGACAGAATTAGAGAGGACTTTAATAACTTTTTAAAACCAGTTCCTAATTGGTATACAAATCCTGAATTGGCTGCCATTAAAGAAAAAGCTAAGACATTATAGTTCTAGTTCATACTTTTATATTTAAGTCAGAATTTGACTTTTATCTTTTTAAATTTTGGCTATACTCTAAGTAATATTATTTTCAATGAGTGTAGGCAAAATGACTAAATCTACAATTAAAGAAAAAGACTTTTCTATAAGTTGTAATGAGCAGTGCTTTAAAAGCGATGATGCTGTGTCTTTAAACAAAGATGGTCTTGATAAAAAGTATAACGTTAAATTTGATAATGATGATTTGGCATTATTAAATGAGCTTCAGTCTTATTATGGCGTACGCAATAAGTCAGATTTGATACAAACTATTCTTTGCTCTTATCTTAAAAAATCCTTGCATGAAGATGGTGTTGCTAAAGATGTTGCCCTTATCATTGCAATGGTCGCTGACTCTTATGGTGGAGGGGATAGAATTGATTTTGATGTCTCAAATTGGAAAAAGGAAGTTGGTTGTTCAAACGATTTAATATCAAATATTCTAACCTACGGTCCTGCTGCAAAAAAAATAAAACTTTCAACTCATAATGGAGTTGAGCATTCTGATGCTTTTATCCAAGTTGGTATGAAGTTACTTCGTTTTTGTGAAAAACAAAATCTTATCGGATCCCCTGCATATAAAAAACTATTTGACAGTATTCGTGCCTGGAATGAGATTTTAAAGAGTTCAAAAAAGTAGGTTTATATGAGCATTATTCAAGAAATTCAAAACAAAGCTTTAACTGAAGGTAAGCTAAAAGCAGAATCAGTAAACAGCTATAAAGTAATTAGTGTCAGACCTAATAGTCAATTATCTGCTTTAATTGAAGTCTTAGCTTTTCTAGATGATAAGTCTCCATCTGACTTTATTTATTCAAATTTTGGAAAAGCACTTGCTGATTTTACCTTGCAGTCTAAAGCTCATATAGAGCCCTTAAAAAAGGCAATAAAAAATAGTAAAACTTCTAAATCTATGGAGTTTAAAACAGGTTGTGCAATTGACAGATTACTAAACGATAAAGTAATTACACTTGATAAAAATGAAACTATTTGTAAAAAGGAAAACAGTAGACTATTAAAAGATAATTTTAACCAGTCAGTTTTAGATAAATAAAACAAAAACGGAGCATTTAGCTCCGTTTTCTATAGATTAACTTAAATTACTTTTTAGCAGCTTTAGCAGCTTCTAATTTTTCTTCTAAGTAATGGATGCTTGCGCCACCCTTAATCTCAACAGGATCATTTAATAGATCTTTATGTAGAGGAATATTTGACTTAATACCATTTAGTACTAACTCATCTAATGCCTCAAGACCACGAACACGAGCCTGCTCACGAGTATCATCAAAAACAATTAACTTGCCTACTAATGAATCGTAGTGAGGTGGAACTTTGTATCCCTGATAAACATGGCTATCCCAACGAACACCAGGACCACCAGGTACATGTAAGTACTTGATTTCACCAGGTGAAGGCATAAAGGTTGCTGGATCTTCTGCATTGATACGGAACTCAAAAGCATGACCCTTAATCTTAATGTCATCTTGGGTTAAAGATAGAGGATTACCTGCACAAACAGAAATCATTTCACGAACGATATCTACACCAGTAATCATTTCTGTAATTGGGTGTTCTACCTGAACACGAGTGTTCATTTCGATAAAGTAGAATTCGCCGTTCTCATATAAGAACTCGAAAGTACCTGCACCGCGGTAACCAATTTCTTCACATGCTCTAGCACAACGTGAACCAATAGTAGAACGCTGTTCTTCAGTAATGAATGGAGCAGGAGCTTCTTCAAGAACCTTCTGATTTCTACGCTGCATAGAACAATCACGTTCACCTAAGTAAACAGCGTGACCTTGACCGTCTGAAAGTACCTGGAACTCAACGTGACGTGGGTTCTCTAGGAATTTTTCCATGTAAACAGCAGGATTGTTAAAGAACATATCTGCTTCACGACGGGTTAGAGCAATAGAATCTTCTAATTCGTTGTCGCTTCTTACAACACGCATACCACGGCCACCGCCGCCACCTGCTGCCTTAATAATGATAGGATAACCGATTTGATTAGCTAAACGCTTGTTCTCTTCGAAATCCTCACCTAAAGCACCAGCTGAACCTGGAACACATGGAACGCCTGCTTTTTGCATTGCCTTTTTAGCAGAAACCTTGTCGCCCATTAGACGAATAGTATCAGCGGTAGGGCCAATAAAAATAAAGCCAGACTTTTCAACCATCTCAGCAAAGTCAGCGTTTTCTGATAAGAAACCGTAACCAGGATGAATTGCACTAGCACCAGTAGCTTCTGCTGCTGCAATAATAGATGGAATATTTAAATATGAATCTTTTGGAGCTGCAGGACCAATGCATACAGCCTCATCTGCTAACTTCACATGCATTAAATCGCGGTCAGCTGTTGAATGAACAGCAACGGTCTTAAGACCTAGCTGACGACATGCACGTAAAATACGTAGTGCAATTTCACCACGGTTAGCAATAAGAACTTTTTCAAGTTTCATACGTAGGGGAACCCTTCAGTTATTATTCAAACTCGAATAAAGGCTGGTCAAACTCAACAGTAGAGCCGTTCTCAACCAAAATCTTCTTAATTACACCAGCACGGTCTGCCTGAATCTGATTCATCATCTTCATAGCTTCAATAATACATAGTGTGTCGCCTTCCTTAACAGTAGCGCCTTCCTCAACGAAAGATGCTGCAGTAGGGCTTGCTGAACGGTAGAAAGTACCAACCATTGGTGACTTCATAAGTTTAGCTGCATCAGTAGCTGCAGCAGGAGCAGGAGCTGCAGGAGCAGCTGGAGCTGCAACAGCAGCAGGTGCAGGAGCTACAACAGGAGCTGCAACAGGAGCTGAAATTACTGTCTGAACTGCTTGAACAGCCTTTTCACGAGTAATCTTTAACTCTTCTTCGCCTTGCTTAAGGTTGATCTCAGAAACATCTGATTTTGAAACGATCTCAATAAGCTTAGCAATCTTATGAATATCAATTTGCATGAAAAATATCCTAACTTTAGTTATTTCTAATCTTAATGCTTACGGTCTAAGAAACGAACAGCGCCTCTTAAAGCATATTCGTAACCATCAAGTCCGAAACCTACGATAACTCCAACGGCCACATCAGATAGGTAAGAATGATGTCTAAACTCTTCTCTTTTGTGTACATTGGAAATATGAATCTCATAAAACGGCATATCAATACCTGCAAGAGCATCGCGAATTGCAACACTAGTGTGAGTATAAGCACCCGCATTTAAGAGAATAAAATCGACTTTTTTGTTTGAATTTTGGATTTTTGTGACGATATCGCCCTCAGAATTAGACTGAAAACACTCAAGTGATACGTCAAGCTCTTTTGCTACCTCTTTTAGGTTATTTTCAAGGTCAACTATAGTTTCATAACCATAGATTTGAGGCTCTCTTGTTCCTAAAAGATTAAGGTTTGGACCATTAACTACCAATATTGAATACTTAGCCAAAATCTGACTCCAAAATAAGTGAATTGGCGCATTTTATCATTTTTATAGTAAAGTGGCGCATTTTTTATCAAAAATGCCGTATTTTTCGGCTCTTCGTGCATAACTATGGGTAAATAATTAAAAGTAGAGCACGATAAAGCCG
>CAZEXR010000029.1:0-16830 GCA_964516675.1 uncultured Enterobacterales bacterium | reverse complement strand
ATGTTCGACTTCTCATTTTATGTGATGAAGATCGACTTCATTTTTTTATCGTAATCCATTTTAAAGTTTGTATATTTTATTTAACATAAATTGCACTTTAAATGTGCATAATCCTAAACAACAGCCTATATAAGCTTATAACTCACAAAATTGCCATTTTTGTTTTATATTACTGAACTGTAAATAATAAAAGAGCTTTAAGCTCAATATGCACATAAAGGAAATTTTTTATGTTAGAAACTGAAAACCCAAGAGCCCCTCTTGCCAATACTCTATCTAAGATCCCTTTCATTATTCAAATCGTGATTGGTCTTATTTTAGGTATTGTTGCAGCCTATGTATATCCAGATGACAAAACTGTAATTCCTACATTCGGTGTTATTTTTGTTAAAGCATTAAAGGCTGTTGCTCCAATTCTTATTTTCGTACTTGTTTCAGCTGCTATTGCTAAACATCAGGCAGGAAATCAAACTCATATGAAGCCAATTATTGTGCTTTATTTTGCTGGTATGGTTTTATCAGGTACTTTAGCTCTAATCATGAGCTATGCTTTCCCTAGCACATTTACAGAATTAGCTGCAAATGCTGATGTTTCTGCACCTCAGGGTATTAAAGAAGTTTTAGTTAACTTTATTACTCAGGCTGTTGAAAACCCTGTTTCTGCATTTATCAATGGTAACTTCGTTGCTATCCTACTTTGGTCTATCGCTTTAGGCTTAATGTTCCGTGTTGCTCACGAAAATACAAAACGTGTTTTAGATGATCTAGCAGTTGCTGTTTCTGGCGTTATCCGCATGGTTATTCGCTGCGCACCTTTAGGTGTTTTTGGTCTTGTATACTCTTCATGCACTCAAGAAGGTGGTTTTGCTAACCTTCTAAACTACGTTCACGTTGTTGTTGTATTAGTTGTAACAATGTTAATCATTGCTTTTGTTATTAACCCTATTTTAGTTGCAGTTACAACTGGTCAAAATCCATTCCCATTAGTATTTAAGTGCTTAGCTAAATCAGGTACAACAGCATTCTTCACAAGATCATCTGCTGCAAACCTTCCTGTTAACTTAGCTCTTTGCGAAGAAATGAAGTTAGATAAGGCAACTTACTCAATTTCAATTCCTCTAGGTTGCACAATCAATATGTCAGGTGCAGGTGTTACCATTGTTATCATGACTATGGCTGCAGCTCATACTTTAGGTATCGAAGTAGACTTTGCCTCAGCATTCTTAATGTGTATCACTTCAGTTCTATGTGCTTGCGGTTCATCAGGTATTGCAGGTGGTTCTTTAATGCTAATTCCTCTTGCTTGTTCAATCTTTGGTATTCCTAATGATGTAGCTATGCAGGTAATCGGTATTGGTTTCATCATCGGTGTTGTACAGGATTCATGTGAAACAGCTCTAAACAGCTCAACAGACGTTATCTTCACAGCAGCTGCTTGCCAAAGAGCAGAAAAGTTAAAGAAATAATTAAGATTTAGAACTTAATTACTTCATATAAAAGGTCAACCATAAGGTTGGCCTTTTTTATTTATCTTATATATTAAATAGTTATCAGTAATTTCTGCATTTTTTGTAGTATTAAAAAATTAAATAAATATTTATCTCTAATAATAGTTTTTAGAGGTAAATATGAACACAATAGACTCATTTGATAAGCAAAGAATTATAGAGACACTAAAGTTATCATTAGGTGATAATCTTGTAAAAGCACTCTTATCTCATCAAGTTGATGAGCTAATGCTAAATCCAGATGGGAAACTATTTGTTTTATTTAAAGACGGAAACAATGAGGTAATTGATAATTTTGATAATAACCGCGCTCAGGTTATCGTCAGAACTGTTGCATCATTAAATCTAAAAGATATACCTCTAGATAGCCCAATTATTGATGGAAAAATTGATTTTCTAAAAGCTCGTTTTTCTGCAATTCTTCCCCCACTTACAAAGGCAACATGTTTTTGTATTCGCTCATTACATGCTCTAAATCTACCATTTGAAGATTTAATTAAAGATTCATTTATCTCTTTAAAACAAGCTAAAAGTCTAGAAGATTTACTTATTCAAAGAAAAAACATTTTAGTTTGTGGGAAAACTGGATGTGGTAAAACAAGTTTCATCAATTCTATATTAAATAAACTCACATCAATTGATGAATACTGCAGAATTATCTGTATTGAAGATACACCTGAGTTAGAACTTAAATGCTCTAATTCTGTAAGCCTTTATACATCAAAATCAACAACCATGAGCGACTTAGTGAAAGCTACCTTAAGACTAAGTCCTGACCGTATTGTCATAGGAGAGGTAAGATCTGTTGAAGCTTTAGACATGATAGACGCGCTCTCTACAGGTCACTCAGGAGGATTAGCATCAATTCATGCTGGCTCTGTTGAGCAATGCTTTGAAAGATTAAAACTTCTTATCTCCAGAAATAAATTCGCTCCTAAAAATATCGACAAGATGATTGCACTTGCTATCAATGCAGTTGTCATATTAGAAAAATCCCCCTACCGCCATGTAAAGGAAATTGCATTAGTTTCTGATTATCAAAATGGCTCTTTTATCTACCAAAAAACAGGAATTTAAAATGAAATCATCATTTTTAAAAATCATTATTTGTTTAACTCTAATTACTCTATGTAAAGACGCGCTCTGCTCTGATACAGGAACAAGTGCTCTTCCTTATGAAAGTTGGCTTAGAACCATACAAAAATCTCTGACAGGACCAGTTGCATTTTCAGTTGCAATTATTGGTATTGTTTCTTGTGGTGCTACTTTAATTTTTTCAGGCGGTGAACTTGGAAAATTTATGAAATCTATTGTTTATTTAGTTATGGTCATGACTTTGCTTGTAGGAGCAAATAGCCTAATGACTTCTCTTTTTAATGGTGCTGATATTGGGGATATTTCCTCAGCTAACACAAAAGCGACTTTCATTGACTCTAGAAAAAACAAGGATATTGAACAAATCTACTTTCTAAATAATCCAACGATTCAAAGACAAAAAGCTTTGACTGTTTTTCAGACTCATACTTATTTAAAACAGCAAGCTTATTGTTAATGAAAAAACATAAAATACACCACTCACTTTTAAGAACACAGACCTTTTTAGGTTGTGATAGACATTTGTGTATGTTGCTTTTCTTCATCTGCACTGTACTTGGAATTTTTTCTTTTAGTGTGATTGGTGTTTTTATATCAGCCTCAATCTGTTCAATTGGATTCTTTTTTTTATCAAACATGGCAAAAAAGGATTTGAAAATAAGAACTTTGTATTTAAGAAATAGAAAATACAAGAGCTTTTATAGTGCTCAGGGCTACATCTACTCAAAACAAAAGAAAAAATATATTTAACCATGCAGCAATCTCTATTTTTATCCTTTGGTATTACCTGTGCTTTTTTCTGTGCACTGATAGCTTTAATTGTTGGTGTTGTGTATACACGACCTCATAAAAAAGCTAACACATCAAATTGCTTGGCAGATCTATTAGATTATGCTCAACTAACGTCTAAAGACACCATAATCCTAAAAAATGGAGCATTGATGCGTATATATAGTGTCAAACTAAAGTCATTAAGTTATAAGCAGGATCATGAAATTGAAAAACTACACTATGACATCAGTAATGTTTTCAAAAAATTAGAAGGAAGCTATGTATTAAACTTTGATCTGATAAGAGAAGAACACTCTAATCATAAAGAACCAAGATCTTATTTCGGCCCTTTCAATGGAAGACGACTCTTTTTAAAAAGACTTAGTGATTTCCAAAGACAAAATAGTTTTTTTTCAGAGTATTACTTCTCTATTACCTCTTTAGGTCAAGGTCTAGGAACTAGTTACTTCTCTAATCTATTTCTAAAAGAAAAACAAAGTATTAAAGACAATACCCATAATCTTATCGAAGAATTTGAGAAAACTTGTGATTATGTAATCTCAGCTTTTAGTGAAGCTGTTGAAATTTCATTATGTACCTATACATCCACTATGTTGATTGCAAGATCACATAAGGCTGTTTCTTTTTTGCATAAGTGCATCACAGGAAGCTCAATGGATCTTTATTATCCAGAGAACCATTGCTATCTTGATGCGATTTTAGCAACCAAGGATTTCTATCCTAGCCTTTGCCCTAAAGTTGGAGACAAACACATTGCTGTAGTAGCTGTTGATGGCCTTCCCCAAGAAGCATACTTTAGTATCTTAAAATGCATAGGAGAATTGCCTTTTGAATATCGCTTTTCTACACGCTTTATTACATTCTCAAATCTAGAATCAAACATTAAATTAGAATTTTACAAACGACTTTGGACTCAAAAAAGAAGAGGCATCATCGCATCATTTCTAAATAGTAGTTCTGAAAATGTAAATGAAGATGCTGTAGAAATGATAGATAACATTAAAACAGCAAAAAAAGACTTAGATCAGGGTCAAATAAGTTTTGGTTCTTATTGCTCTAATATCTTAATTTATGATGAAAATATTGAAGTTTTAGAAAAGAAATCTGAGGTATGTATTAAAACCTTAGAAAAAATAGGTTTTAGTGCGAGACTTGAAACAGTTAATGCCACAGAAGCTTACCTAGGTTCATTGCCAGGACATAGTATTGAGAATTTACGCCGAAACATAGTATCAAGTGAAATTTTAACTGACTTAATTCCGCTTGACGCACCCTTTCAAGGAGAACGATTCTCCCCTAATAAAAACTATGGTTTAAACGCGCCTTATTTAATGGCCGTTCATGGTTTTGATTATTCAAAAGCTTATTTAAATCTACATGTACAAGATTTGGCTAATTGCCTAGTAGTAGGACCACCAGGAACAGGTAAATCTGTTTTTTTAGGCAGTCTCATTACAAGTTTATTACGCTATGAAGGCATGAAAGTATTTACCTTTGATAAAGGAAATTCTTTTTACGCACTGACAAAAGCTTTAAACGGAAATCACTTAACCTTAGATACAGCAGGAACAACCAAATTCTGCCCACTAAAGGATGTATCCACTCCATCTTTAATCGCTAACGCTTGTGACTTTGTCTTTAGTTTATACAAAGAAGCAAGATTTGAGCTTGATTCATATTTACAAGGACAAATAAAAGATTCTATTGAACTTTTAGCAACCCTTGATCCTCAAAAGCATTCTTTGTCAGATTTAGCTTCATTAATTCCAACAGCCATTCTTAGAAATGGGATAGAAAGATATTTAAGAAGTTTTAATAAGAATAGTCTTCTTGATGGATTTGATAATCCTAATATGAGTAAACAATTAACTGTATTTGAATGTGGACAGTTTTTTGAAAAAGACAATCAGCTTTTATATCCGACCTTAACTTGTATTTTTAATCTTATTAACGATGAGATTTTAAATTCCCCTTGCAGCGCAATCATCATAGATGAAGCTTGGTTAATGATTTCAAATAAAGAATTCTGTGAGCAATTATTAAATTGGATTAAAACGGTAAGAAAACACAATACAGTTGTCATCTTAGCAACACAATCTGTAAAAGATTTTTCTTCATCAAATCTATTTGAAGATTTATTAGATTGTATTAAAACAAGATTTTATTTACCTAACTCAGATGTTTTAAGTCCAGTTCTTAAGGAAACATATCAAAAGCTAAATCTAAATAACAAACAGTTATTAGAAATATCTCAAGGGGTACCTAAACAAGACATCTTTATGCAAAAAGATAGTTATTTCATGCCCTTTAGATTGGCCTTGTCAGAAGAAGAATTAAAGCTTTTATCTTTGACGCATAAATCAAAGGCAAAAGTTGACAGACTATTTTCAAAATTTGGAGATGAGTTTATATGGAACCTGTAACCAAGAATAAAAATATCATCGGCATTAAGTTTAATAATCTTGCGACTAAAACTATGCACAATACACTAATGCCACTTTTGTTTGGGCTATTAGGTTTAGCTTTAGGATTTATATCTTTAGCCTATGCCATGACTTTACAAGGTAAATCACAATACATACCGTATCTAGTGACTGTCGATACAAATGGCTCTTTGCTAACTCATGGAGAGTTAAAAGAAAATCATCAAATTTCAAAAAACGCAACTGCAACTTTCATTTGTGATTTTCTTGAAGGTCTTTATAACGTTTATTTAGATAAACAATTACAAGTAAACACAATCAATCAGATTTATGCTCAAATTGAGCTTGGCTCAAAAGCGCAAGATTTTGCAGATAGCTACTATCAAAGCAACAACGTATTAGAAACATCAAAGGAGCTAATTCAAAAGGCTACTATTCAAAGTATCGTAATGCTTACAGGACAAACCTATCAACTTGATTTTGAGGTTTATACAAAATCTAAAACCGTTTATTCACTAAAAAAGTATAAAGCAATTATCACCTTCAAACAAAAGGCACTTACATATACAAAACTTGATGATCTAAGGCTTAATCCATTAGGTATTTTTATTACACAAATTGCAGTATCACAAAGAATTGAGGCAGCAAACTCATGAGAAAAAACAAAATCCTAATGATATTAGCTATCGTATCAGCTCAAGTTTTTGCAGATGATTATTATGAGATGTATTCACAGGTAGATACAGAAACCTATCTAGATGAAAAAGACAAACATACACTAAATCAGTTAACTAATTTAGATAACAGAATACTTTCAGGAACGGCGTTAGTTCCAGGTGTCGTTCAATTTACTTATGGAGCAGGAATCCCCACTGTTGTATGTGCCATTCTTGAAATTACAGATATTGCAATGCAAACAGGAGAAAGAATTTACTCTGTTCAGTTAGGAGATGCTGCTAGATGGTCTGTTGATAGCGCAGTCTCAGGAGATGCAAACAATAGAGTTGAACATCTTATTGTTAAGCCTTTAGATTCAGGTCTTAAAACCTCTCTTCTAATTGCAACTGATAGAAGAACATACCATATTAGGCTCAAATCATCTACAAAAGAGTTTATGCCTTCAATTACATTCTTTTATCCAAATAACAGACTAAACAAGCCTCGTTTTGAGAGCACTAAAAGCTCAAATGATGAGGTTCAATATGCCAATACAGTAGATGACAACAACTATAAGCATAAAGTTTCATACCAAACAAATGATCCTGAAATTAAAGAATTAAAAAAAGGCAAAAGAAACTATTCATATTCCATACAAGGAGATGATCATGTTCTACCCGTAAACGCCTATGACGACGGTGTTAATACCTACATTCAAATGAATAGTAAGCTTTCAAAACTTGATTTACCTGTAGTTTTACAGGTAACAGTTGAAGAAGGAACCTTCTTTGACAATGAAAGATTATCAGCGGTTAACTATAGAGTTGAAGATAATACTTTTGTAATAAGTGGTTTATACGATCAATTACGAGTTACATGCAATAACGGCGACTCTGGCATTTTTGCTGATGTAAAAAAAATAGGTTAGACCATGTTTGTTAAATTATCAAATAAGAAAATCTCTTCAAAACCTTTGGTTATATTTTTAGTTTTGCTGTTTTTTATTGTACTTTTTTTCATCTATGTAGTGATTAAGAATACATCAAATAAAGAACAAGCCATTAAAGAAGAGCTTAATGAAGAGTTAAGTATTACAAGAAATATCGATCACGCCCTAAAGATTGCATCAGATATTGATAACAGTACTAGAATTAAAGCTGATGATAATTCAAAGCAGGACGTCAAAAAGGCTTTTATTAAATCAACAAATGCTAATACTAATCCGCAATTTCTATCATCTGTTGGAGATAAGATAAGCCATTTTGATGAGGAGAATTTTTACAAAAACTATATTAAATATAAAGAAAACTTCAATGTGTTAGATAGACACCCTATTGAGCAAAAGGATGAGCTAATGGATCCTCTACCAATATACAAAAATGAAAAAGCACAAAAGACACAGACTTTTACAAAAGATAAAATTACAAATGAAAAGCGTAAAGAAGATTTTTATAAAGCACTAAACTCAAGCACAAAAGTTAACTTATCTTCATTAAATGACGTTACTGATAATAAAATCAGCAATGTTAATTCTCAATCTCAAACATCTCCATTCGAAAATCAGAATAGAAATCAAAACGAAGATACCATTAAAGAAAGTCAAAATACAACCTTATCAAGTTATGATGTATTTAAAAGAAATGATTTAGTGCTATCAAATCAGTTAGAGTCCCCAAAAACACCTTTTGCCCTAATGCAAGGTACTGTAATTCAAGCTATATTACTTACAGGAATTAACTCTGAGTTACCAGGACAAATAACCGCTCAAATAACTAGAGATATAGCAGATAGTATTCAAGGTAAATACCTTTTAATTCCTCGTGGTTCTAAATTACTCGGTCAATACAGTTCTAACGCTAGCTTTGGAGCTACAAGAGTCTTTTTAGGATTTAACAGAATTATCTTTCCTAATGGTCAATCTTTAAATATAGGAGCAGTTCCTGGCCAATCTACAGATGGTTACGCAGGTTTTGATGCTGATGTTGATAATCACTATTTTAAGATTATCTCAAACTGTCTATTGCTATCATCTATTACAGCAGCAACTGATACTTATCAAGCATCTCATTTAGATGCAAATGGTAATTTAAAACGATCATCTACTGGAGTAAATGTATTAGGAAATAATGTATCTAACGCTTTATCTAATCTAATTGAAAAACATGTAAATCTGTCCCCTACTTTAAATGTAAAACCTGGTTACACCTTTACGATTTCCCTAACTCAAGATATTTTCTTTAACTCACCTTACGGAGTGACAAAGCGTGATTATTTCATTAACTAAAATGATAAAAAATAGTTTTATTTTAATTGTAATTTTTACAATAAATAACGCCCTTGCAGAAACAAATAGCAACGGCATGACTCAATGGCAAGGAAATAAACTTATTGAACAGCTTAACAGTACATTGATGGTTCTTCAAAATTGGTCTGCAGATAATACGAATAAAGCTAATAGACTTGAGCAGTACTTTACTAAGGAGAATGTACGAGAAGATAACAACTTTACCTTTAGAAATAAAGAAGCTTGGAATGAAGTAAACAAGCTTAATCAAAATTCGTTAATGCTCTTAGAGGCAAGCTATGCTTTTGCAAAAAAGACAGAATCAGCAGCTAACTTTAACTCTGAATCAATTCGCTCTAAAGCGTGGGATGATTGTCTGTCTGAGGATAAATGTAATTTTAAAAAATTAAATGAAATGATTGATGAAGAATCATTAAAAATTTCTGAGTTTACCAAGACCAATGCACAGGATACACAAAAGGCACTATTAGATAGTATTGATAAATTAAATGATTTTTCAAATCAGTCTCGTGATTCAGTAGGACTTAATGATTCCATTGACACTTTATCAAAGGTTAATACTACCCAAGCAAATGCCTTGATGTCTTTGGCAAATCAAATTACTAATCTAACAAAATTAACAGCTCACGAAATTCAAAGCCAAAAGGAACAAAGAGAAATTGAGAAAAAAGCAGAAGAGCTTTATTTTGCACAAAACAATCAAGTCAAATCTGACCATTTATCTATCAAACTATCTGACTATAAATAACATCTATGAAAATTCTATTTTTTATTTTTATCCTTTTAATGTCTATGCCTAGCTTTTGTGTAGAGTTATCCCCTGATGGTCTATTAAACTCGCTTACCCACGAGTTTATTGATAACGCAAAACAAAATGCAATTCCAATTAAAAACGCTGCCTCTAGATTGTTTTGGATATTAGTTCCAATTGCTTTAGTAGTGTCAGGCATCAAGAATATTTTTAAAGACGGAAATATTCAGAGTTTCTTTTTTGATGTGGTAATGATTTGTATTCTTACAGGACTTTTTCTTTTCTTACTTAATAATGGAACAGAGATTGGAGAATCTGTTATTGATTCACTAACCTCAATTATCGATAAAAAACAGTATGGCCCCTCAGAACTTGTCGATTTAACATTTAATATTTGTGGCACTTTTAATAAATGCATTAGCAACAATGTCTTTAATCTACTAACATCAATCACACTTAGAATCTTGCTCCTTGGCTTTATGCTAGTTATGTTTTTAGTAGTAATTAGATTTACCTGTATTTTTCTGTGTGCACATATTCTTTGTATTGCAGGCGTATTTGTTCTTGGATTTGGAGCATTTTCATATACAAGAGCAATTGCTGTTAATTTTTTAAAATCTGTGTTTGCTATCGCCTTAGAACTTATGACCATGATTATTGTTGTAAATGCAGGCTGTAAGATTCTAGAAAATATAGCTATTAAAGCTGAGGAATTTGTGGAGGAAGGTAAAACAATAGGCTCAACAGAATGTGCTGTCGTTCTATTTACTGCACTTTTTATTTATCTTATCTCAAAGACTCTACCTTCAATGGTGGGTTCTTTAATTACTAATCCTTCATTATTTAAAGACTTTTCCTTACCATCAGGATTTCGATTACGAATGCCTACAATAAAAAAATGATAAAACTATATTACAAAAAAAAAACTACATATATAATCGTAGCCATATAAGAGGCACAATAATATGAGTTCAACACTTCAGAAAGTTACATGTTTAATGGAAAGCTCAATTGACGGCAGATTAGATGAATCTCGCTGGTCAGTCCTTTACGATGCTAAAGGTGAAGGCGATACCGATGTCTACTATGAAACAAAAGCAAAAATAAATCCTGAAATTTCAATTCTAGGAAAAGCTACTATTCAAAGACATCATTGTAATAAAGAATTTGTCTCTCCAAGTAAAACAAAAATTACCTCTGCAAAACCTTTTTTAGGCGTCAGAGCAAATGCAAGCATGACAGCAGTGTTTGACTCAGTTGGCAATATTGCATATGACAACAATGAAATTTGGGGTTCAACCTTACTAGTAATTCTAGGAAAAGATACTTGCTCCCAAGAATACCTAGACTATTTACGAAAAAAAGAAATTTCTTACACCTTTGCAGGAGATGATGGTCGCGACATAAAAAAAGCCTTAGCAAGTTTATACTCTGATTTTGGAATTAAAAAAGTTCTTCTTTGTGGCGGTGGTATTTTAAATGGAGCTTTTTTAAAACATGGTCTAATAGATGATTTATATCTAATTCTCTACCCTGGTATTGACGGACTAAGTGGAGTTAATTCAATTTTTGAATATAAAGGCAAAGATGGAGAAAAGCCTTGTGATGGTCAATCTTTAGAGCTTGTTTCTTGTAATGTAGTAAGAGCTGGTGTTGTAAGACTTCACTATAATTTCCATTTCTATGAAACTGATAAGCTTTAACACTTGATAAATTTAGTTTTTTAGGTAAAATAACCCTATCCAAAAAGCTGGTGAGATGTCCGAGAGGCTGAAGGAGCACGCCTGGAAAGTGTGTATACGTTAACGCGTATCAAGGGTTCGAATCCCTTTCTCACCGCCACGCCTATTTTTACACCTTTTTTTATATATAAAATTCAATAACTTATCTTACTGTTATTTCTATTAACTTATTGATAATTCTAGCATATATCGGCTTTATAGTTATTTTATAGTGATTTGCTATAAGCATGTTATTACCCTATTATGTGTATGTTATGTGTAGAAAAATACACAATGTCACACACAAGGTTTTAATATGTTAACTTTCATGCAAATAAAAAACGCTTTTCCAAAAGATAAACCGTATCAACTAAATGATGGTAATGGTCTATTCTTACGTGTAAATCCAAATGGTAAGAAGTTTTGGATTGTCAACAAATCTGTTAATGGCAACCGTATAAGCAAGCAAATCGGAGAGTGGCCTAACATTGGAATCAAAGAAGCACGTGAAAGCTTTGATATTTTAGTAAAAACAACAAAAACATCAGCAGATACAGCTTGTACATTCTCTGATCTTTATACAGAATGGCTAGAACTTAAAAAGACACAGATTAAGAATTGGAAAGATGTATCTCAACGCATTGATAAATACTTAATACCTAAGTTTGCTACATCGATTTATGCCTTACTAACTCCAATTGATTTTATTCAATGCCTTAAAGATGATTTAGGTGCTAGAGATAAACTTGAAACCATTAAGCGTATTTGTGGATACATTAAAGAAATAGAAATCTATGCTTTAAATTGTGGTTACACACAATCACTAAAGTTTCAGAATTTAGCAGATGTTTTTCCTTCTCCACAAAAGACATTAAGAAATCGGCCTGCTATTCATTATTCAGAGCTACCAATGGCTCTACAAGAATTGCAAGTTTATGGATTAAAAGCTCGTGCAACTTGGGAGGTTTTGCTATGTGGATTTTATACACTGCTAAGACCAGTTGAATACTGTAGCTTAAAATGGGATTGGATCGACTTTGATGCACTTATTATTACAGTACCAGCTGAAACAATGAAAATGAAAAAAGGGCATGTTGTACCTATTTCTACTCAATTACTTGCATTGTTACAAAACAGACCTAGAGTTGGAATGTTTGTTTTTCCTTCTACCCAAGGAAAAGTAACTCAACATTTTAGTATTAACGCTACTAGCTTATTTTTAAGAAGGCATGGATATAAAGATAGATTAGTTCCCCATGGCATACGCTCTATTGGCAGGACATGGATGCATGACAATGATGTACCATTTGACGTTGCAGAAAAGTGCTTAGCTCATGCTATAGGTACTACAACGCAATTAGCATATGATAGAAGTGATTTATTAGAGAAGAGACGTAAAGTAATGCAGATGTGGTGCGATTATGTAAGCTATTGCTTAACCAATTAAACAGTTACCCCTCACTAGTAGGAGGGGCTTTGTTTTTTTTAGCTATCTCATTTCTGGTGGTAGCTGAGTTCGATTTTTCTCATTTAAGTAACTATTCTTGCAATGATTTGTACCAAAAGGTCTAAACACCAAATCAAGAATAAACATAGTAATCTTAGCTAAAACTCTAGAATCTGAGTGTCTATAACATGATGAGCTCATTGTTTCATCTGCCCAACCATGAAATAAAATTGTGTTTAAAAGTTGATCAATAGATATTGCTATCTGATGAAAATATCTAGGTTTCATTTTTTAATCCTTGGTATAGTCTGCAAATACAAAGCTAATTTCGATGGTCTCTAGTTCCTCTTTAGTTGTACAAGCTTCGATTTTTTCTTGCAATACGAATTTCTGCTGATATAGAGATAATCCATTTTTCTGACATTCAGATAATAAAGTCTGTAGCTCTACTTTATTTAAATCTTTGAATGAATTGTCAAAGAGCTTAAAAGATGTAGTTGTTTCGGCAGTAGGTAACATTTCAATTAGAACAGCAATGTTATTCTGAGAGCATTGGTCTGCGTTTATCGTGACACCTAAGCTTGACTTAATGTACATAGTTGAACAATTCCAACTTTGGAATTTTGAAGATGCAGTAGTTAAAGCTGTTAACTTATCTGCTTTGGCTGTTTCAAGTGAAGTCTCTGGGATAAGTTCAACACTTAGAGTTAAACTATCATCTCTTACGGTTCGATAACCGCTATCATCAGTACAAAGAGCATTCATTAGCGCTCTAACTTCATTTGCATGAGCAGTGTTATCTGAGTGCTCCACTTTAAAGTCTAACAACTCAGATGCAGTTGTAGGAATTTTCTCATCATTCCACTTTTCCCCATCCCATTTGCACCAGTAGCCTTTTTTTGTAACTGGCTCAACTAAAGTATCACCAGAAGGGACTTGACCCTCCAAAACAAGGTCAGAGCCGATTAAATATCCGTGTCCGTCAAAGCGATAAGCATTTACAGTTTCTTGCGACATGAGAGTCTCCTATGAAAAAAATTGAAAAATTAAAATTGAAAGATAAGCGCTATACAGTCGCGCTCGGTGACAGGTAGCGCTTAATCTTCTACTGTCCAACCTCGCTCTTTAAAACTTAATTATATAATTAAGGCATAGTGATTTTGGTTGCACGGTTGAGGATTTGCCATAAATAGGGCTTGACCGACTGGCATCGAATGATACTTGATATTCATTGACAAGCTGGAAATACGCTATCGCGGAATTGGTTGTTCCGAATGGTCCCACAACGTTGAACGCTCCTCCGTTGGTTGATAGATCATCACTCGTCTGAGTTGTGCCAGTGATGTTAGGTAATCCCGCTTCAAGATAAGTTGCAAGTGCATTTGTACCCGCTCCTTCGATGAATCTATCTCTTAAATCTGGAAGTTTAAATGTGCCGTCACCTGCCCCGTAAAGAGTGCCGATTGCTGTAAATAATTCGGAGTAAGTAGTTCGTGAAATTAAGGCACCATTACATAAAAGAAAACCATCCGGGATGCTTGAACCCGCATGAGCTAATACAGCACCAGTAGGAACGTTAGACATTCTTTTTAGTAAATCTACAAGATATGCCTTTGTCACTGGATTATGATCTTGTACTGGGTCAGGAACAGTAACGTCACCTGTAAGCACTGGTGACTTAAGATCTGCTTTTAAAGCAAACTTAGCTAGCAAAGTATCCGCTAGCTGATCAATATTATCTCTAGAAGGAGTACCACCTAACTTCTCGATAGCAGTTACAATTTCAGAGGTGACAGCATAAAACCATGCAGCACCAGGTTGTGTTGCGGGAATACCTAACTCAGGTGAACCATTTGTAGGATATCCCTGAGATGTTAAAGTTGATAACTCTGGGATAGATTCAACTGCATCTGCTTGATAATTGTTATTCATAAGAAAACTCCTAATTTACTGATATTGAAAGATTACACCGCAGTGTGCTGGTGCTAAGGATTTGATTAGACATTCAAATAGTTCATCTCCCCAATCTCTTAAACGCTCATTTGAACGGTCGGAGACTTGAAAGATATGAATATTGCCTTTTTCGAGTGTGACAGCCATAAACCAATTTACCCACCGGTCATCATATACACGAGCATCAACAGTTGAGGTTGTTTTAAAGGTTTTAAAGGTTTTAATGTTTACATTTTTATAGCCGAGCGCATTTGATATTAGTTGTACCAACTCGCCAAAACTAGAACCTAAAGAGGATATCTTAGAAACAAGAACGGCTCTATATTTTTCTGTTGTAGCATCAGGAAGAAGTTTTAAGCAGTTATCTGGAATACCCCACTGATAGAACCATTCTGATAAGGTTACATTAGCCGTTCTTGCATCACTCTCTTTAATTAAACGTACAATATCTGCATCAACACGAGCAAACTCAATCGATGCTATTTCTAGCATCTTCATAAAGACTGAACTATCTTCTAGCTCCCAAGCTGGACCACTTGGCAGCAGTTTTTTAAGAGCTTGATAATATTGCTCTTCGCTATATCCTAAATCCATGAGATGTCACCTACAATTAGCAGATGTGCATTATCTGTTGCTTGTAAATCAGCTGAAGGAGATACGATAGTATGATCTTCTTCAGTGTTGAGATTGCTCAAGACTGCATTTATATGTGATAAATAGATTTTGCCACCTGGGATACTTTCTTTTTTTAATAGATTTTTAATAGCAGTTTCAGCATTAGCACGAATTGTTGTATTGTCTGGTGTGATTTTTAAAGTAAAGTTAATAGGTTGAGTAATCGGAGCTTCTGTATAAACTGTTGCCATAACATTTGATTTGTCTTGTACATAAGCTTGAATTTTATCTATAAGTTCTTGTTCTGGAATTGTCATATCATCATCAACAACTCTCATAGTAACAGTGCCCTCTCCGTACTCTTTAGGAAAGCACCAAGCATTACCACAGCCTTCAACCTCTTTGCACCACGCGATGTAATCTTCTTTAGTTCCTTGTCTTGGTGGGTTCTGAGTTCGTTCAAGAATACGGACTCTTAGACTATCATCTGTTTCTTTATCGGTGCCGTTTGCAATTTCAGTATAGGTATTTGCGCCTAAAACTCCCGCAATTGGAGAAATTAAAGTTAATTCTGTGTTTGATTCAATATTATATATTTTACCCTCGACAACAGCTCTAACTGTTGCAATGCCTTCAGTGCTGGCATTTGATGTAGTTGCATACTGATAAGAATTTGATGTTTGTACTATAGTACCGATAGGAATATCTACAGCTGTAGTCCAATTAAATTTTACTTGTCCGGTTGCTCTTGTAGCTTGTTTTCGTGAGATTCCAAAAATAGTGCCTAATTGTTCTAAGTATCCAGTTTGTGCAGTAGTAGAAAACAGTTGATTTCGGCCAAACTCTAAAACAGAGTATAGAGCATGACTTGCACCAGCAATTACACGTTCAAATACAGCTATATCGGAGCGTCTTAAACTCTCTTCATCTAAACGAGCAACAGTATCATTATGAATACGGTCAATAATCTGCTGCAGTGTTGGTCTTAATGTTGCCATTATATTAACTCCTTAAATTCATAGTTAAGGCTTTGGGAATTTTGTGTAATTATTACTTGTAGATTTAGTCTGTTTGGGTCGTCTGGGTCGCGCTCAGCGGTAACAGATAAAGATGAACAATGACCATCATCAATTAACCATTGCAAAGCTTGCTCTGAATATTCTTGAGCTCTTGCAATAGTTTCATCTGTTATTTTTTGACGTAATAACATCCATAACTTTGAACCTATTTTGTCATTTACTGTTTGTGAATATGTATCTCCCCACCAGCCTTGTTTACCTAGTTCTTTATCATAATCATCATTGTCATTTGCTCGTCTCCACGTGAACAAACTAATAACAACAGCTCTTGATAAGTTATCTGTCATATCAGCAGAAATAAAACTGCCATTAAGAAACATTTGCATGTAGTTCAATCCTTTGTAATTGGTTAGGGCATAAATGACTAGAGGAGAAATCAAAGACATGTAAAACATCTTCAATAAAGCAGTAATAGCAATCCACGCCTACACCTGTCTTTTACAGTTTAGCAATTAAAAAAATAGTCAAAGGCCTTATGGGGCCT
>CAZEXR010000028.1:0-16932 GCA_964516675.1 uncultured Enterobacterales bacterium | reverse complement strand
TAGCTACACGATTGCTACTATCTTCTAACGCCTCTTTAGCAATTTGTATTTTTTGTTCAAATGTTAACTTCATATAAATAACCCCAGTTACTAATCAAGTGATCAATAACTGGGGTCATACTATTTTCAGAGGTTTTTCGTTTGTGAAGATTAAATTAGTCTTTAATCTTAATCTTATTAACAGCTTCTACTAAGAATGCTAAACGTTCCATTGCATTTGACACTTCTTCGTGTGAGTGAGCAACCTCACCGCCAAAGCCTTGAACTGCGTCTGTAATATCTTTCATGTTTGTAGAAATTTCGGTTGTTGCTGTTGTCTGCTGTTCAGCTGCGGTTGCAATCTGAGTAATCTGAGCAGTAACACCTGAAACACCTTCAATAATATCCTGAAGTAAGTTATGAACATTCTCTGCTTTTGTAGAAAGAGTGCTCATGTTTTCCATACTGATATTCATTGAATCGTTAGCTGAATTTGCGTCGGTCTGGATTTCACCAACCATCTTAGTAATTTCTTGAGTAGAAATAGATGTTCTTAATGCAAGAGCGCGAACTTCATCTGCTACCACAGCAAATCCCTTACCAGCTTCACCTGCACGAGCTGCCTCAATTGCAGCATTTAGAGCTAGTAGGTTAGTCTGATTTGCAATATCTGAAATAGTATTAACAATGGTGCCAATCTTTTGAGCTTGGTCTACAAGATTTTGTACTAATTTAGCATCCTCTTGTGACTTAACTACCTGCTCTTGGATTCCCTGAATTGTATCTTCTACAACTGAAACACCCTCATTTGTGGTCTGATTTGACTTATGAGCAGTCTCTGCAGCAACCTCACAGTTTTTAGCAATATCAGCAGTTGTAGAAACCATCTCATCAGATGCAGCTGCAACTGTCAGAGCACGACTTTGTATTTGCTGTGCACTTTCGTTGATTTCATCTGAAATATTGTTTATTTCTTCAACATTATCGTGAATGTCGTGAGAGGATGACTTAATTGTCTGAACTAACTCAATTAAGTTTAATCTCATTTTCTCAATGCCACGAACTAACTGGCCAAATTCATCTTTGTCATCTAAATGAATTGAATGGGTTAAATTGCCATCTGCAATTTCCTCTGAAGCCTTTACTGCTAAATTTAGAGAGGAGGTAATATTTTTTGCAAAAACCTGTGCTACTAAAATACCTAAAATTACAGAAATAATTGTAATTATTCCAATTAGAATTATGGCTGCATCACCAGATTCAGAAACGGAGTCAACTGCTGTGTAAGCTTCTTGCATCTGATTTTTTGTTAATGCTGTTACTGTTCTTGTGATAACGTCAAAATTAGGAGCAAGAATGGTGTTATATAAACGTACAGCTGTTGCTTCATCATTCTTTTGAAGAGCTTGTAAAAACTCACCGTTTGCACATGTGGTATAAATTTTAGCTGCTTGCTGAATATTCTTGATATCCTGATCAGTACCATCAAGTGCAGTTGCTGCTGCTACTAATTCTTTTGATGCGTTTTGGATGTCTGTTAAAATTTGAGGTGTATAGGATGACATATTTCCCTGAACAGCAAAATCAATAGCATCACTTGCCACAATCGCTGCGTTTACACGAACTAGTTTTGAGTACTTAACTCCAATCATTTCCTCTAAATCAGCAATTGTTGAATTTGCTGATGAGACGTGTAAAAAAGAAACTAATGATATTGCGATTGTAAACGCAATAATCAAACCAAAGCCAACAAATAACTTTAGTTTTACCTGAAGATTACTAAACCATGCCATTTCAAATGACCTCATAAAAGTGAATTGTGATTATTTCCTAACGGCTTTTACTTTAAAATTTTTAGTTCTAGCCATAATTTTGTTTATTCTATTTTCAATAACTCCCTTAAGTACATGGCCGTTTATTGATACATGTAACTCAAAAATAGCAAATCAAGAACAATTGGTTTGCCAAATTTTTCTTTTAGTAAAGAAATAACTTTTTCTCTACATTCAATTCGAACTCTTTCTCGTGCTTCGTTTGTTGCTACTTGTCCAAATTCTTTAGAACCTAAAATTGTAATGATTGCATCTTTTATCACAGGTTCTACATCTGCAATAATTGTTTCATCTCTGCTATCTTCAAGCATAAGGCTGATTTTGACACGAACATAGTGAATTCTGTCGCGTGGATTTAGCGTTGCAACATTAGTAGTAATATCAGGGCTAAGCTGATAATAGCCAATTTCAGGTTCTACTACCTCTGGCTCTTCAGGCTCTTCTTTTGCTCCGTGTCCTGCATATGCAGCAGAGCTTACGGCAAGAAACATTAGCGCGATAATGCTCAATAAAAAACGTTTTATCATTTTGAATCCTTTTGGCTATGAATTTACTTTGCCTTCTAAATTACTATCGTCGAATTTTCTTGCTAGGGTACGACCATTTAAGATCCTTACATCTCGAGCTGCAAGTAAAGGAGAGGCTGCTTTACTTAATTTCTGAACCTTCTCTTCATTAACGTAAATTTTTTCATCTTCTTGAACAGAAAAATAATTATGTCTAATAAATGTGTCACACATAATTTTAAACAAAATCGGATCTGCAAATTCAGGTGAATTATTTGTTACCTCAATTGGAAGTCGTTTAGAGTAAGTTAAACACTTTTGAACAAAGGTCTTTACATCTGTTGTGCCATTTTTTGTATTAGTTAAGGCTGTAACTGCAACAAGGTAACGAACTAGGTTATGGTAGATACAACGAGATAAAATATAGAATTCCTCGTAACCATCACCTGATACATAAATCATGTTCTGATCTTTTGTTATGTAACCTTCTACTAAGAATTTATCAATGTACTTATCAATTAGATCATCAAGATCTTCTTCATCCACAGGAGCAAAAAGCTCATGACGAAGGAAATAGAACAATGAACGGGCATGGGAGCGAACATCCTCATGCAAAATGTGACCATTTCTTAGAATAATATTGGCAAGTAAAGCAGGAAGCGCAAATAAGTGAACAATATTATTTTGGAAATATGTAAGCTGTAAAGATTGACCGTGACTTGGGCGAACAAACTTCATATCATCACCTACGTCATAAACATGGAACTTCTTAAGCTCCATTGCCTGGGTGATTAAGGTAAGAGTTGTTGCTTTTGGAATAGACGGTCTACGCTTAGGGTCAACATGTAATAGTTTAATGTATAAATCAATACACTTTTGTAATTGACGAGTGCTAATTGCATGGTCAGCTACATTCATAATAGCTAAAGCACAAAGGTTAATACCATTGATTGTTGCTGAATCATTTAAATTGATAATGATTCTATGAGCCATTTGATTAACTGTATCGTTTAGCCAATCTGGGCGTGCAGTACCAAGAGGATCAATATCTTTTTTCCAATCAGGGACTACTTTTGATAAGAACTTAGGAACCACAACTGGTTCACCAAATGTTACATATCCACGTCCGTAATTTCTAAAGCGCTTAAAGATGCCAAGCAATTGCATTGCACCTTCTTTCTTCTTGCTCTCTCCATTAAGCTCTCTCATATAGGTACCAACTTCTGTTACATGTTCGTAACCTAAGTAAGTTGGAACGAAAGCAATTGGTCTTTTTGAACCTCTTAATTGAGACTGAACAGTCATAGCAACCATACCTGTACGAGGAGGAAGCATTCTACCTGTTCTTGAGCGTCCGCCTTCAATGAAAAACTCGGTTGCATAACCATTTTCAAACAATAGATTTAAATATTCTCTAAAGATTGTTATGTAAAACTCATCGCCTTTCATTTTTCTTCGGATAAAGTAAGAACCACAGCGTCTGATTAGAGGTCCTACAGGGAAGAAGTTTAGATTATCGCCTGATGCAATTTGAGGTAGAGGTAAACCTTCATGAAAGAGCACGAATGTTAAAAGAATATAGTCCATGTGAGAACGATGGCATGGAATATAAATAATCTCGTGACCTGTTTGTACTAATTGGCGAACTTTATCAACGCCAATTACGCTTTGTCCTTGATAAATTCTATTCCAAATATTAGAGATTACAGAATTTAAGAATTTAATTAAAGGATAACGGGTATCTGCAACCATACCATTTAGAATGGTACGAGCTTTAAGTTCTAACTCATCATAGGACTTTCCTGTAGCATCATGTTCTAGTTGAATTTGTTTTTGAACTGCAGGTGACTGAACAATATCTGTAATTACTTGAGTTCTGTTAGGCATAGCTTTGCCTACCACAGAACGAGCTTTTTGTACGAAAATTAACTTAAAGGTACGATTTAAATCTTTTGCAAATAAGGAGTTCTCAAATCGAGATTTAGACTCGCTAATATTAAATGCACCACAGAAAATTGTGCAGTTATCCCTGCCTGCAAAAGTTAAATTAAAAAATTTCTTAATAGATGGGGTAGGTGCATTCATGCCATGCAAACCAAGGTTCTCATAACCTGGGTTTCTTGACCATAAAACAGTAATTGGAATTACTTGAACTTCCTGTCCTGTCTTTTCATAGAATTCGTACCATTTTCTAAATGTTGGCTCTAAATCATAATTAACTGCGCCTGATTTTGAAAAGAAACCAGGAGATCTTAATCCGCAATAACGAGGAATTTCCTCTCTATGAAAATTTAGAGGCTCAAAAGGAGAGGGTAATGATAATTTCTGTGCAGCTCTTTCAATACACATTAAATTACCCAAAGAGGACGATACTGTTACATATACAATAACTTTTTGTTTATCAATATCGAGATTCTTTAAGGGGTCAAAAGGAATAGTGACACAGTTTGTTGTGACTCTAAATGGCCAATACAAAAAGAATCTAAGAATTTTATCTAACAACATAAGCGCTCTTTCTAAACTCAATGAGGATAAGTTTAGCCCATAATCTAATTATAATTATTATCTAATACTTTTTTATATAGAACATAACACAAGTGTAGTTTAATCAGAATGAATCGGCACAAAAATCTTTAAATTTTTCTAATTGAATTTAATGACTTATGTAGTAGATCAAAGTTTTTTTGTCATTATCTTTGTAATAATTTAGTTTGTGAAAATTATTCTCAAACATATCAATTTTATGTGAAACATGGATTACTAAAAAAAGTTACAATGAATTTCATCTAAATTGGAGGACAAATGGAACAGCAAAATTTGCAACAGTATAAAAAACTAGTCATGCTAGCAGGTATTGCATCTGTAAGTACTGCTGTTTTATTTATAGTTATTAAATTTGCAGTTTGGATGGCAAGTTCTTCAACTGTAATCTTTGCTTCCTTAACAGATTCTATGTTCGACCTTTTGGCATCTTTAGTAAACCTGTTGGCTCTAAGATTCTCTTTAACTCCTCCTGATAAAGAACACCGTTTTGGACATCATAAGTCCCAAGCTTTAGCTTCTTTAGCTCAAGCTGCATTTATTGGTGGTTCTGCTGTACTTCTAATTTCTCATGGCGTCGAGCGTTGTTTTAACCCACAGCCTTTGTTACATCTAGATTTAGCTATTTTAGTAAGTATTGTAAGTATTGTCGTAACCATCCTTTTGGTTTTATTCCAATCGTTTGTATTTAAAAAGACTCAATCTGAGGCAATTGCAGCTGATAGATTGCATTATTTATCAGACGTTACTTTAAATGCAGGTGTTATTGCTGCGTTATTTATGAGTAGCTATGGTTTCAAGTGGGCCGATGGTTTATTTGCCTCTTTGATTGGTTTATTCATTTTAAAAGGCGCGTATTCAATTGGTATTAAAGCAATTCAAACTCTTTTAGACAGATCTCTTGGAAAAGCTTCAATGGCAAAAGTTTTAGATGCAATTGTATCTGTAAAAGGGGTTATTTCTGTACACGATTTAAAAACTCACAGAGCAGGTCCTATGGTGTACATCCAAGGTCATGTCGTGATGGATGCAAATCTGCCTTTAATTAAAGCTCATGATATCGTAAATGAGGTAGAGACTAATATTAGAACTCATTTTCCTGATGCAGAGATTGTTATGCATATGGAACCTGATGTTAAGTCAACCTATGAAGATGTTTGTTTTGATGACTCTAACCATATAATAACTGCAAAAAAGTAGCTTTGTTGCGCAAACATACTTTAGTTTTTAAAACTTGTGTAAAACAAGTATAATTCAATTGTCTTTTATATTATATCTTTGGCATATTTATGCCTTTAGGATTTTGGATGCTATCAATCGATCCTTGTGTTGATGAATTTTGGCAAAAAATTTATGCTGAGTCAGAGAAAGTAAAATTAAATGAACCTGTTCTAGAAGATTTGTTAAATAAACAGGTTTTATCTTGTACTAACTTAAATCAGTGTTTAGCCAGAATTATTTCATCAAATCTTGCAACGAGAGAAGTTGATAGACAGCAATTATTCCAAGTCTGCATGCAAGCGTATGCAGATGATATTTGTCTTTTACATAGCGCCATTGCAGATGTAATGGCTGTTGTGAACCGTGATCCAGCATCAAAAAGTGCCTTAAGGATTTTACTTTTCTTAAAAGGACCTCACGTTCTTGAGTCATGGCGTATTTCTCATTGGCTTTGGACGAAGAATAGAAAAGATCTTGCTAGCTATTTGCAAAGTAGGATCTCTGATGTTTTCTCTGTAGATATTCATCCTGCAGCAACAATTGGAAAAGGCTTGATGCTTGACCATGCAACAAATATTGTTATAGGTGAGACCGCTGTCATTTCAGATACTGTTTCAATGTTGCATGATGTAACCCTAGGTGGTACAGGTAAAGAAAGTGGGGATAGACATCCTAAGGTTGGAAAAGGTGTCATGATTGGCGCCGGAGCTAAAGTACTTGGAAATATAAAAATTGGTGAAGGTGCTATTGTAGGTGCTGGTTCTGTTGTATTACGAGATGTTCCTGCTCACACTACAGTGGTAGGTGTTCCTGCAAGAGTAGTTGGAAAACCAGAGATGGAAATGCCTTCTCTTGATATGGATCAGACTTTACATGGATGCAAAGCTGACGATGCAGTTTCTCCATGTCCAGGAATACAAATCAAACAAATTTAAGTTTTTCTATGTCACGAATTTAGATGAAGTGAATAAAAAAACTTGCTCAATTGTTTTTGTTTTTTAAACTTAAAAGAGCAAAAGCAAAAGGATAAAACATGCGAATTTGTGATTTACTTGATCAGCAAGCGATAAGCCTAAATGTTGAAGTTAATACTAAAGAAGAGGCAATTAATACTTTAGTAGATTTAATGACCAAAACAGGCTGTTTAAATGATGCTGAACGTTATAGAAATGCCGTTTTTGATAGAGAAGCTCAGGTTTCTACTGGATTAGGCGAAGGCGTGGCTATTCCTCATGCAAAAAGTTCAGGTGTAGATAGACCAGGTCTTGCAGCTATGGTTGTACCAAATGGAGTCGAATTCGACAGTTTAGATGGTAAGCCTGCAAAGCTATTTTTCATGATAGCCTCTCCTCATAAAGCATATGATGCCCATCTAGATGTTCTAGCTAGACTATCAACCCTTTTAATCTCAGATGATTTTAGAAATTCTTTATCTACTTGTCAGAGTGTCGATGAATTCTTAAAAATTATTAACCAAGCAGAGATAGCTGAAGTTAAAAAAGAAGAAAAAAACAAAGCTCGTAGAGAAGCTGCTAAAGCCCAAGAAAAATATAATCCTAAAAAAGATGATTATGGATATGACATCGTAGCTGTTACGGCATGTCCTGCAGGTCTTTCTCATACTTATATGGCAGCAGAAGCTTTAGAGAATAAAGCTAAAGAAATGGGCCTTAAGGTTAAGATTGAAACCGATGGTGCAGCCGGTAACAGAAATAGATTATTACCAGAGGATATTGCTAAAGCTAAGGCAGTAATTGTTGCAGCTGACAGAATCGTAGAGATGGACCGATTTATTGGTAAACCTTTAGTTCGTGTTGGTGTAGTTGAGTGTATTAGAAAACCTCAAGAGTTAATTAAGCAAGCTTTAGATCCAAAGTGTCCTAAATATCAAACTGGTGTTTTAGGCTCAACCTCAATTTTTATGAGATTGTATCGCCACTTAATGAGTGGTCTTACATACTTGATGCCTATTGCAGCTACAGCTGGTATTTTATCTGCATTTGCAAAACTTGATTTCATGCAAGGTACACAGCTAGGTTTCTTCTTTGACCGTATTGGATATAGTATTGGTACCTTACTTTTCCCTATTTTATCTGCCTTCATTGCCTTTTCTATTCGTGGCAGACCCGCTTTAGTTGCAGGCTTTACAGGCGGTGTTATGGCCGACCTTGGTAGTTCTGGAGTTATTGGAGCTGTTGTAAATGGCTTTGTGGGTGGCGCTGTAGCTCTCGTACTGACGGTATTTGCCGCAAGGTTCTTAAAAGGACACGATGCTATTGTAGCTTTGCTCCTTTATCCATTAGTCGGAACCTTAGGAACAGCAGCTATAGCTCTATTCTTTACCAACATCCCTGCTCAATTCTTAAATGAGTATATAAATAGCATTATCAATGATGCTTCAACTCCAATTTTGATTTTAATTGGTGGATTCTTAGCGGGTATGATGGCGACCGACATGGGCGGTCCTATGAATAAGATTGCTTATGCAACAGGTGTGTTGTTACTTGCCGATTGCCTTCCTGAAAATGGAGCTGGTGGTCTTGTAATGGCTGCTATTATGGCTGGCGGTATGGTTCCTCCATTAGCAGCTGGTGTCGCTGCATTCATGGTTCCTCAAGCTTTTTCTAATAAAGAAAAACAAGGCAGGATGGTAGCTGTTGCTAAAGGACTTGTATTCATCACAGAAGGTGTTATTCCTTATTTACAGGTAAATCCTAAGCAGATGCGATTAGCTTGTATTATAAGCTCTGCCTTCGCTGGTGGCTTATCTATGTATTTTAGATGTTCAAGCTGTGCTCCTCATGGAGGAGTATTTATTGTGCCTTTAACTGAACACGCTTGGTTCTATGCTTTATCTATAGTAGGTGGAACTATTTGTGGAATGTTCTTATTCTCAATTATTCATCTACGAGCAATTGCAGCTAAAAAAGCAAAAGCCTAAAAAATAAAATCTATCGTAAAGATAGATTTTAATCGATATTTTCCAATTGAGATAAGGTCGTTTCAAGACGTTGTCTCCATGTTTGGAGAACTTCTTTTTGATGTTGATTCTCTTCTTTTAAGATAATCATTTCTCGACGGATGTTTTTAAGTTCTTTATCTTTTGCCTCAAGAGATTGCTCAGACAAAAGTAGTTTCTGAGCAACCCTTTCAACTTGAGAAGCTAACTCTTGCAATTGCTCTAAGAGTAGCTTCTCTTTTGGTGACATCTTTGTGTTAGCCACTATAAAATGTACCTACTTACATCTTCATCTTCAATTAAATCGCTTAAATGAGAATCCACATATTTATCATCAATAATGATGGTTGTACCTGGATTGTCAGCGGCTGTAAATGAGATTTCTTCTAAAATCTTTTCCATTAAAGTATGAAGACGACGAGCACCGATGTTTTCTGTCTTTTCATTAACTTTAAATGCATCCTGTGCAATATGTTTAATAGCAGAGTCTTCAAATTTTAGAGTTACATTTTCTGTTGCAAGTAAAAGCTCATACTGTTTTGTTAGACTATTATGAGGTTCTTTTAAAATGCGTTCAAAGTCTTCTGCTGTTAAAGCTTGTAATTCAACTCTAATAGGTAAACGACCTTGAAGTTCTGGAATTAAATCAGATGGTTTTGACATCTGGAATGCACCTGAGGCGATAAATAACACATGATCTGTTCTTAGCATACCAAATTTGGTATTTACTGAAGATCCTTCAATTAAAGGTAAAAGATCTCTTTGAACGCCTTGACGAGAAACAACGCCTCTATCAGAACCGCCGTCTTGGCAAATCTTGTCAATTTCATCAATGAAAACAATACCATTGTTCTCAGCAAGTTCAATTGCCTTGGTTCTAAGATCGTCATTCTGTGTTAGTTTAGCTGCTTCTTCTTCTGTTAGAACTTTAAAAGCATCAGAAATCTTCATCTTCTTTAAAGCTTTCTTGCTAGACTGCATTGATTCAAAGATTGATTGAATTTGATCATTTAAGTCATCCATTCCAGGAGCACCGCCGATTACATTCACGGTTGGCCCCTGATTTGAAACTTCAAGTTCAATTTCTTTATCATCTAATTCATGTTCACGGAACTTCTTGCGGAACATCTGACGAGCTGCAGAGCTATTCTTTTCTTCTTCAGTTGCACTAGGTGCAGGAAGAAGAATATCTAAAATTCTTTCTTCTGCTGCATCTTCTGCTTTGGTCTTGTTATGTTTGAAAGCTTCTTCTTTAACCATTTTCATGGCAACGTCTGCAAGCTCACGAACAATAGACTCAACATCCTTACCTACATAACCTACTTCTGTATATTTTGTAGCTTCAACCTTTACAAAAGGTGCATGAGCTAATTTTGCTAAGCGTCGTGCGATTTCAGTTTTACCGACACCAGTAGGTCCTATCATAAGAATATTCTTAGGAACGATTTCGCTTCTAAGATCTTTATTTACCTGCATTCTGCGCCAACGATTACGAAGAGCGATTGCTACAGATTTTTTTGCATCTTTTTGGCCAATAATATATTTATCTAATTCGCCAACAATTTCACGAGGAGTTAGTTCTGACATATTAGCTCTCTATGGTTTCAATAATATGATTTTCATTGGTAAATACACAGATATTACATGCAATATCTAAAGATTTCTTTACGATATCTACAGCTGATAAATCTGTGTTATCTACAAGGGCACGAGCAGCTGCTAGAGCATAATTGCCACCAGAACCTGTTGCAAGAACATCACCATCCATTCTTACTACATCACCAGTACCAGTTATCATTAGTGAGTCTTTTGCGTCTGCTACAATAAGAATAGCCTCTAGTTTTCTTAAGGCTCTATCTGATCTCCAAAGCTTTGCTAAAGAAATGCAAGCTTTTTCTAAAATGCCTTGATGTTCTTCAAGTTTCTTTTCAAATAAGTCTAATAGAGTAAATGCATCAGCTGTAGATCCAGCAAAACCTGCGATTACTTTATTGTGGAAAATTTTACGAACTTTAACGGCATTGCCTTTTAGAATGGTGCTTTGTCCCATGGTAACTTGACCATCACCACCTACAGCAACAACACCTTTACGTCTTACTGAAACGATTGTTGTCATCTTTGTTCCTTAGTTTACATTCTCTAAAGTGCACTCTCCAACTAGTTCTTGAGAATCTAGTTTTTTGAATGCATCAATAGCTTCATTTCTTGTATTAAATGGACCTAGTTTTAGTCTGTAAGTTCCATTATTCTTAACTGCTTCTGATAAAAGACCTGTGCTAAAGGCAATAGTAGCTTTCTTCTCTAAGGCATCGTTTTTAGTTGAGAATGAGTCACAATACAAAACAATTACCTTTTTTACTGTTTTTTGTGTATTTAAATCTCTTTCGACATCAACATCTGGTTTTGACTGTTCATTACTTACAGAAGAACTTAAGTCTACAGAGTCTTGGTCTGTAGTGTCTGTAGGTTCAACTGTTTGTAAGTCATTATTACTATCAGTTGTGCTTTGAGAGTTATCTACTGTGAGGTTTGGCGCTTTAAACTCAGGTGTGTTACCAGAATTTGAAGTATCAATTGCAATTGTTTCCTCTGTTGTATCAGTGTTTTCATCACTTGATAAAACCTTGTCTTTTTCATCTTGATTTAGGACAAGCTCATTTTCAACTACAGTTGATACGGCCTGCTCACTAGGAGCAGGCTTTTTTGATGGAAGTAAAAGTACAATGGTAAATAAAACAATTAGCAATGCAACAGAAACAATGGTTAAGTTTTTATATTTAAACAAAAACTTTTCATCTCTTTTTAGTAAGAATTCTTTTACATCTGCTAGTTTTATTTTTACCACTTTTACATTTGCTCCATTACGTTAATACCTAGAAGACCTAAGCCTTGTTTTAGAACTTTTGCAGTTAGCTCACAAAGAGCTAAACGGCTTTGCTTTGTTTCCATATCCACACCGTCCTTAAGAATAGGACAAGCTTCGTAAAAGTGCATGAATAGATTTGATAATTCAAATACATAGTTACATAGCAAGTTAGGAAGAGTCTTTGAGCCTACAGATACAACTGCATCATTAAAAGCTAAAAGCTTGTTAGCTAATTCTTCTTCTGCTTCACAAGAGATCTTTATCTGGCCAGCCTTAATATCGCCTGCTTTTCTAAAGATTGCACAAATACGGCTGTATGCATATTGTAAGTAAGGAGCTGTGTTACCTTCAAAAGCTAACATCTGTTCCCAATCGAATACGTAATCAGTAGTTCTGTTCTTACATAAATCAGCATACTTAACAGCGCCAATTGCGATGTTGTGAATTACAGTCTTTTTATCTTCTTCAGATAGGGTTGAATGACGTTCGTTTAGTAATTCGGTTACGCGTGATTCTGCTTCATCGATAACATCGCGTAATTTTACTGTACCACCAGAACGGGTCTTAAATGGCTTTCCATCTTTACCTAGCATCATGCCAAATGGGCAGTGTTCTAGAGAAACCTCATCAGCTACGTAGCCTGCTTTTCGACAAATAGCCCAAACAGTTTCTAAGTGTTGCTGCTGACGTGAATCTGTGAAATATAGAATTCTATCTGCATGAAGAGTTTGTGCTCTGTATTTTGCACAAGCAATATCTGTTGTGGTGTATAAGTAACCACCATCATTCTTACGAATAATGTTTCCTAAAGGATTGCCTTCCTTATTCTTAAACTGAGGTAAGTAAACAACGATAGCACCCTGATCTTCTACTGCAATGCCTTGTTTTATTAGGTCTTCAACTACAACAGGTAGCATGTCGTTGTATAAGCTCTCACCCATGATGTCTTTATCAGATAGGGTAACGTCAAGACGGTCATATAATTTCTGGTTTTGAACCATAGTCATAGTAACTAGCTTCTTCCACATAGTACGGCAGTACTCGTCACCACCTTGTAAAAGAACTACATAACGACGAGCTTTTACAGCAAATTCTTCATCTGTGTCATAACATTCTTTTGCTTCACGATAGAAAGCTTCAAAGTCTGACAAATCCATACCTTGACCGTTTTCGTTTTCTTTCTTTTCAAGGTAAGCAATTAACATACCGAACTGAGTTCCCCAGTCACCGATATGATTTGATCTAATTACATTGTTGCCTAAAAATTCTAGAACACGAACTACAGCATCACCAATTACAGTTGAACGAATGTGGTGTACTGCCATCTCTTTTGCAACATTTGGAGCGGAGTAGTCAACTACGATTGTCTTTGGATCTGATACTTTTGCAATTCCTAATCGAGGATCTGCACTCATAGCTTTTAAAGCATCTGCAATAGAGTCTTTATTTGCAAAGAAATTAATAAAGCCTGGACCTGCAATTTCAACATTTGAGATATGAGAATCTTTTGGAAGATTATCAATAATTGACTGAGCAATTTGACGAGGATTCTGCTTTAAAGGTTTTGCTAAAATCATAGCGATATTTGTTGCAAAATCACCATGAGTTCTATCTTTAGTACGGTCTACCCGGATGTTATTTAATAAATCCTGGCTAATAGCGCCATCTTTGTTAATGGCTGCAATACTTTCTTTAATTAAGTTTTCAATGATTTGTTTCATTACCGCACCTAGTTATTAATGTATAAATTTTGCGCAAAGAATACCACAAAGTGATATTAGTACATAATTATTGGGTCGACCTCAATGGCAAATCTTACGTCTTGAGGAAGATTATTTTCTGATATTAAATTTCGTACGTTAGCTAAAAATAAGATCAAAGTATTTCTGCTAGAGCAAGTGACTAACATATGAAAGTGATAGCGATTTTGTTGCTTCTCCATTTTATCAGACAAGACAGAACTTATCGCTAAATTTGGATAATTCCCTTTAATAGAATTTAGCATTTCACTGAATTGCATTATATATGAGTGAGCTTTCTGTCGATTTGCACTATTGCATAATAAGAATGCCTGAGATGTATATGGGGGCAAACATAGGTTTTTTCTAGAGTCTAAAAGGCCTTTTGCTATAGTTAAATAGTTACATTGTGGATCAACAATTTGATTTATAAGTAGATTATCAATGTGATGACTTTGAATAATTACTCTTCCTTTTTTCTGTCCTCGGCCTGATCTACCCGATACTTGAGTTAAAAGCTGAGCTGTATTTTCAAGTGATCGATAATCATCTGAGAATAGCGATGAGTCTACATCAAGAATTCCAACTAGAGTAACATCTGGAAAATCATGTCCTTTTGCTAGCATTTGTGTTCCTAGCATAATCTTTGATTTGCCTGAACGGATGTTATCAAGTCGATTTTCTAACTGAGCTTTTGTCGTTACAGAATCCCTATCAATTCTTTCAACTCCAACATCTGGATAACGGTTTTGTAAAAACTCACAAACCTGCTCTGTTCCAAAACCTTGTTCAACTAACTGCTCATTTCCGCATTTAGGACAACAATTAGGGATAGTTATAGTGTTTTCACAGACGTGACACTGTAACTTATTATTCTTTTTATGTACGGTTAAAAGGTTATCGCAATGGGGACAAACAAATACATGTCCACAATTGTGACATACTAAGTGATGCGAGTAGCCTCTGCGATTTAGAAAAAGTAAAACCTGATTACCTTTAGCTGTTTCCTCTCCGATGGAATTTTCTAAGGTTTGGCAAATACCTGTTTTTAATCCCTCTGATAGAGGCTCTTTACATAAATCTATAAGTTCAAAATCAGGTTGTTGTGCTCCTCCTGCTCGAATGGTCAAATCAATTTTTTTTATGAGACCACGTTGTACGTTGTAGATAGTCTCCAAACTAGGAGTAGCCGATCCTAAAATAATTGGACAGTCATTTATCTTTGCTCGCATAATTGCCATTGTTCTTGCATGATATCTAAAAGTATCTGATTGCTTGAAGGAACTGTCGTGTTCCTCGTCAATAACAATTAATCCTAAATTAGGAATAGGGGTAAATAGAGCTGTTCTTGTGCCAATTAAAATACCTGCCTTTGAAGTTGCCATATCGATATAGGCATCTAATCGTTCTCTATCAGAAAGAGCAGAATGCATTGAAGAAACAGGTACATTAAATCGTCTATAAAATCTTTCAAAGGTTTGAGGGGTAAGTGCTATCTCTGGTACTAAAACTAATACAGCCTTTCCCTTTTTTAAAACTTCCTCAATAACTCGTAGATAAACTTCTGTTTTACCAGAGCCTGTAATACCATTTAGCAGAAATGTTTGAAAGGTATTGGTAGTTGAGATTTGTAAAATCGCATTTTGTTGCTCGAAATTAGCAAGCGGAGGTTCTTCTTTTAAAACTGGTTTACAGCTTTGTGTAAAACATTCGTTTACAATTTCTAAATTTATCTTTCGGACAAGACCTTTTTTGATAAGAGCGTTTTCGCTTGCAGAAGTGAATCCTCTTTCTCTCAATTCCTTTCGCTTAATAGCTCCATTTTTAAGAACATCAAGAATTTGCTTTTGTTCTTCTGATTTGATTTTATTAACTTTATCTTCGTCTAAAGATGTTGCTAGTGAAAGAGCAGGAATTGCCTCATATGAGAAAGGCTCACATTCTCTTAGTAATTTAGGAAGTGCAACATTAAAACATTGACCAACAGGGTACTGATAATAAGCGCTACCAAATTCAATAATCTTAAAGATATCATTAGGAATGATTCCTTTGTGATCTAGAAGTTCTGCACTTTTTAGTTTTTTCTCATCAAAGTCTATTTTAGGATTAATGGTAGTTATTATTCCCACCATTTTGGATCCTGCAAAATTTACAGTTACACGTGCTCCTATATGCTCTTGAGTGAGCGTTGCATTTACTTTATAGGCAAACTCCCTAAAGAGAGGTCTATTTATGACAATATTGACAATGGTGTAGTTTTGGCTGTTCATATAATTACTGTTAAACGAATATCCATATATTATAAATGAATAGCCCTTTTGTAGGAAAAAAAATCTTTTGAAGTCTTGATTATTAAAAATTAATCCACTATCATAAGCCACCGTTTCTATTAATAGGCGTATGGTATTCGACGCAGTTGTGGTCGAAAGCGCGATACGCATTTTGAGGTTCAAATGAAAGAGAACATTCATCCAGAGTACAAGGAAGTTAATGTACGTTGCTCATGCGGTAACACATTTAAGATCCGTACTACTGCAGGTCACGATTTAAGCTTAGACGTATGCTCTAAGTGCCACCCATTCTTCACTGGTAAGCAAAAGATTGTTGATACCGGCGGACGTGTTGAGGCATTTAAGAAGCGTTTCGGCGGCATTTCAGCTTTCGCTGTTAAGCAGTAATTCGCGAATTATTGATGCAATAGAAAAGGCAGATCTTAGGATCTGCTTTTTTTTGCCTACTTAGTTAACTAGTTCAAATTCTAAAAAAAACATTTCTATTTATCCTTTTAGGTTATTTTAAATAACTTATTGAATAATCAAATTAAACCACGATTAGTTCTCAACTCGTGTCTCATAATGTTTTCTATTATGTTGGTTAATTAGACAAAATTCACATTTGTTTATTCTATAATTTATTTTATTTACATATAAGTTCTAGATATTAAGGTCATAAAACATGAATAGTGCAAAAAAGCAGGTAATTTTAGCCTTAGTGTTTATTCTGTCTTTTGGTTTATATCTAGCATCTTCAGATGATCTTCGTACTCAAGAGCTTATGTGCTTTTGTGGCAATTCTGATTCCTGTATTGCTGTAGGCAAAAAGTATGAGAATGACCAAAGTAAAGTACCTCATGATCGTGAAAAAGCAATTTCATATTATGAAAAAGCCTGTAATTTCTCTAATCCTGTCGGTTGTGCTGCTTTAAGTGAGTTCTATTTAGATGGTGATATTGAGCAGTTTAATAATAAAGAACTATCTCTAAAATATTCTATTAGAGCCTGTATGTTAA
>CAZEXR010000027.1:0-17044 GCA_964516675.1 uncultured Enterobacterales bacterium | reverse complement strand
TTTGCATGGTTTTTTTTATATCTTATGTCTTTTAAAGGCATATTTAAGCCATAAAATCTTAAAACAAAGCCATAAGATATAATTTATGCCTTTAAAAAATTCGATCTTTTGGTACAATAGAGCAAATTTTTAACGTTGAAAAAAAGTAATTATGCAAGAGTCTATTTTACGTAAACTAGAAGCTTTAGTAGAGCGTCATCAGGAAGTTGAGCAATTATTAAGCCAAGCTGATGTTATCGCCGATCAAGATAAGTTCCGCGAGTTAAATCGCGAATATTCACAGTTACAAGTTACTGTAACTACCTATAAAGAATACACCACAGCAGCTGCTGATCTAGAAGAGATGGAGTTGATGCTAAAGGGTGATGATGAAGACATGAGAGCAATGGCCCAAGAAGAAATTGAGCCTACTCGTGAGAAAGCAACACACCTAGAGCATGAATTACAGCTTTTATTATTACCTCATGATAAGCGCGATGATTGTAACTGTTTCTTAGAAATTAGAGCTGGTACTGGTGGTGATGAAGCTGCATTATTTGCAGGTGAGTTATTCAAAATGTATACCCACTATGTTGAGTCAAAGGGCTGGCAGCTTGAAGTTGTTTCAGAGTCTGAAGGCGAAATGGGTGGTTATAAAGAAATCATTGCAAAGATGTCTGGTGAAGGCGCATATGGCTATATGAAGTTTGAATCAGGTGGTCACCGTGTTCAGCGTGTTCCTGTAACTGAAACTCAGGGCCGTGTTCATACCTCTGCATGTACTGTAATGGTTTTACCTGAGATTCCACCTGCTGATGCTCCTGTAATCAATCCTGCTGATTTACGTGTTGATACCTTCCGTGCATCAGGTGCCGGTGGTCAGCATATTAACAAGACCGATTCAGCTATTCGTGTTACTCATATTCCTACAGGCTTAGTAGTTGAGTGTCAGGATCAGCGTTCTCAGCATCAGAACAGAGCTCGTGCTATGGAAGTTCTATACTCACGTTTAGCTCAGTTAGAAGAAGATAAGCGCAATGCTCAGGCAAGCGAGATGCGTCATAGCATTTTATCTTCAGGTGATAGATCTGACAGAATTAGAACCTACAATTACCCTCAGAGCCGTATCACTGATCACCGTATCAATCTAACTGTTTACAGATTAGATGAAGTTCTAAGTGGCAATTTAGATTTAGTTCTAAAACCTGTAATCGAAGAGTTCAAGGCTGAGCAGCTAGCATCTATGGCTTCTCAGGGTGCTCTATAAGATGACATTATTTGAGGCGCTAAAAATTGCAAAGCAAAAGCTTATTGCTTGTAATATTGATAGCGCCTCATTAGATGCCTCTCTAATTTTATCTCATCTTACAAAATATTCTAAAGTTCAGTTAATCACACATGACACTGAAGTTTTATCTAAAGAATTATTAGATAACTATTTTTCTTTAATTGAAAAGAGATCATTAGGCTATCCTACAGCTTATATTTTAGGATATAAGGACTTTTGGACTTTCTCTCTTAAAGTAACAGAAGATACTTTAATTCCTCGTCCTGATACAGAAACTCTTGTACAAGCTGCAATTGACTTAAACATACAAGGTAATGTTCTTGATTTAGGAACAGGCTCTGGTGCGATTATTCTAGCTTTAAAGAGCGAGTATAAAGACCATATAAAAGCTTTTGCTTGTGACTATTCACAAAAGGCTCTTGATGTTGCTATAGAGAATTCTAAAGCTTTGCATTTAGATGTTGATTTTAGACATTCTAATTGGTTTTCTTCATTTTCTGATATGAAGTTTTCAATGATTGTTTCAAATCCACCTTATATTGAAAGTACTGATGATCATTTAAATCAATCATCATTGCCTTTTGAACCTGCTAGTGCATTATCCTCAGGAATTGATGGTCTTGATGACATTAGAGCTATCTGTAAGGATGCTTCAAATTATTTACTTGATAATTCTCCTTTGTTAATTGAGCATGGATATAATCAAGGCCAAGCGGTAAGAGAAATCTTTGGGTCATGTGGCTTTAAAAAAGTAAATACAATTAAAGACTTAGAGAATAGAGATAGAGTAACTATAGGATTTTGGTAGGTAGAAAAAATTACGGCACTAGTTATTACTAATGCCGTTTAATCCTTATGTTTGTTTGATTGTAGATTTTTTTAAATCTATGGCGTCTATTATATTAAGTTCTAAAAAGAAAAATATGATCGAGTGCAAGCTTTCATAAAATTAGGAAAAATTTTTTTTATTATTGCTTTTAAAAGTTAATTAAAACAAAAAGGTACTAGATAAATGGCAGTTGCAAAACTAACTAAATTAGAAAAAAAGCAAATGGCTTTTAACGAGATAAATGAAGTTTATGATTTCTTTGTTAAACGTCCTTTAGGCTATACATTAACCTTTAATGTAGCAGATGCTCTAAACGCAATTGAAGCAAAAAAAGAGAATAAGACCTTTTCTTTAGAAAAGGTTGTAGCATCTTGTGTAAAGACTGTAGTTCCACAATCTGAGTTATCAGACAAGGATTACAAAGCAACTTTAGCAGACTTAGCTATGGATGAGATTATTTTTATGGTTGAGTCTAAAATGCTTGCAGGTGTTAAGGTTGATTATGTAGAACGCACTGCAACTGTTAAAGCTGACGATATCAAAGTTCGTCGCAATGGTACAAGCTTTATTAAAAAGATTGAGACTTTAAAGGGTAAAGAGCTTGTAGGTTTAGATTTACTAAAGGGCACCATTGCAATTGCTACAGAATATGCAAATGTAATGCTAGAGCAGTTTAAAGATGATGAAGATTTAAAGTCACTAGATAATAAGCCTGTATACAATAGCGATGCTGTTAAATCAGAGCCTTTAGCTAAAAGCGTAAACAAAGAAGAGAAGAAGGCAAAAGCATCTTCTGCAGTAACAGAGGATACTCCGTTATCTTTTGAAAACACTCAAGCAAATTCTCAGATTAAGACCCAGGAAGAGTACGCAAAAACTCTATTAAAGCTTGTAAATGACAATCCTCAGTTTGCTTTTGAATTAGTTGGCAATATTGTTTTAGTTTTAAATGCTATTTCTAAAGGCCAGATTAAAAAAGACAAGTCAATTGTAGATAGCATCAGCTCTTCAGTTAAAGCATATCTAGACTTCAAAAAAGACTCAGCAAAAGAATTTGTTAAGTTATTTAATCTTGCAGATGATTCACAGTTAAACCGTCGTATGACCTATCTTTTAATTCAGATTATGTGCCATGGTTTACTACTTGAAGGTGTTTCAATTAAGTTCTCTTCATTATTATCAAAAGAAATTGGCAACATGAATTTATGCATTAAGTCATCAAAGATCCGTGTTACAAAACTAGGTGAGAATTTCTTAGAAGATGTAGCTGTTGCTAAACTTACTTACAAGGGAACTTTTGGCGATAAGGTATCTGTAAAGATGATTGCTGAAGTTTTGCGTAAGCTGGTTGTTGTAATTGTTAATGCTTACTCAGAGTCAACATACGCTGCTCCTTCACAGAGCGGTTATAGCATTTTTGGTTAATCAAAACTAATTATTAACAAATATTGTAGCTATCTTTGTCAAAAACAGTGGAGTGCCTCGCAAGAATAAAATGAGGCTATCGATTTGTTATGGCATTGATAGCTATAATATTTTTAAATCAACGAGTTAATAATAGTAAGGTTTAAAATGTCTAAAAAGATTAGTGATAAAGAAATTAAATTACGTCAGGCTAAAAAGTTTGTAGACGAAGCAACTCCATATAACTGTGCTGTTCACATGATGCAGTCAGTTCAAAGCAATCCTGCTTTAGCTGTGGTTTTAGGTTTAACTGTTGCTGAAGTTCTAAAAGGTGTAGAAAGCGGTATTGCTCCTAAAGACAAAGAGTTTTCAAACTATGTAGCCCAGGTTTGCAATGATAAGCAGATTGATATTCACAAGATGTATCCTGAAGACTTTACAAAGCCTTTCCCTGTAGCTGGTCTTTTAATCTATGTTTTACAGATTATTGATCATGCACAGCTTGCTACTGGTATTCATGCAAGTCTAACTCCAATGCTTGTAGATGAAAAAATTACAGTAGATATCAAGACAGAGCCTGAGAAGATCACTCTTTTAGAGGGTGGTACAAAGTATATTAACGAGGCAACCGCTGGTGTTAACTTATTTGCAGATGCTCAAAGATATACCCATACCTTTATCAATCTTGTGCTAACAGCAATTGTGTCAATCATTGATAGATATCAAGAAAAATAATTTATGAGCCTCCTGTATCAAATGGGAGGCTATATTTATTGTTTTTTCGTCTCTTATAATGAAAAAAAATATATCTCTTTGTATAATTACTATCTGTTGGAAAAGGATAAGAAATGTTAGAAAAGAGTAAAAAATCTAAAAGAGACGAGCTTACCCCATATGACTGTGCTTTGCAGTTAAAGAATATCATCGTCGCTTCAAATTTAGCCCCAATAATTACAATGGTATTGTTTGAGTTTCTTTCAACAATTGCTACTGACTCTTTGCCAAAGAACACCTCTATATATAATTATATTGAAAGACTTTTTGCCGAAAAATTCAAATTAGTTGTTCTAAAAAACGATCCAAAAACAAATTTAAAATCACGTTCAAGAGCTTATTTAATTTTAGTGCTTGAGATATTGGTTAATGCTAATTTGGTAAAAGGCTTAGATGTTGATCTACAAGATCTTGAAAAGCACTCAGATACAAGTGTGAATGTAAAACTAAGTGCTAAAAGCTTTGGCGTAGATAACCGTGGTTATGAGTTTATGGACAGTGTTCATCTAATTAAAACTGTTCATGCTACAAATGTTGATTTAATCAACAGGTTGACTGCTTGCACCATTGATGAGATTGACTTTATTATCTCCAAGCAAGAAGCTCCTGCTCAATACGATGAAGAGTTTGCCAAAAGCGATATTATTGTAATTGATGAAATTCAAGCTTAATAGCTTTTAAATTCTCTGTTTATTTGTAATTTACAATTCTTTATTTATCTAAAATAGTTCATTGATTGTTTTTAATTAAGTTGTTGATCTTATCAATAACAAAATACAATTGAAAATATTTTAGAATTCGTTTAATAAAAAAAATCTAGTTATCGTTGCTCTGATAACTAGATTTAACTTGGTTTAGTTTTTCGTTTTTATGCTATTTTGAAGCTTTTAGAATTGCAAGAACAGCATTCTTGTCAATTGATTTGAATGAGCCCTTTAGGTCCCACCAATTGTTCATTACGTGTTCAGCCATCTGCTCAAAGTATTCCTCAGAGGTGATACCAACTTCAGCTAAAGTTGATGGAAGACCTAATGATTTAAAGAATTCACGTGTCTTTTCAATAGCCTTTTTAGCACCAGTCATTACATCTGCTTCTTTTGCTAAGCCAAATACGTTTTCACCATATTGAGCAAAGATAGGAGCTGTTGTTTTATCTAGTGTGTAATCCATCCAGTGAGGGGTAACAATTGCTAGACCTTCGCCGTGGGTAATATCATAGAAAGCAGATAGTTCATGCTCCATACCATGACAAGGCCATGGACTTGCACTTCTACCAATAGCTAATAGACCACAGCAACCAAAAGATGAAGCCATTAAAAGCTGAGCTCGAGCTTCAAAGTTATCAGGCTCTTTAATTGCAATAGGAGCATTCTTTACAACAGTACGTAACATTGCCTCACAGAAACCATCTGTTAGTGTGTTTCTATCTGATACAAAGTACTGTTCAAAAACGTGAGAGAAAATATCAGCTGAACCTGCAGCAGTGTGCTTTGCAGGAACTGTGAAGGTATATGTAGGATCACAAAATGAAATGCGAGGGTATAAAGGATCACCTTGTACTGCTAGTTTTTCATGAGTCTGATTATTAGTAATAACACCACCAAAATCATACTCAGAGCCAGTAGCTGCAAGGGTAATGATATCAACAATAGGAAGAGCCTTAGTAATTAAAGAACCATCCTTTACTAAGTCCCAAGCTTCACCTTCATAGAAAGTAGCACAAGCAATATGCTTAGAGCAATCTAGTACAGAACCACCACCAACAGATAAGATAACATCAATGTTGTGTTCACGACAAAGAGCGGCACCTTTCTTAACAGTCTCTAATTTTGGATTAGGCTCAATACCATTTAGCTCTACAATCTCAAAATCTTTTAAAAGTTCTAATACTTTTTGGTATAAACCAATTTTCTTGATGCTACCGCCACCATAAGTTAATAAAACTTTTTTACCAAAAGGTGCTAGCTTAGCAGGAAGTTCGTTAATTCTATCTTTACCAAAAACCATTTTGGTTGGAAGGAATAAATCAAAAGATTGCATGTTTTTTTTCCTCTATAAATGTTTTATTCTTTTTTTTAATATACAACTTATTTACAAAGTGTCAACTATTATTTTACATAATGTAAATTACAAAATTTATTGTATAATAGTAGTATATAGATTGGAGTATTACATGAAATTTCAAAGAGCACGTACCGCATCTCAAGTTGCTGACCGCCAACAGGAGATATTAAACGTAGGCCGTTGTCTTTATGAAAAAGGTGGACTAGATGCAGTTACATTTACTGCTATCTCAGAGATGACATCTTTTACTCGTCCTGCAATTTATAGTTATTACAAAAATCGTGATGATATTTTGTTAGATATTCTTCGAATTGAAGTTAGTGAAGTTAATACTGCTATTTTAGATAAGCTTAAATCATGTGATACTTTAGACACAGAAGATTTAGCTTTGATTATGTATGATGAGCTTTCTAAGCATTGTTTAATGTTAAAAATGTTATCTGTTAACTATTCCTGCATTGAATATGGCTGTACTATGGAAAGTTTAATTAACTTTAAGCGTCCATTTATGGAAAGCATCAAAAAAATTGAAGTTGAACTTAAACGCCTATATCCTCATGCTTGTGACGAAAGAATTAGAAACTTTAAGTATATTTATCATGCTTTTGTAAGTTCTATTTATCCTGTAACTCATCTTACTGAAAAGCAAAAGAAAGCTGTTAATGAAATTGATCCAGATTATGTACCAGGTAGTTATGAATCTGTATGTAAAGAAGGGTTAAGACTTATTACATCTTCTTTAAAAGAATGTAATTGCAAATAAAAAAGCGATAAATTTTCTTTATCGCTTCCTATCAAATTTATAAATCTTAATTACTGAATATTAGTAATATCAGTATTTTTAGATTTCTTCATCTTTTTAAATTTTGCAAATAATGAACTTAGGCCTTCATAGAAATGAGGCTCGATGTCTTGAGGTCCGTACTTGTTTTCTCCACTAGTGCTTGGTAGACAGAAGAAAATAAATAAAACAATAGCTGCAATAAATACACAGATAATTAGAAATCCACCAATACCAATTAAAAACTGAGAAAAACTATAGTAGTTATAGATACCTAAAAGTTCAGCGCCGTGAAAAATGAAGGCGTAAGCTAAGACAAGTAACATAACTGGTAATAATGCAATCCAGCCTGGAAAATTGATGTCATGAAGACGTCTAAAAGCTAGGGCATAAAATGGAATAATAAGTATTAGACTTGCAAATATTAATCCCATGTAAATGGCACAAAGCAAAGCCATAGGAATAATGCCTACAATTGGTATTAGTGATAAAACACCTAAAACTAACATTGATACAAATAGCACTAACCAAATAACTAAATAGGCAAGAGCAGAGAACCAAAATTGAGAACGGGTTGAACGACCATTAAAATTTGAGTAGTTCTCAATCATCTCATAAAAGAAGATCTTGATAAAATCAGGCATAAAGCCTCCAAATAAATTAAAACTCAAAGGTGAATGAAAAATACCAGCATTTTATTGCTGGTCTTTAGTATGATTTACATTTAGTAATCTAATTATTTATTATCTTTTTTCTCTAAAGAAACAGACATTTCCATAATAGAAGTGTTTTCTTTATTAGCGATATTAAATTCAACATCCTGCTCTGAATCGATCTGGATGTATTTCTTTAATACTTCAAAAATTTCAGCACGTAGCTTTGGCATATAATCAAGAGTATCACGACCAGCTCTGTCATTTATCAGAACTAAGTGTAAACGCTGTTTTGCTGATACTGCAGAGGTTTCATTCTTGTCTTTGAAGATAGCCTCAGAAATAGCTTTTAATAGTGACATAATGACTCCTTAATTATTACTTCTTAAAGATCTTAGCTAAAAGACCTTTTTTCTCTGTAACAAAGCGTAAAGGTACTTCATTACCTAGTAATCTTTCAACTGCGTCGTTATAAGCCTTACCTGCATCAGATTCATCGTTTAGAATGATTGGATTACCAGAGTTTGAAGCCTTTAAAACATCTGTAGACTCAGGAATTACACCTAATAAAGGAATAGTTAGTAATTCTTGAACATCTTCAACAGATAGCATTTCAGCTTTCTTAACACGGCTTGGAACATAACGGGTAAGTAGTAACTTAGCTGCAACAGGTTCCATATCTAATTCAGAACGACGTGATTTAGCATTTAGAATACCAATGATTCTATCTGAGTCACGAACAGATGATACTTCAGGATTTGTTGTAACAATTGCTTCATCAGCAAAGTATAAAGCCATTAAAGCACCTGCTTCGATACCAGCAGGTGAATCACAAACTACGTATTCAAAGTTCATGTCATCTAGCTCGCGGAAAACAGCTTCAACACCTTGGATTGTTAAAGCATCTTTATCTTTAGTCTGAGAAGCTGGTAGAACATATAGGTTCTCTACATGTCTATCTTTAATTAAAGCCTGGTTTAACTTAGCTTCTTTTTGGATTACATTGATAAAATCGTAAACAACACGACGTTCACAGCCCATGATTAAGTCTAGGTTACGTAAGCCTACATCAAAATCTAAAACTGCAGTCTTATGACCGTGCTGAGCAATACCTGTAGCAATAGCTGCTGATGATGTAGTTTTACCAACACCACCTTTACCAGATGTTACAACGATAACGTGAAGATTCTTAAAAGGCTCTTTACCGATGCCATTTTCATCTTTAGTTTTGTCTTTTTTATCTTTAGTCTCTGTATCCACAGCTTCAGCTTTTTCTTCTGTAGCTTCTGCTTTTGCTTCTACAGCAACTTCTTCTAAAGTTTCTGTAGCTTTAACTTCTTTATCTTCAACAGTTTCGTTATTCTGCTTAACTTCTTGTTCTGACATAATTCCTTATTCCTTGTTAGAACCTTGATTGAATAGATTGTACATCTTTAACATGACAGTAGTTTAAGCTTCTGTCATTTAGTGAAACTATCACTGCGCTATCTTCTCCGTACAAAGCATCAAGAGAACTGTTATTCTCCATATCATCAGCTGTCTGATAATTACCTGCAATTGCAACAAGAGTAGGCTGAAATACACCACTTACGTATATAAAAGCCTTAGCATAGCCATCAGTGTTTTGATCCTTAGGAGAACCGGCATAAACCTCACCTAATAAGTCACCAAATACAAAGATATTGTGAGAGGCGATGATTCTTGCAGTGCGTGCAACGTTGCCCATAATAACAACTGATGTATCAGGAGCACTGATGTAGTCTCCTGAACGCAAAGAATGATTGATAACCATCATAGGCTCTGTAATTCTTACTTCATATGGAACTTTTACTTCATATGGGGTAGGAATATGGACAGGAACCTGTACCTCAAGAGTCTTTGTGATAACTCTTGGCTTAAAATTCTCTTCACGCATTCTTGCAAACTTTGTTGAGTTTACAACAGGAATGTTCATTTCGGCCAAAGTTTTAGCTCTTTCCTCAGTATGAACACCTGAAAAACCAATTAAAAAAAGACCATATTTTCTACAAGTGTCGACAAGTAATTTATAATCTAGTTGACGTAGGTAATCGATAGTAGAAACATCAATTACAATAGGACTGTTTAAATAGGCTTCTGCGTTAGGACGTACTTTTTGCTCTAGAAGGGTTTCAAGCTCTTCAATAGAGCCCTTTGATAACAAGATGGTGTTAAATGAATAACCAGTACGAGAAATGCTTGCACCGCTATTTATAGCTCCGTCCATTATTAACCTTTGCTAAGTAAAAAGTATTTAAAATAATAGCGTTATTTTATCATAAAACGTCTTAGAATGTACTTATAATATATAGATTGCGTTCATAAATTAGTCTAAAAAAGACAAATTTATAAAAATTTCAAATTAGAGGAAAATAGATAATGGCAGAAAGATTAGTATTTGTTTATAAGAGTAAAAACAAACAAGGTCGTTATCTTTATTTAAAGGAAAAAGATGTATTTTCCCATATTTCTGCAGGCCTATTAGATGCTTTTGGAGAGCCTGTTTTTGTAATGATGTTTGCTTTGTCAAAACATAAGCAATTACCAAAGGTAGATCCTCAAAAGTTAGACTGTGCATTAGATGAAAAAGGATATTTTTTAAGAATTGATGTTGAGAATGTGGAAGAGAATTTAGTGAATCTTGAAAGAAAGTACAGAGGCCTAGAGCCTCTGTCACAAGATGAGTTAAATGAATTTTTCAGTAAGTAATTAAACCGTATAAGGATTAGTACTTATTTCTTCATCAATAGTGCTATCAGGGCCATGACCTGCTAGCACTTGTGTATCTTTTGGCAAGGTGTATAGCTTTTCTTTAATTCCTGTAATAAGTGCATCTGTGTCTCCTAAAGGAAAATCAGTGCGACCTACAGAGCCATTAAATAAAGTGTCTCCTGTAAGAACAAGTTTTAAACTTTTACAGTAATAAGACACGCCACCAGGAGTATGACCTGGTGTGTGTAAAACTTCAAAACTAAGGCCTTCAATAGGAGAGATTACATCTCCATCTTTAACCCAATTTGTTTCAAAGCCATCAGTTGGTCTAAGTCCAAAATTTCTTGCCTGCTCATCTAAAGAATTAAGCAGGGGAGTGTCCTCAATAGCACTACCATAAATCTTGCAGTCTGTTAGAGCTTGCAGCGATGCAACTCCTCCTACATGATCTAAATGCATGTGCGTAATTAAAATTGCTTTAAGTTTGAATCCTGCGTTTTCAATAGCTTCTGCAATTTGATGGGCACTATCCCCTGGATCACATACCATAGCCTCATGAGAATCTGTATTTAAAAAGATTCTGCAGTTCTGACCAAAAGGTGTGACAGTTACAGCTTGATAAGTGATCATAAATTCTTCTCTACATTACAACTACATCTAGGCCCTTTAGATAGAAGGTTTCAGGACAAGGAAGAGCTACAACGTGGTCTTCGTCTTGACGTAAGGTACCAACTACACGGCCATCAACATGAGCATCAAGAGCAGCATCAGCTACAATCTTTTGGAATAAAGATGGATCTACTAAACCTGAGCAAGAGAAGGTTAGTAAGTGGCCACCCTTGTTTACAAGCATTAAAGCTAAACGGTTAATATCTTGGTATCCACGACAAGCTTTCTTTAAAGTTGCCTGGCTGTCAGCAAACTTAGGTGGATCTAATACAACTAAGTCATATTTAACACCACTTTCAACCTGCTCACGTAAGAAAGAGAAAACATCCTTTTTAATGAACTTGCAACGACCTGGATCTAGATGGTTTTGAGCAACACCAGCCTTTGCTGCGTTTAGTGCGTGCTCTGAAACATCAACGTTTTCAACTTTAGCTGCACCGCCCTTTAAAGCCCATAGACCAAAGCCACCAGTGTATGAGAAGCAGTTTAGTACTGTAGCACCCTTTGCAAGTTTACCTGCCTTAATTCTGCTTTGTCTTTGATCAAGGTAAGCACCAGTTTTATGGCCATTTTTGATATCAACAGGAATGTAAACTTCGCCTTCTTCTTTAACATAGATGGTGTCTTCAGGCTCTTTGCCAAATAAAACACCCTTAGACTCTTTTAAGCCTTCCTTTAGACGAGACTTGGTGTCAGAACGTTCGTAAATTGAGCACTCAGGATAAGCTTCTTTTAATGCTTCAACAATAACGTCTTTGTAAGACTCCATACCGCATGAAGAAATAGAGATTACAAGGTATTCATTGTATTTATCAACAATAAGACCTGGTAATAAGTCGCCTTCTGAATTAACTAGGCGAACACCATCATTTCCACGAGCAATCACAGGTGCGCGTAAAGTAATGGCTTTGATTACACGGTCATGAATTAACTTATCATCAATCATTACTTTTTCATTAAATGAAATAGCTCTTACTCTAATTTGAGAGCTTGGGCTAAATAAACCGTAGCATAAGAAATTGTCATTGTTATCAACAACTTTTACGCAAGCACCTGGAGCTACAACTGCAGATACATTATTAATTGCTTTTGAAAAAATCCAAGGGTGATGGCGAACTAAAGATTTTTGTCTGTCAGCATTTAATTTAACGATTGGAAGAGTGGTTTGTTTAGTCATGATTTACCTTTTGTAATGACCCATAATTACAGATACTACACAATAGTGTTAAACTTGTCTGCATTAGTACCGTTGTGTATAGTATATTTTTTTACGATAAGTTTTCGCTAAGTTTTCTTTTTTATAGTGAACTCGCCTATTATCTCACATTTATTAAGTATTATTTTTGGCTTTTCTATGATTGATTTTAATAACCTAAAAAATTCTCCAAAATTTAAGAAAAAAGCAATCATTGCTGCAGTTTCTCTAGCTTTATTAGGTTACTTTACCTACTCGATGTTTAAGTCTGAACCTGTAAGTTATATGACAGTTCAAGCTTCCAATAAAGATATCTATAAAAAGGTTTTTGCTACAGGAACAATCACAGGTCAAACTATGGTTGATGTAGGTGCCCAGGTATCAGGTCAGGTTTTGAAGCTATACGTTAAAACTGGAGATGAAGTTAAACAGGGCGATTTGCTATGCGAAATTGATCCAAAAATTCAAGAGACAGCTTTAAAAACAGCTAAAGCATCTGTTGCAATTATTGATGCTCAAATTTCCTCTAAAAAAGCTGAACTTACAAAACTTACTTTAGAGAATCAAAGACAAAGACGTTTAGTAAAACTTGATGCAACCTCAAAACAATATGCAGAAGTTGCTCAAGCTGCTTTTGACATGGCAAAAGCTTCTTTAGAAGAGTTAAAAGCACAACGTCAAAAAGCTCAATTATCAGTTGATGATGCTACAACTAATTTAGGTTATACAAAAATTACAGCTCCAATGAATGGTACTGTATATGCGACAGTTGTATCAGAGGGGCAGACTGTAAACGCAAATCAAACTACACCTACAATTTTGCGATTAGCTACATTAGATACCATGAAAGTAGAGACAGAAATCTCGGAGGCTGATGTTGTTAATGTAAAGCCAGGTATGGATTGCAGTTTTACTATTTTGGGTCTTCCTTACAGAACTTTTGAAGGTAAATTAGATAGAATTGCTCCAGCTCCTTCAAGCTATGAGAGTGCAACATCTACCACATCGACTTCCTCTAGTTCAGCGTCAACAAGTTCAACAGCTATTTACTATAACTCAGATGTTATTGCCTCAAATGAGGATAGAACTTTAAGAATTGATATGACAGCTGATGTAACAATTAACATTGCAGATAAAAAAGACGTATTAGCTCTGCCATTAGCAGCTTTACGTTCATCTCATGAAAATAGTGCAACTGTATACGTACTAGATAACAATGAGTTAGTTAAAGAAAAGCAAGTTAAGACTGGCTTAAAAGACGATCAGTACATTGAGATTATAGATGGCATCACTAAGGATGATAGAGTAGTAATCGGTGATGATGTTAAAACTGCTGAAGCTCAAGCTGCTGAAAATGGTATGCGTCGTAGAGGCCCATTCTAATGAGTAGTCCCATTTTATCTTTAAAGGGCATTACTAAGTCCTACGGAGATACCACTGCAAAAGTTGAAGTTCTACACGGTATTGATTTAACCATCAATAAAGGTGAACTTGTAGCCATTATTGGTCCATCAGGTTCTGGTAAATCTACATTGATGAATATTATAGGTTGTTTAGATACACCTACAACAGGTAGTTATGAAGTTGATGGTCATAATACCTTTAATATGATGCCTGATGAACTAGCAGCTTTACGTCGAGATTTTTTTGGTTTTATTTTCCAACGTTATCATCTTTTAGGTCATTTAAATGCTCATGAGAATGTTCAAGTTCCATCTGTTTATGCTGGTATCAAGGAAGATAAAAGAGAAGAAATTTCAAAAGAACTTTTAGGCAAGTTAGGACTTGGCGATAAGATTTTAAATAAACCTTCTCAATTATCAGGCGGTCAGCAACAACGTGTTTCAATTGCTAGAGCTTTGATGAATGGCGGACAGATTATTCTAGCTGATGAACCTACAGGTGCTTTAGATTCTAAGTCTGGAGCTGAGGTAATGGATATTCTAACTGAGCTAAATGCTCAGGGGCACACCATTATTTTAGTTACTCATGATCCTAAAATTGCTGCTCATGCTCATCGAGTAATTACCATCAAAGATGGCGCTATAGAGTCTGATTCGATAAATGAAAGCGTAAAAGACAATCAAGATAAAGCTACAAATTCAAAGGTTGATTTATCAGATAATCAGATTAACTCCGTACATGCTTACATTGATAGATTTAAAGAAGCTTATGTAATGGCGCTTCGTGCGATGTTATCAAACCGCATGAGAACCTTGCTTACAATGCTAGGTATTATTATTGGCATTATGTCAGTGGTATCTGTAGTTGCTCTTGCTAGAGGTGCATCTGCTAAAGTCATTGAAAATATTTCTTCAATGGGTACTAATACCATTACGATTATGCCTGGACAGAAAATGGGCGATATGCGCTCTGGAAGAGTTCGAACTTTATCAATTCGAGATTTACAAGCTCTAAGAGGTCAGCCTTTTTGCGACTCTGTTTCTCCTACTGTACAGTCATCAGGCCTTGTTCAACGTGGTAATGTAGATTCAACTGCTACCGTAATGGGCGTCTCAGATGAGTATTTTAGAGTGTATGGCATGGAGATTGAAAAAGGACGAATGTTCTCTGATGATGAATCAGGTTTGTCTCCTCAAATTGGTGTCATTGACTACAATACCAAAAAGAATTTTTTCCCTAATGAAGATCCAATTGGAAAAAGATTATTCGTTCAAGGTCAACCTATAACAATCATTGGCTTATTAGTTGATAAAGAAGTTGCTTTTAGACCTTCTGACAATTTATATGTTTATGTTCCATATAGCACTTTGATGAATAGAATTGTAAAGCAAAATTACATTTCATCAATTATTGTAAGAACCTCTGATGGTTTTTCTCCAGCAGTAGCTGAAGCTTCAATTACAACTTTATTGAAAAATCGACATGGTAGAAAGGATTTCTTTATGATGTCATCTGACACTATTATGAAATCTATTTCTGAAACTACAGGTACCTTTACACTTTTAATTTCTGCAATTGCTGTGATTTCTTTAGTTGTAGGTGGTATTGGTGTAATGAATATTATGTTGGTTTCTGTAACAGAAAGAACGCGAGAGATTGGTATTCGTATGGCAGTAGGTGCAAGACGCTCTGACATCATGACTCAATTTTTAATTGAATCTATAACAGTTTGTATCGTGGGCGGTCTATTAGGTGTCATCTTCTCAATGCTAATAGGTTATATTCTTTCTATTTTCTTGCCACAAATACCATTATCATTTTCTGTTGTTTCTATTGTGGTAGCCGTCGTTACATCATCTATAATAGGTATAGTATTTGGTTATATGCCTGCAAGAGCAGCTGCAAGGTTAAATCCTATTGATGCTTTGGCACGAGAATAAATTTGGAGCATAGATGCAAAAAGGTAACACAAAAGATTTTGATAATTTATGTGGCCTAGATCCTTTAGTGAAAATCTTTAAGGAGTTAGTCTCCTTTGATACTAAAGCTGATCCTCAATCTAAAACCGTACCTTCCTCTGTTGGGCAATTACGCTTTGGTGCTTATCTTGCTTCATGTGTAAATGATCTAGGCTATAAAGCAAAACAAGATAGCAATGGAGTTGTTACTGTAAAGGTTGAGCCAACACCTGGTTATGAAAACTCTAAAAGTCTATGTCTTCTAGCTCATATGGATACAGCTCCGGATTGTAGCGGTGCTGATATCACACCTAGATTAGTTAGAAAATATGGTGGAAATGGAATTGAGCTTGATAATGGTTTGGTTTTAGATTCAAAGATTTGTAAAGAGCTATCAAATCACATAGGTGAGGATATCATCGTAACAGATGGCACCACTTTACTAGGTGCTGATGATAAAGCTGGTATTAGCTGTTTAATGCTATTACTTCATAATCTAAAAACTAATAAAAATCTTGAACATGGTCCATTGACTGTAATTTTTTCTGTTGATGAAGAAATTGGCTTATCAACAAATTATTTAGATGTTGCTACAATAGCATGCGATTATGGTGTAACAGTTGACGGTACAGCTTTAGGTGAACTTGATGTTGCTACTTTTAATGCCTATGGTGCGATTATCACCTTTGAGGGCGTTAGTGTTCATACAGCAGTAGCTTATAAAACATTAAAAAATGCTATTTCTATGGCAAACGAGTTTTTAAGCATGTTACCAAGAGATGAAAAACCAGAGAATACTTTAGGTGATGAAGGTTTTTATCATGTTCACAAGATAGAAGGTAGTGCATCATCTTGTAAATTGAACATGATTGTTCGAGATTTTACAAAAGAAGGCATGAATAAACGTCTTGATTTTATAGAAGCTACGGTAGCCTTTATCAACGATAAGTATGGTTATCAATGCGCTAAGCTAAAAACTAAATTCCAATATGCAAATATGGAAGAAGTCTTAAACGATAACCAAGAGATTTTAGATTTATGTCGCTTGTCTTATGAAAATGCAGGTGTTGAGGTTCAAGAAAATAAGGTAAGAGGTGGAACAGATGGTTCTAACTTATCTAATAATGGATTACCAACACCTAATATTTTTACAGGTGGCCTAAATTGTCATGGTCCATATGAATGTTTACCTGTTGATGCTTTTAATAAAGCTTATAAAGTAGTTGAAGCGTTAGTAATTAACATGAAAAATACCAAAAAATAGGAGGCTTCGTGCATATGTGTGGGTAGATGAAGCCTCTAAACCTACCCTTTAG
>CAZEXR010000026.1:0-17150 GCA_964516675.1 uncultured Enterobacterales bacterium | reverse complement strand
GAACCGCATGAGTGGTGGTGTGAGAGGGGTGAGCTTAAACTCCCCCTACTCGATTCAAATTAGATTCCAGTAGAACCAAAACCTTGCTGACCTCTTGAGGTTTCACTGTCAAAATCGTCGGTAATTTCAAAATTTGCATGAAGGACAGGGACAAAAAGCATCTGTGCGACTCTATCTCCTACACAAATCTTAAATGGCTCATTTGAGTGATTCCACAAAGGCATCATTAGTGGACCTTGATAGTCTGCATCAATAACGCCTGTTAGATTTGATAAAACAATGCCATGCTTATAACCAAGACCTGAGCGGGGTACAATTAGGGCTGTAACAGTTTTGTCTGCAATATGCATAGCAAAGCCTGTTTTAACCATTTTTACTTCGCCTGGATTAAGGATAAAGTCCTCATCTACCATAGCTCTTAAGTCCATTCCAGCAGATAGCGCTGTTTCATAGCTAGGAAGCGGAAAATCTTTTCCTAATCGTTTATCTAAGATCTTAATTTTAATATTTAGCATAGTTTATTTCTTTTTAGCGGTCTTAAAGATAAGTTCCATTAAATACTGAGCAATAGCGCTCTTTGATTGTTTATCAAAATGAGCAACCTTACCGTCCTTATCAAAGACTGTAACCTCATTATCATCACTGTTAAAGCCAATATCTTTTTTAGAAACATCATTAAGAACAATTAAGTCTAGATTCTTTCTAATAAGCTTTGCTTTAGCATTATCCTCACAATCATTAGTTTCTGCTGCAAAACCTACGGTGTAAGGGCGATTTTGTTCAAGCTTACCTACTGTTGCAAGTATGTCTGGATTTTTAACAAGCTTAAGATTGATGCTGTCCACATCATCTGTCTTTTTAATTTTAATAGGAGAGATATTATCTACTCTAAAGTCTGCTACTGCAGCTGTTCCAATCATAATATCAGACCTAGTTACGTAGTCTTCGACTGCAGAAAGCATTTGAATAGCGCTCTTTACGTCAATTCTACGTACACCTTTAGGAGTCTCAAGTAAAACAGGTCCTGCAATTAAAGTTACATCTGCACCAAAGGCAGCAGCTGCTTGTGCAAGCATAAATCCCATTTTTCCTGAACTGTTATTTGAAATATAACGAACAGGATCAATTTGCTCTTCGGTAGGGCCTGCTGTGATTAGAACTTTAAAACCTGCACCAAAAGATTTTGGTAAAAGCTTTGTTTGAGATAATTCAAGTGGCTTTGTAGGAGCTGGAAGTCTGTCTTGATGGTTCTCGATGGAACCAGCAAAAGCTGTATTTTCTAAACGTGTTGCAAGAATTGAACAAACATCTTCAAATAGATCTTCAGGCTCTTTCATTCTGCCTTCACCTGAGGTTCCACATGCTAACTCTCCAGTTGCAGGAGTAATTACATAGATGCCTCGGCGTAGTAAGGTTTGTAAATTCTCTTGGGTAGCAATATTTTTGTACATGTTTGTATTCATAGCAGGTGCTACGGCTACAGGACAGGTACAAGCAAGGGTAACGGCTGTAAGCATATTGTCAGCCATTCCTGATGCGATTTTTGCAATAGTATTAGCTGTAGCAGGTGCAATTAAAACTAAATCAGCATTTGTGGCCATCGCAATATGAGAAATATCTTTTGAATTATCAAAAATATCAATTGCAACTTTATGACCTGATAAAGCTTCGAATGTAGTTGTTCCTACTAACTTGGATGCAGCTTGTGTCATGCATACATAAACATCTGCACCACTTTTTACTAGAAGACGGCACAAGGTGCATGCTTTATACGCTGCAATTCCTCCTGTCACACCCAAAACTATCTTGCGATTTTTTAATTGAGTACTCATTTGACATCTCCTTATGAAAAAATTCTTAAGTAACTATCAGATTATACGATAGATTTATTAATAATTAATGCTATTAATTTTCATCATTGATTAAAGGGTACATATTAATATATAATATGCAGTTACCACGAAACGTGGGGTGATTAATCGCCCTTTATTTTTCAAAGGTACGCATATACAAATAAAGTTCTGTCCTAAATTAATATTTTTTTAGGATATAGTCTTCTTTTGTGTTAAAATGCGTTCACTTTTGTTTTGACTTATTAATCCAATTAATCAGTTTTTACTTATTTTATAAGTGTTTTCTGTTTTAATTCGATTTATTTTTATGGAGTGTGAGCTAACATGTCCAGAGTTTGTCAAGTTACTGGCAAGCGCCCAGCTGTGGGTAATAACCGTTCCCACGCAAAGAATGCGGCTAAACGTCGTTTTCTACCAAATTTAAAATTTCACCGTTTTTGGGTTGAGAGTGAAGGTCGCTTCGTAAGATTGCGTGTCACCACCAAAGGTATGCGTATTATTGATAAGCGCGGCATCGATGCTGTTCTTGCTGATATGCGTGCAAACGGCGTTAGAGTTTAAAGGAGACCAAAATGGCTAAGAAAGGCGGTCGTGAAAAGATTCGTTTAAATTCAACTGCAGGTACAGGTCATTTCTACACAACAGATAAGAATCGTCGTACTACTCCAGGTAAGATGGAGATGATGAAGTTCGATCCAGTTGTTCGTCAGCATGTCCTATACAAAGAAGGCAAGATTAAATAATCTTGATGAACTTTTGCAAAAGTTTATTTTAAAACCCAACCTCGTGTTGGGTTTTTTATTGCCTAAAATTTAAAAAGTTATTTATTTACGCATATCAAAATTACAATCTCATCTTCGTTCCTCAAAATGAAAAAAATTTGCATAAAATAGTGATCACGCTTACAAAAAAGTGATAAAATTTCCGCAAAAGAACAAAACGTGATTTAGTTCATTCTTTATAAGCTTTTGCTAATTTTTGTATGGCTTAATTACGATAAAATTTTTTTCATTTTTAAGGAAATATCATGAAAACTAAGTTATTAGCTTTAGCTGTAGCTTGTGCAGCAGTTTCTTTCTCTGCAAACGCAGCAGTAGATGGCACTTGGTCAGTTGGCGCAGCAGCTGGTTGGGCACACGCATACGACCACAACTTCCAGTCTTTTGAAAAGATGGAAAACAAGAATGGTTATGCATTCAAGTTAAATGGTGAATACAACTTCACTGATTGGTTCGCTTTAGGCTTAGGCTATGACTACTTAAAGGGTCAGAAGGCAGCTATTGGTGCTTTTGAATCAGGTAATACTCACACTAACGTAGTTGATTTATATGGTCGTTTTGCTTACCCAATCAACAACTATGGTACTGACGTATTCTTCAAGGTTGGTCCTACATACAACAAGACATCAGCTTTTGGTGATTCACACTCAAACTGGGGTGCTTTAACAGGTGTTGGTGTTCAGTTCGCTCTTAACGACGCTTCAGCAATCCGCGTTGGTTATGATTACAACTTCAACACAACTAAGTTAGATTCACGTGAGCGTTTAGATAACGGTCAGTTATATGTTGGCTACCAGTACACATTCGGTGCTCCTAAGGCTCCTATCGCTCCAGTAGCAGCTCCTGCTCCTGTAGCAAAGAAGACTGTTCGTGTAACAGAGAACCACACTCTAGATGCTGGTATTCTATTCCCATTTGATGGTTCAACTCTATCAGCTGAAGGTAAGAAGGCAGTTGCAGACGTAGTTGCTTCATCAACTCAGTTACAGAACACAGAGTACGAAGTTTACGGCTATACAGACCGTATCGGTTCAGATGCTTACAACAACAAGCTATCTCAGAAGCGTGCTGATGCAGTTTCAGCTGAACTTCAGAACAACGGCGTAACCACATTAAAGGCTTCAGAAGGTAAAGGCAAGTCTTCACCTGTAACTGGCAACAAGTGTGATGCAGTTAAGGGCCGTCAGGCTGTTATCGACTGTTTAGCAGCTGACCGTCGTGTTGAAGTTTTAGTAACTGGCGACACCACTCAGGTTCAGGAACAGCAGTAATTCTTATTTTATAAACAGTTTATAAATAAGTAATACTTAAAGAGGCTCAGTTTACGAAAGTAGACTGGGCCTTTTAATTTTTTAAATATCATTTTATCCTTTGTTTCATAAGATGAAATGAATTTTCTTTTTGTCCTATTATTTATAGGTTTTGCTATAACCTACTCATCTTTAAAGAAAATCTAAAAAAATTTATTAGTGAATAATGTATTACGTGATTTTTTGCTAAATGGCATATAAAAGCCATAATTTATAAATTTAGTTCTAAAATATGTGATTAAATTATAAATTATCGTTAAGAATTGCCGTTAAAACTGTCGTGAATTATTTTCATAATTTATCATTACATATGAAGAGTAGTCTTTATTTTGTATTTCAAAGTTAAGACCACTTAATAATAAAATTTTTGGGGATATATAAATGAAAGTTAAGTTTCTAGCTTTAGCAGTTGCTGCTACAGTTTTTGCAGCTACATCAGCAAATGCAGCAGTTCCTGGTTCATGGACAATCGGTGCAGCAGGTGGTTGGGAAAAGCATCAACAGACAACATTGAAGCAAACTATTCTGAGATTTATCGTGGCAATGTTATTCAAAGCAGCACTGAATACAAGGAAAATGGCTTTGGTCTAAAGCTATACGGTGAATACAATTTTAACAGTTGGTTCGGTTTAGGTGCTGGTCTTAATGGCATTTGGGGACAGAAGTACAAGGTAAATGGCTCATTAAACGGTGCAAATATGCTTTCAGGTAAAGCTGATGTTACAACTGCTATTTTTGAGTTATACGGCAAACTTGCTTATCCTCTAACTGACACTGGTTCTGATGTATTTTTCAAGTTTGGTCCTGCTGTAAGCAACGTAAATCTCGATACACAAGGATATAATGATGAAGATAACAAGACTACATTTGGTGGTGTAGTTGGTGTTGGTGCTAACTGGGCAGTTACAGAAAACTTTGTCATGCGTCTAGGTTATGACTACTTCATTAATGCTTATAAAGAAGATTCAATGAAGATAAATCAGGGTATGTTATATCTAGGTTTACAGTACACATTCGGTGCTCCAAAGGCTGCTCCTGTAGCTGTAGCTCCTGCTGCTAAGCAGACAGTTCGTGTTTCACAGAAACACACTCTAGATGCTGATATCCTATTCCCATTTGATGGTTCTAAGTTATCAACTAAGGGTCAGGAAGCAGTATCAACAATCGTTGAAAAGTCAGCTTCATTACAGAACACTGAGTACGAAGTTTACGGTTACACCGATCGCATCGGTTCAGATGCTTACAATTCTAAGTTATCACAGAAACGTGCTGATGCTGTAACAACTGAGTTACAAAACAATGGCATCTCAGCTAATGTTTCAGAAGGTAAGGGTAAAGCTTCACCTGTAACTGGTAACAAGTGCGATACAGTTAAGGGTAAGAATGCTCTTATTGATTGTTTAGCTCCTGATCGTCGTGTAGAAGTTGTTGTAACAGGCGACTCAGAGCAGTAATTAAGATTTAATATCTTATAAAAGAATGCCAGGAAATTTCCTGGCATTTTTGTGATTAAAGAACTAATTAGTAATCTTCAACCTTCTCAATACCATCAATCATCTGCTGATAATAAGAAATTGCAGCATCATCAGGATTTGCCATAATCTGCTCAAACATATGTTTGATTTGCTCTAGAACTGTAGCTCTACAGATAAATACAACCTGTGATTTTCTATTATTAGCTGGCCACTCATGAAGTTCTGCTAATGGATATAAGTTACCTTGAACGCCATGAATTACGATTGGCTTATCTTGTCCTTTTAGGTCAAGAATACCCTTAATTCTTAAAATAGAATCACCGTACTGCTCTTGGATATTTGAGATACCTGAAAGTAATGCTAAAGGTTCGATTGGCTCATCAAATTCAACACAGAAGGAATCAATATCTGAGTGAGCAATGATCTTTGGTTTTGCAACACCTACAGAACCGTTAACAGAAGCAGGTCTAAATGATGATGCAACATCTTTAGATTTAATGTTTAGCCAAGAGGTAACCTTACTATCGTATGCTTGATCTGCATTTTTATAAGGTCCGATATCAAAGATAATTTTTGGTGAAACATTTCCCTTAACAACAGGCATTAGTTTTGCTGAAGGGTTAATCTTTTGAGCAATCTCGTAGATGGCATCAATTTCATCAGAGTCAATTAGATCTGTTTTACTGATAATAACAATATCAGCAAGGGCAATCTGTTTTACAGCTTCATACTGTTTCTTTAATTGGTCACGAACAAACATACCATCTAAAACTGTAATGGTGCCATCGTGATAATAGTGGTCTAAAAGAAAATCATCAGCGTTTAATGTACCGATAACACCTGATGGATCTGCAAGACCTGTAGTTTCAATGATTACACGCTTGAACTTTGGAATTTCACCACGTTCTGCTTTGATGAAGTTTGTAGCTAAACTATCAACTAAAGCTCCTTGTAGAGAGCAACAGATACAACCAGACTGAAGAAGTACTACTGAAGAATCAACAGATTCTACTAGTTCATGATCTAAACCTACATCACCAAATTCATTGATAAGAACTAAAGTATCTTTTAGTTCAACAGAATTTACCCAATGGTTTAATAGTGTTGTCTTACCGCTTCCTAGAAAGCCTGTAATGATATTAACTGGGATCTTGTTATCGTCGTTAATCGCAGTCTTTTCTGCTTTATCTGACATTATTTTTCTTCCTGATTATTTTCAAATAAAAACTCTAAAGCCTTTGATAATGGTCTTATCCTATATTCATCGCTTTCGTTTATTATATCGTGATAAGCATTCTCTATGACCTCGAATTTTGGAGGAATTTTATCATTTAGGTGTCTTTCAAAGAATTCTTTTGCTACAGCGGTTTTTACAACCTTATCTTCACCTGCACTTTGGCAGTAGATAGGCATACTAAATTCAAACTTCGAATGAAGAAGCTCGAGTTGTTTTTTCATAGCTTCTTTAACGAATTTATAGGTAGGTCCACCGATTGTATAGTTTGGATGGCGTGAAAAATACTCGTGATAGTATTCAAAACGACTTTTATCGTGAGAATGATGATTTCCTATAAACTCTAAACGCTTATATTCTCGTCCGTGAGGGGTATACATGGTATTAGTTAATGGTAGTGTACCTAAAGTGAACGCAAGTGCCTTTAAAAGGCCTGCATTTAGCTTAAAATACGGCCAAATATAAGGGGCAATCAGTGCAGCTTTGCTAGGTTTGTTCTGTCCGTTTTTTATAATATCTAAACTTACTAAACCTCCTAGTGAGAAAGCAAGAAGCTTATAGTTTGAGATGTTCTGCTTTTCTAATACAAGCGATACATCTTTTGCAAAATCCTCAAACTTATTAATATGACATTTTTGCTTATTATCAAGTAATCGAGTAGAGGTTGCTTGTCCTCTTGCAAAGATTACATAGGCTTGAATATGAAGTTTTGAAAGAGTGTAGAAAAACTCACAGAATTTATGAGCAATTTCTCCTCTACCTGGAATGATTACAAGTGTATCAATTGGTTTATCAACTACAAGATGTGCAGCTGTAATTGTATATCCATCATCAGTTTTTAACTTTAAGTTCTCAACGCTTGATTGGTAAAACTTTTCAAGTTCAGGTCTTTTTTCTAAAAGAGTATCTGTGTTTAAGAATGCTTCTTGATATTTATCCATATATCATTCCCTCTGTATATATTTAATAATATAGGGAAATGAATTAAAAACGCAATAAAGCTAGCGACGGCGATAGATAGAGATCACGTTAGGCACTGATTTAATGCGTCTGATAACAGATGCTAAATGCAGACGGTCACGTACAGTGATAACAAGATTTATCTGGAAGGTCTTTTCTTCTTTTAAGTCAGAGTTAATGCTTTCAATTCTTGAACCTGCTACATCAACAGCATTTGATATCTCAGATAAAATGCCTTGTCTATTTTCAAGTTCAATTAGAAGTCCTGTCTTAAACTCCATGTTAGAAGTAACCGCAAGATTCCAACCAACATTTAATGACTTACCAGGACCACGTTCTGAATCACGAAGATTTTTACAATTTAAATTGTGAATAACAATACCACGACCCTGAGCGATGTGAGCAATAATGTCATCACCTGGGATTGGCATACAGCATTGTGCATAGGTAAATGGCATACCGCCAGTGCCCTTAACAGGCAACTCGTGATGTTTATGAGAATTTGGATCTAAGAACTTAACTACTGCAACAGTTAGAATATTACCCATTGCGATATCAGTAAATAATGTTTCTAAATTTGGTTCTTTAAAGTTCTCTAAAATTGTATTTATCTGTTCTTCTGATAGGGATTCAATTCTTGTAGGTTTTAAAGCGTTTTGTAATAAACGTCTACCAATTAACTGACACTCTTGAGAACGTAATCCTTTTAGATATTGTCTGATAGAAGAGCGAGCTCTTGATGTTACAACGGTTGAAAGCCAAATCGCATTTGGACTTGCAGATGAAGAGGTAATAATTTCAACAGATTGACCAGAAGATAGACTTCTTGATAATGGGAATACGTGATGATTTACTCTTGCACCAATACAATGATGACCAATATCGGTGTGCAATGCATATGCAAAATCTACAGGGGTAGCGCCCTTTGGTAAATTGTAGATAGAACCATCAGGTGTAAATACAAAAATAGAATCAGGGAATAAGTCTGTTTTTACATCCTCAACAAACTCAAGTGAAGAACCAGCGCTTTGCTGTAAGTCTATAAGGTTCTTTATCCAATCTTGAGCATTCTTTTGAGAGGCTGTAGAAACTGCTTTTGAGCCACTTTCTTTGTAAGCCCAATGTGCAGCAACACCACGTGCGGCCATCTGGTCCATTAACTCTGTTCTTATCTGAATTTCAATAGGAACACCATGAGGACCTACAAGTGAGGTGTGCAAAGATTGATAACCATTTAATTTAGGAATAGCTATATAGTCTTTAAATCCATTTGGCCGAGGCTTAAACAGATTGTGCATCTGACCTAAAACACGATAACAGGTATCAACGTCTTTTAGAATAATTCTAAAGCCGTAAACATCCATGATTTCTCTAAACTGTAATTCTTTTTTTACCATCTTACGGTAAATTGAGAATAATCTTTTTTCTCTGCCACTTACTTTTGCTTCAATTCCAGATTCATGTAGTCTTTCTTTGATAGCAGTAAGAATACCTGAAACAACCTCTTTTCGATTGTTTCTAGCTCGAGTAACCGCAGCCTTAAGAACTCTATATCGCATAGGATAGATAGATGCCATGCATAGTTCTTCAAGTTCAATACGGGTTTGAGAAATACCTAAACGGTTAGCAATTGGAACGAAAACATCAAGGGTTTCTTTTGCAATACGGATTCTTTTATCAGGACGCAAAGCACCTAGTGTTCTCATGTTGTGAGTTCTATCAGCAAGTTTGACAAGGATGACACGAATATCTTTTGTCATCGCTAAGATCATCTTGCGGAAGTTTTCCATCTGCGCTTCTCTGTAGTCAGTGAAGCGAAGCTTATCAAGCTTAGTAACGCCTTGAACAAGTTCTCTTACAGTTAAACCAAATTCATCTTCAAGCATTTTTGAAGTAATTTTAGTATCTTCAACTACGTCATGGAGCAAAGCTGCTTGTACAGATTCAACATCAAGGTGTAATTGAGCAATGACAGTAGCAACTGCTATAGGATGGATAATGTAAGGTTCGCCAGAGGCTCTTTTTTGTTCTCTGTGTGCAAAGTCTGCTACAAAGAAACAACGATCGATTTGTTCGATACTTTCAGGTGGAAGGTATGAGCATAACAATGCACGTAAATGCTCATAATATGTGAAATTAGGAGAAGATAAAGCTTGCTCTAGCGGAGTCATGCCCTCGCATTTTAGAATAAGACTTTTTTCCTCTCCCATATAGAGACTCCTAGCTGAACATCTCTACGCCATCGATAGCTGCAAACTCGTTGTCAGTTGGATGAACAGATGAATCACGTAAGTGTTCTTTACGATCTTGTTTGTCTATGAATTCTTTAGTGATAAGACCTTCTTCAATTTCGCGTAAAGCGATAACTGTTGGTTTATCCTTTTCTTCTTCTACTAGTGGATTGCTACCTAAAGCAATCTGGCGTGCACGGCGAGCTGCTAGTAGAACTAAATCAAAACGATTACCTACTTTTGAAACAGCATCTTCAACGGTAACTCTAGCCATAAAATTTTACCTTCAACTAACTAAGGTTTATCTTTATCAATGTGACAACTTGATTGTATCACTATGATATGAAAAAACTTTTAAATACGTTTAAAACAGCAAAAATGCTATTATTTAAGTCAAAAAATCACGACCTTGCTCATTTTAGGGAAAGGTTAATTTGACTTAACTTTAGGAATAAAAGATGTGATTTTTAACCCATCGGTGAAAAAATCACACGCCATTATACACTAAAAAAACTTTGTCTATTAATATTAACAGCAATTAAGCCTTATTTAGGCTAAAAAGTGTATTAATTGTGTTTTCTTGTTTAGAAAGTTTTGCTCTATTTGCAAGAATGATTGAACGTAAATTCAATAAGCTTTCTTCAAAATCATCATTGGTGATTACATAATCATATTCATTAAAGTGAGAAATCTCATTTAATGCCTTGTTCATGCGACCTTCAATAACTTCTTTTGCATCAGTGCCACGATTTACTAAGCGTCTATTTAATTCCTCTAATGATGGAGGAACAATAAAAATACCCTTAGCATCAGGAGTTTGCTTACGGATTTGGCGAGCACCTTGCCAATCAATATCTAAAAGTACATCTTTACCTTCATTTAACCACTGTTCTACAATTTCGCGTGAAGTTCCGTAGTAATGGTCAAATACGTGGGCATACTCATAAAAAGCGTTTCTTTCTATAAGCTTTTCAAATTCTTCATTGGTAATGAAGTGATAGCTTACATGATCAGTCTCACCAGGACGTGGCGCACGTGTAGTATGAGATACTGATAAGCGCAATTTATCATCAAAATTAAATCTTGTTAATAGAGAGTTAATAAGTGATGATTTTCCAGCGCCAGATGGAGCTGAAACAATAAATAGAGTACCTTTATTCATTTTCTTCCACTTCGTTTGTATCGCCAACGTGAGAAAGGTCGAACCAATTCTTTAAAACAGCTCTTGTTTCATCAATACCGATTTTTCTTAAAGCAGAGAATGCAATGATAGTAAAATTACCACCAAATTCAGATAGCTGATGTTTTACTTCACCTACCATTTCACGACGTTTATTTACGCCAAATTTATCTGCTTTAGTTAGAAGAATTAGTGCAGGAAGGTTTGCTGCAATTGACCAATCAATAATCATACGATCATGATCTCGAAGCGGGGTTCTAATATCCATAGTAACCACAACGCCAATTAAGCATTTTCTTTCCTGTAAGTAGTCAGTCATAGCTCTTTGCCACTGACGTTTCATGTCTTCTGGAACTTGAGCATAGCCGTAACCTGGAAGGTCAACTAAATACTTCTTATCAGTAATATTAAATAAATTGATAAGACGTGTTCTACCTGGGGTACGACTAGTCTTAGCTAAAGTTTTTTGATCGCAAATAGCGTTAATAGAAGATGATTTACCAGAATTAGATCTACCAATAATAGCAATTTCAGCGCCTAGATCTTCAGGTAATTTTGAAATATCTGGGGCGCTGGTTACAAATTTGGTTTTTCTAAAATCTAAGACATCTTTCTTGATAATGTCTGTCATTTACACTCTAAATGTTAGTGTACTGCTCTAAAATGTCATCTGGTGACATTGAACCGCGCTGTTCAAAGTCGCGAAGGGCAGTAAATGTTGTATCGTCCATGGCAAGTTCTACATAGAATACATTACCACTTTCTGTGTGGAATGTAACTTTACCATATTTAGGGTTATCTAGGTTAACAGAAATGCTAATTTGAACCTCACGAGGTAATACTAACATTTTTGGCTGTGACTGATCTATTCTAATATGTAACTCTTCACTTACCTGACGTGTAAAGTTACCTAAAATCTGGTTCATAAGTTCGCCAAGAGTGTTACTTACTTCTTCTTGGGTATAGTTCTTTGCCATATCTTCATCTGACAAGCCCATATTACGAAGATATGAAGAATATAACTCCATAGCTGTTTCTTTAGGGAAGTTAATTACAACCATACCAGAGAAAGAACCTGTGAACATAACAAATGTACCAATATCAGGTGTTAGTAAGGTTTTTGTAATTTTCTGCACTAATGGTGTATATCTTGTTTCTGTACCTGTAGCTGATGTAAGCACGTTAGCAACACTTTGACATAGTGTTAGCATGATGTCGTTGCTATAGATAATTTTTGTTTTTTCTGTCATTTTTGCTGTCATACGACCTCCAATCTCAATTAACTCTCTTAGTTTAGAGTACTATTTTAAAAAATAGTGTGAGTTGATTTGTAATTGCAAATAAAAAAGAGTGACTGTAAAAAAGTCACTCTTTAATGATTTTCTGTATTAGTAAACTTATATGTTTAGTTAATATTTAGCTCTTTAATCTTTCTTGTTAAGGTATTTCGTCCCCAACCTAAAAGCTTTGCAGATTCTTGTTTGTGATTACCAGTAAATGTAAGAGTAGCCTCTAGCATAACTTTTTCAAATTCAGGAACAGCCTCATTTAAAATGTCATGTTCTCCTGATTTTAATTTGCTATCAACCCAAGCTCTTAACATTTCCTGCCAAGATGAATTTTCTTTATTTGCATTTGTATTTACTGGAGTAGCTTTATTCTGGTTATTGTTAGAATGCAAAAACTCAGAAGGTAAATCAACTAACTGAATATCACGACCTGTTACCATGATAGTTAGGTATTTACATAAGTTCTTTAACTGACGTACATTACCTGGCCAAGGAAGACGACATAAGAAAACTAAAACCTCAGAGGTTAGTTTTTTAGGTTCAGTATGTCCATCAACTGCACTTTGAGCTAAGAAATGCTTGGCAAGCATAGGAATGTCGTTGTTTCTATCTCGTAAAGGAGGAATATTTGTATTTAGTGTATTCAGTCTGTAGTAAAGATCTGAGTTAAAGCTTCCATCTGCAATCTTTTCCTCAAGATTATGAGATGTTGATGCAATAATACGAACATTTGCTTTTACAGGAGTGGTGCTTCCTATAGGAGTGTATTCTTGATGATGTAGTAGCTGTAATAGGCGGTTCTGACAATCCATTGGCATGTCAGAAATCTCGTTAATAAATAAGGTACCACCATCAGCCTTTACAATAGCACATTGAGAAGGATCCTTATTGATATCTCCAAATAGCTCATACTTAACCATTTCTTGAGAAATTGAAGTCATATTTAGAGAAATAAACTTATTATTTTTTCTCTCACCATGGTTGTGAAGGGCCTTTGCAACCTGACCTCGACCTGTGCCGATTTCACCATGAATTAGTACAGGTAAATCAGTCTTAGAAATACGACCGATAAATTTGAATACTTCCTGCATTGCAGGTGACTTACCGATAATTTCTGTTTCTTCACTTTGTTCGGTTGTTACTGCAGCTGTTGGTGTGCCCTCTGCAACTTTTGTCTTTTGGTCAAGCATTTGAAGCATATTAACTCTATGCACAGCTGCACGGCGAATAACAGAAATAGCCTGTTCAATATCAAATGGTTTTGGCAGATATTCAAAAGATCCTCCATTAAAAGCATCGATTGCTGCTGTTAAATCAGAGTGAGCTGTCATAATGATAAAAGGAATGTTTTCATCAATTTCATGAACAGCCTTGATAAGGTCTAATCCATTAATACCAGGCATTTTAATGTCTGACACAATTACATCTGGAGTTTCTTTCTTTAACGCTTCTAAAGCTGCTTCGCCATTCTCAAATAAACGATGAACAATACCGTTAACATCTAAAGCTTTATCAAAAACAAAACGAATACTTGCGTCGTCATCGATTACCCAAATCATAGGATTCATAGTTAGTTTTCTCCGTGAATTCCGCTTTTAATTGGCAGAATAATTTTGAAAGATGTTTCGTGAGCATCAGATAGGCATTCAATTGTGCCGTTATGACGTTCAACAATATTAAGCGCAATAGACAGACCTAAACCATTTCCATTTAGTTTTGTTGTAACCATTGGATAGAAAACGGTCTGCTTAATATTTTCAGGAATTTGAGGACCATTGTTTGAAATGGACACAATCATAGACATAGGATACTTTTTGTTTCTTACAATAGTTCTGATGCTTGCTCTTGTTTTTATAACAACAGTAGGATTTTTAGTATCTGCATCTTTTAATGCTTGTATTGCATTGTTGATAATATTGATTAGTACTTGTTCAATTGAATCAATATCTAACATTAGTTCTGGCAAACTAGGATCATAATCTTTAACAATATTTATGTTATCGCTTTCCCTTTGCAATAAAACTAAGTTTAAAACCTTTTCGATTAGAAAATGGATATTAACCATTTCAAGAGGTTTTGGTCTTTGTGGTCCTAATAAATTGTTTACTAAAACCTTTAATCTATCTGTTTGCTCAATGATTACTTTTGTAAAATCACCTAATCCCTCAACCTTATTTGCATAAGTCATTTCAATAAGCTGGGCTGCACCACGAATACCACCTAAAGGGTTTTTGATTTCGTGTGCTAAGTTGCGGATTAAATCACGAGCAGCATTGTATTGGTTGTTCTGCTGGACTTGATGGATAAGTTTTTCTTGATGAGCAATAGGATGAAGTTCTAAAAGTAAACCTTCAAAATCATCTTGTGCATAATGAAAAATTGAAAGATCTGCCTTTGATGATTTACCTGGAAATGGTGAAACTAAAACGTCTGCAGCTGAGAATCCCTGGAAATTGTTTTTAAAGTCGATTTCTTTTAAGGCCTCTAAAAGAGATTCTTCAGTTTTATCGAGTAGATCAATTGCATTTGTATGTTTTAGACGAGTACGAGAAATTCCACACAACTGCTCAGCAGCGGTGTTCGCATATACAATGCAAAAGTCATTATCTGTAATGAGTACAGCAGTTGTTAGACTTTCTACAATGTTGCTTTTGTCTTTCTCAGTCATGGTTATCCTAAAACAGTCAATAATAGTGCATCTATTTTCTTACACTTTAGCACAAAAATGTAGCACAGCACAAAAATAGTGCAAAAACTCTTGGGATAATAAAGTGTTTAAAATGGAATAATTGGTTGTTTTATCAACGTTTAATATATAAAAGACACAAAAAAACCTGCATTAAAATAATGCAGGTTTTTTTAAAGCACTATAAGTGAACTTTATTCGTCAGCTTTTTTACCACCAGTTGCGCGGAATGCACGAACACGGTCTAGCTCTGAAAGGTTCTTCTTACGGATACGAATGCTCTGAGGGGTAACTTCAACAAGTTCGTCTTCGTTAACGAATTCTAAAGCTTGTTCTAGAGACATCTTTAATGCTGGAGTTAAGATAATAGCATCATCAGAACCTGCAGCACGAACGTTGGTTAGCTTCTTAGTCTTTAATGGGTTAACAGTTAAATCGTTGCTACGTACGTGTAAGCCGATGACTTCACCTTCGTAAACTTCTTCACCAGGGTTTACGAATAAACGACCACGTTCCTGTAGGAACCATAATGCATAAGGAACTGCCTTACCAGTATCATTAGAGATAAGAACACCGTTCTTACGTTCACCGATGCTACCACCTGCATATTCGTCATAGCTGTCGAATGTGTGGAACATTAAACCTGTACCTGAGGTTAAGGTCATGTATAGTGACTGGTAACCAATTAAGCCACGAGCAGGGATTCTGTAATCTAAACGTACACGGCCTTTTCCATCTGGAACCATGTTCTTTAGTTCACCCTTACGAGTACCTAATTCTTCCATAACAGGACCCTGATGTTCTTCTTGAAGATCTAAAGTTAAGATCTCATAAGGTTCCATGGTCTTGCCATCAATTTTGTGAAGAATAACTTCAGGACGTGATACAGCTAATTCATAGCCTTCACGACGCATTTCTTCAATAAGAACTGATAAATGAAGTTCGCCACGGCCTGAAACCTTGAAACGATCAGTATCTTCAGTTGTTTCAACACGTAAAGCTACGTTGTGAACTAATTCTTCACGTAGTCTTTCTTCGATGTTTCTTGAAGTAATGAACTTACCTTCGCGACCTGCGAATGGTGATGTGTTAACACAGAAGTTCATAGAAACTGTTGGTTCATCAACAGATAAAGCAGGTAATGCTTCAACTGCAGCATTGTCACAGATTGTATCTGAAATCTTAAGTTCACCTAAACCAGTAACTGCAATAATGTCACCAGCTTCAGCTTCTTCAACCTGAGTTCTACGTAAACCTAAGTAACCTAGAACCTGGCCAATCTTACCTGTACGTGTCTTACCATCTCTATCGATAATGGTAACAGCCTGGTTTGCCTTAGCAACACCGCGCTTTACACGACCAACACCGATAACACCAACATATGAAGTGTAATCAAGTGATGAAATCTGCATCTGGAATGGACCTTCAAGGTCAGCATCTGGAGGACTTACACGATCAACAATAGCTTGGAATAATGGTTCCATGTTGTCGCCGTGAGATTCTAAATCTAAAGTTGCCCAACCCTGGAATGCAGAAGCATATACAACAGGGAAGTCTAACTGTTCGTCAGTTGCGCCTAAGTTATCGAATAAGTCGAAAATCTGATCGATAACCCAATCAGGTCTTGCACCTTCACGATCGCACTTGTTGATAACAACGATTGGCTTTAAGCCAGCTGCGAATGCTTTTTGTGTAACGAAACGAGTCTGTGGCATAGGACCGTCAACAGCATCTACTAAAAGTAATACTGAGTCTACCATAGACATAACACGTTCTACCTCACCGCCGAAATCAGCATGGCCTGGGGTATCTACGATATTGATTCTGTAATCGTTCCAGTTAATAGCGGTGTTCTTTGAAAGAATAGTAATACCACGCTCTTTTTCGATATCATTTGAGTCCATGATACGTTCCTGACCTAGTTCATTACGGTCAAGAGTGCCTGATTGGCGTAGTAACTTATCTACTAATGTAGTTTTACCGTGGTCAACATGCGCAATAATTGCGATGTTACGGATTTTTTGAACATCCATTTTGAAACCCTGTGATGAATAACTCTTTTTCTGAGTTTTTGATTTAAATTTGCTGCGCTATTTTATACTATTTTTGACCTATGTATCATTTTCTTAATAAAAAGATTTAAAAAAAGTTCA
>CAZEXR010000025.1:0-17548 GCA_964516675.1 uncultured Enterobacterales bacterium | reverse complement strand
TTTAACGGCAAATATTAAAGTGTGAAGTCAAGCGCTTTGGTAGTTTTGCCATACTTTTTAATCTAAATTCGTTAAACTTTAAATAGTTATTTGTATATAAAGATGTTTTTATGTTTTACGAATTTATTGTCCTATCATTATGGTTTGCTGCTTTTCTAGGAACGCTTTCTTATTATTTAGCAAGAGTAAATCCTCATGACATAAAAGTAAGAAATCTTTTCAGAGGAATGCTTCTTGCGTTAACTCTTCTTTTTCCGCTAATTCTCATTCTTTTTTAAGGTATTAGACAATTACCTGATACCTTAAAATCTCGCCACATCAATGCTTGTCATTTATTTTTCATTTTGCTCGAAAAAATAAGGCATAAATGTGGCAAAATATATGATTATTTTAGATTTGTACAAATTTTTTAAAAGTTTAATTCGGAGCAATGTCCATGGCTGACAATAAGGTTGCATATAATCCACAAGAGATCGAGCCAGAGGTTCAAAAATACTGGGCCGATCACGATACCTTCCATGCAACAGAAGACAAGAATAAAGAAAAATATTACTGCTTGGTTATGTTTCCATATCCATCAGGTCGCTTACATTTAGGTCACGTTCGTAACTATGCTTTAGGCGACGTTATTGCTCGTTTTAACCGTTTATTAGGTAAAAATGTTCTTGCACCTATCGGTTGGGATGCTTTTGGTCTTCCAGCTGAAAATGCTGCTATTAAGAACAACCGCCAACCAGGCGATTGGACTTATGAAAACATCGCTTACATGAAAAAACAGTTAAAGTCTTTAGGTCTTTCATATGATTGGTCACGTGAAATTGCAACTTGCAGACCTGAATACTTTAAGTGGGAACAAAAGTTCTTTGGTGAACTATACAAAAAAGGTTTAGTTTATAAGAAGGTTTCTTCTGTAAACTGGTGTCCAGTTGATAACACCGTGCTTGCAAATGAGCAGGTAGAAGACGGTTGCTGCTGGAGATGTGGTGCTAAGGTAGAATTACGTGAAATTCCACAGTGGTATTTAAAAATTACAGCTTATGCTGAAGAATTATTAAAAGATCTTGATAAATTAGACGGTTGGCCAGAGCGTGTTCGCACAATGCAGCGTAATTGGATCGGCCGTTCAGAAGGTCTAAATATTACTTTTGATGTTGATGGCAGTAACGATAAATTTACTGTTTATACAACACGTCCTGATACCTTCATGGGTATTACTTATATTTCTATTTCTGCAAATCACCCACTAGTTAAAAAGTGCTGTGAAACAAATGCTGAGCTAGAAGCTTTCTGCCAAGAATGCCGTACTCAGAAATTTGCTGAAGCCGATCTTGCAACAATGGAAAAGAAAGGTATGGCAACAGGCCTATACGCAATTCATCCATTAAATGGAAGAAAGGTGCCAATCTATGTAGCTAACTTCGTAATTATGGACTATGGTACCGGCGCAGTTATGTCAGTTCCAGGTCACGATCAAAGAGACTATGAATTTGCTAAGAAATATGGCATTGAAATCATTCCTGTAATCAAAGAATCAAAAGAATCAGGCGAACCAGATCTTTCAGAACAAGCATTTACAGAACATGGTATTGCATGTAACTCAGGCGAATTTGATGGCATGAACTTTGAAGAAGCATTCAAAGCTATTGCAGATAAGTTAGAAAGCATTGGTTGTGCAGAACGTAAGATAAACTACCGTCTACGTGATTGGGGTATTTCTCGCCAGCGTTATTGGGGTGCTCCTATCCCTATGCTTACCATTGATGAAACTGGTGAAGTTGTTTCTGAGAAGGACGAGAACTTACCTGTTGAGCTTCCTTACGATGTTAAGATTGATGGTGTAACATCTCCTCTAAAGACAGATGAGAAGTGGTACAAAACAACTTACGAAGGCAAGAGTGCAACTCGTGAAACCGATACATTTGATACCTTCATGGAATCATCTTGGTACTACGCTCGTTACTGCTCTGCTCGTGATGACAAGTCAATGTTTGATAAAGATGCTGCAAATTACTGGTTACCAGTTGATCAGTACATCGGTGGTATTGAACATGCTGTGCTACATCTACTATATTCACGTTTCTTCTTTAAGATGTTACGTGATGCAGGTATGGTTAACTCAGATGAACCATTCAAGCGTTTATTATGCCAAGGTATGGTGCTAGCTGATGCCTACTGGTACGAAGGAGAAAGCGGATCTAAGGTTTGGGTAAATCCACTTGACGCATTCCCAACTCGTGATGACAAGGGCAACATTATTTCAGCTGTTGATAAGCAAGGTCATACTCTTCACCACGAAGGCATGATTAAGATGTCTAAGTCAAAGAACAATGGTATTGACCCTGAAGAAATGGTAAGAATGTATGGTGCTGATACTGTACGTCTATTCATGTTATTTGCCTCTCCTGCAGAGTTAACTCTAGAGTGGAGACAATCAGGTGTTGAAGGTTCACAAAGATTCTTACGTAAGTTATGGTCTCAGGTAAATGATTTAGCAGACGCTGGCAAGTTTGTAGCTCTTGATAAATCTAAGTTAACACCAGAACTTAAGAAACTACGTCACGAATTGCATGTAACAATTGAAAAGGTTACCGATGACATGGGTCGTCGTCAGACTTTCAATACAGCAATTGCTGCAATTATGGAGTTGTTAAATTCAGCTTCTAAGTGCACAGCAACAGATGAAACATCTTTAGCTGTTCGCTATGAAGTTTACAATAACGTAATTACAATGCTATACCCTATCGTTCCTCACATTTGCTTCAAGCTATGGGAAACTCTAGGTAATACAACTGATATTGATACAGCTTCATGGCCTGTTGCTGATAAGGATGCACTACAGGAAGAAGAAATTACTGTAGTAATTCAAATTAACGGCAAAGTACGTGCACGTATCAACATCGATCCTAAATTAGATGAAGAATCTGTAATCGCTTTAGCTCAAAATGATGAAGATGCTAAGAAATTCTTAGACGGAAAACAGATTAAGAAAACAATCTATGTTAAGGGTCGCTTAGTAAATATCGTTGCTATCTAATTAACATTAAGGACGGCCAGAATGAAATTAAAGCTTATTTGTGTTGGTGCATTACTATTAGGATTAACAGCCTGTGGTTTTCACTTACCACATCAAAATAGACTTGATACAAGTCTGGCCGAAATTAATGTAAGTGGCTCTTACCACGATAGATTTTATAAATTAGTAGTTCAAAAGCTTCAAATTAGAGGCGTAAAAGTGAACTACCAAGGCACTGCAAATAGAGAGATTAAAGAAGATAAAAATGTTCTTAATCTTGAAATTTCAAGCCCTTCTGTTTCAATGCCTTTAGCATCCATCGATGCTTTAGGTAGTGCAAAAGAATACAACTTAATTGTAACGTCTAGTGCTAAGCTTAAAATACCTAACTACACTCGTCCTATCGTGATGAGAAACGGTATTACTAGAACAACATTAAACAAAGCAGACAATACTCTAGCAAGTACTAATGAGCAGCAAATCTTAATTGAAGAATGCTTTGAAGAATTGTCAGATCAAATGATCAGAAGAATTAGTTATTTAGGCAAGCAAAGTGATCCTAGCGAACCTAAATCGGTTCCTGCTCAGTTACTATTAGCAAAAGGTGAAGATAATAGTGAAATCTATATCGACAACTCACCTTCAATGACTTTAATCGATGCACTTCAAGAGCAAGATGCAATAGATCAAACACAGTCAACAAGTGTAAGACTTTCAGATCTAAACAATGGAATGAAAGTTCTAAATAAAAATAAAACCTATAAGTTGCCAAATACACCAATTAAAATGGTTCATGAAGCACCTGATAATCTTTCTGAAGAAGGTTTTATTAAGTCTGAGTCTGAATCTGAATAAGATAAAGACATATTTCTTAAATTTGCAAATATAAAAGTAGTGTCATGTCTCTTGCGCCTGTATATGTTTTTTGTAGTGACGATCCTTTTTTAAAAAGTGACCGTAGCTCTGCTATATTAAAACAAGCTAGAAATGAACTACCTGAAGCTGGTTTTCTAATATTTACAAATGATGACTTCTCCTCAGGATCAAAAGCAAATCTTTCAAGATTAGAGAATGAGTTAATCGACCCAGGTCTTTTTGGTGGCGATAGAATCATCAAAATCTACCTTAACGCACTTAATGCAATAGCACTTCAGGTGCTTCAATTACTAGCAAAGAGATCGCGTCCTGGTGTTGTATGTATAGTAGAACTGCCAAGAATTGTAAAATCATTGGTTCCTGCAAAAGCAGAGCCGTATAAAGAAGATTTGAAAGCAACAGGAGATGCAAAAGCAAAACACATCTTTGCTTTTCTTAAAGACATAGGAAGTGTCATTGAAATCCTTTATGCTCCAACTGGCAGAGATTTTACACAGTGGATTGTTCAAAGAGCAAAACATTATGGTTTTAACATACAAAATGATGCAGCAGATTTTTTAACATTATCCTGTGAGGGCAACTTAGTTGCAGTAGATCAGTTCTATCAACTAATCAAATTATCATCTGATACCAATGATATTTCTCTAGAGTTGGCATCTTCTTTTTTATCATCTAATAGTAGATACTCAGGCTTTGAATTTGCTGAAGCTGTTTTAGCTCCTGACACCATGCGAGCTTTAAATATCCTCTATTCAGTATGTCAAACAAATACAAATATCAGTACTGTTGTTTCGATGATAATTTCTAATTTTGATAGAGTTTTAGCTGCAGTAAGTGCAACACATAAAAATCCTAAGATGATGAGCGGCTCAGTAGATTTTAGAGAAAAAGCAAATTTCTTTAGATCTTTATATATTTCTGTTCCTTCAGCACAAGATGCAGTTTTAAAAGCAGCAAGAAAAATGCCTCAAGATTTTTTTGACTATCTTGAAAGTGAACTTGCTCGAGCATCAAAAGCCATTCAATATTTTGATGAATCAACTGCATATCAATGTCTTCAAAACATGGCAGTATCTGTTGCAAATACATCCGTAAGAGAACTTAAGGAACTATAGTGTCTTCCTTAACTGATAAAACAAATTATAGAATTGGTATTTTAGGTGGAAGCTTTAATCCCGTTCACAATGATCATTTGTCATTAGTAAACTATGTAAGAGATACTTTATCTATAGATAAATTCATCATCATACCTAATGCCACCCCTCCTCATAAAAACACCTGTAAAGTTGATTTCAATTCTAGAGTTGAAATGCTAAAACTGTCAGGATTTTGTTCTCCTAATTATGAAATAAGCTTCATTGAAGAAAATAATGCAATCCCACATTATAGCTATGACACGTTAACAAAATTACAGGATCTATATAAAAATTCTACCTTATTCTTTTGCATGGGAATGGACTCTCTTTTATACCTTGATGAATGGAAAAGAGGGCTTGAACTGTCGACATTGTGCAATCTTGTGGTGACAGGACGAGAAGGATATTCAATTGATGATGCTCATGAAAAGGTAAAACCTTATTTAAATGACTTTGCTATTTTTGAGGATGACTCTAATTTTTACACATCACAAAATGACAAAACAGGACACTGCTTTGTCCTAAAAAGATGTTTTAATGATGTAAGTTCTAGTAAAATAAGAGAAGAATTGAACGATTTTTATAAAATATTTGCAAAAAATTTAGATTTTGAGAAATCTTTTGCAAATATTAGTAAATTAAATTACTGCAATAAATACTTAACAAAAGAAGTGATTGAATACATTATTTCTCACTCTTTATACAAAAATTTATAGGATAATCTGTGAAAAACGAAATTTTAGTCGAAAAATGCATTAAAACTTTAGAAGATTCAAAGGCTCACGATTTAGTTTGCATTGACGTTGAAAAACATTCATCTATTGCAGACAAAATGCTTATCTGTACAGGTACATCAAACCGCCACGTAGTTGCTATAGCTCAAAGACTTGAAGATACCCTTTATAAAGAAGGGTTAAAAGGAATTACTTTGTCAGGTGAACAGGTCGGTGAATGGGTAATCATTGATACTGGTTCTGTTATGGTTCATGTTTTACAAGCAGAAGCTCGTCAAAGATATGAACTTGATGATTTATACAGATGCATGGCTGCAGGAGTTGAAGAATAATGAAACTTATTCTTCTAGCTGTAGGGACAAAAATGCCATCTTGGGTTAAAGAAGCATTTAATGACTATCAAAAAAGATTTCCTCCAGAGATGAAACTAGTGCTTGAAGAAATAGCACCAGTTAAACGCAATGGACAAAATTCTGATGCTAAAGCAAAAGAATTAGAAGCAAAAATGATTTTAGAGGCTTTACCTAAAAAGGCTTACATTATTGCACTAGACGAGAGAGGCAAACAGTTTACCTCATTAGAACTAGGTGATAAGGTTGGTTCTTGGCAAAATTTAGGTATGGATGTAGTTTTAATCGTTGGTGGACCAAATGGTTTAACCGACGAAGTTCGGAGCAAAGCTAATGAGTTATGGTCACTTTCAAAACTTACATTACCTCATCCTCTAGTAAGAGTATTTTTAGCAGAAACCATCTATAGAGGATGGAGTATTTATGCTAACTTACCTTATCACAGAGCATAGTAAATAAATTATTCAAATATTGATTACAAATAGAAAAAAATTAGCGAAAATCAATAAAATTATCGTTAAAATAATGTTGTAAAAAAGTATTTATAAGAAAAAGATTTAATAGAGAAAAAATTGGCTTTCTTTAGTAAAAAAAAGCGCAAAGAGCGTGCACTTTTTAGCTCTAAGGATGAAAAACGACGTTCTTCAAAATCAAATGCGGGAAGAAATGCCCAAAATGAAGAATTGGCAAACAGCGTTTTTTATTCTCGAGTTTTTATATGTGTTGGAATCTCAATTTTAATGGTGGTAGTACTATTTTGTAATTTGTACTATCTACAGATCATTTCATATAAAGATTATCAAACAAGATCAAATGAAAATAGCATTAAGGTTATGCCTGTAGTTCCTCCTCGTGGAATTATTTATGACAGAAACCATGTTGTATTAGCAGAGAACTCTCCTGTATACCATTTGATGTTATTTCCAAATAAGCTATACCCTAATGAAGCTACAATTAGAGCTTTAGATAAAGAGCTAAGTCTTAATCTATCCGAAAAGGACGTAAAAAGACTTCTTTATGAATCAAAGACAAGAAAACGATTCTCAGGTGTTGAATTAGCAAACTTCTTAACAGAAGAACAAATCGCAACATTTGCAGTTAATTCTTATAAATATCCTAACGCTCAAATTGTAGCTAATTTGAAGCGATATTATCCTTTTGCTGATATTACAACTCATGCAACAGGCTATGTTTCAAGAATCAATCAAAAAGACTTACAAAAGCTAGAAGAACAAGGCAAGATAGATAACTACGAAGGTTCTTCTGAAATTGGAAAGCTTGGAATTGAAAAATATTATGAGGATTACCTACATGGAGTTACAGGTTCTACAAAAGTAGAAGTTAATTCTCATGGTCAGGTTATTCGTACACTAAAGTATGATCCGCCTATTCCAGGTAAGGATATTACCCTTACAATTGATATTAGATTACAGTATTACGCTCAAGAAATATTTGGAAATATGAAAGGAGCAATTGTTGCGCTAGATCCGTCTAACGGCGAAATTCTAGCAATGTACTCAAACCCAACATACGATCCAAATCCTTTTGTAAGAGGTATTCGTTCAGGTGAGTACAGCAGACTTTTAAATCACCCAGGACACCCTCTTATTAACAGAGCTACTCAAGGTGGTTATGCTCCTGCATCTACAGTCAAGCCTTTACTTTGTGTAATGGGATTAAATGAAAAACTAATCACAACTAATGGATCATTCTTTGGTCCTCCATACTTCAAATTACCAGGATCAACTCATCAGTTTAGAGACTGGAGAGCATGGGGTCATGGTTGGATGGACTTATACAGAGCAATTGAAATTTCAGCTGACACCTACTTTTATGATTTAGCTTACAGAGCGGGTATTAACAGAATTCATGATTATCTTGATAGATATGGCTTTGGCAGAAAAACTGGTATTGATATCTCAGAAGAATCAATAGGTGTAAACCCATCTAGAGAGTGGAAAAGAAACAGATTCCGTCAACAGTGGCATTTAGGTGACACCGTGCCTATTGGTATTGGTCAAGGATACTGGACATCAACACTAATGCAATTGGCTAAAGCCCATTCTACCTTAGCAAACTACGGTGTAACAAAAACACCTCATTTACTAAAGGAGATGGTTGATCCTAACTCTAGTGAAGTTACGCCTTATCAACAAGAAGAACCTGTTGATAATATGAAAGTTACCAACAGAAAGTTCTATGAAGATTGTCGAACAGGCATGTATCTAGTAGTAAATGGACCTGAAGGCACAGGTAGAAGAGCTTTCTATGGAGCTAAATATAAAGCAGCTGGTAAATCAGGTACTGCTCAGGTGGTTTCTATCAAGCAAGGTGAAAAATATAACGCATCAAAGCTAAAGCTAGAACACCGTGATAATGCCTTATTCGTAGCCTATGCACCATTTATTCATCCTAGAATTTTAGTTGCAATTATTCTAGAAAATGAAGGTGGTGGTTCTACAAAAGCAGCCCCTGTTGCAAGAGCAATCATTGACAAATATTTATTAGATTTATATCCAAATGGATACATGGGAGAAAAAGAACCTCAAGTAGTTAAATTTGGAATGGGTGGAACTGCAATATTGCAATAACTATGACACAAGATAAATCAACACTAAATCAAGTTAACTCACAAAAGGTTCGAGGCTCTATTTTTACTCGTTACCATGTAGACTTACCACTAATGTTTGGTCTTTTCCTTGCATTATGCTTTAGCCTTTTTGTTCTGTATTCAGCATCAGGACAAGAAGCTGATATGCTGATTAGACAGGTTACAAGAACAGGTGGCGCATTCTTAATTATGATTGCAGTTGCCCAAATTCCACCTAAATATTACGGTAAGATGTCAATTTATTTATATCTTATAGGTGTTGTTCTTTTAATTTTAGTTGAGCTTTTTGGTGATATTTCAAAAGGCGCTCAACGTTGGTTAAATCTTGGTGTTATACGAATTCAGCCTTCAGAACTATTCAAGGTTGTGATGCCTCTAGCTGTAGCGACTTTCTTAGCTAAAACACCTCTTCCCCCAAAGATTTTCAATACCATCTTGGCCTTTTTAATCGTAGGAATACCAACAGCTCTAATTCTTCTTCAGCCTGATTTAGGAACAGCATCATTAGTTGCTGTAGCTGGAAGCATTGGTATTTTTATTGCAGGACTCTCATGGTGGTGGATTATTGCAGGAGCGGCAGCTGGAGCTGCGGCATTGCCTGTTATGTGGAATTTTGTTTTGCACGACTATCAAAAACAACGTGTATTTACTCTTCTTGATCCATCATCGGATCCTTTAGGTGCCGGATACCACATTATTCAGTCAAAAATTGCAATTGGTTCTGGTGGTTTATATGGCAAAGGATGGCTACAAGGAAGTCAGTCTCAACTTGAATTCTTGCCAGAGCCACACACAGATTTTATTTTTGCGGTTTTGTCTGAAGAAACAGGACTCGTTGGTTTTATAATTCTAATCTCTTTATATTGCTTTATTATTGGTAGATGCGTATTTATCACATTAAATGCAAAAGATAATTTTGAAAGAATTCTATGTGGAAGTTTCACCTTCACTTTCATGTTCTATATCTTTGTGAACATTGGAATGGTTTCAGGAATTCTTCCAGTAGTAGGTGTACCTTTGCCACTAATTAGTTATGGTGGTACTGCGATGATTACCTTGATGATTTGCTTTGGCATGATGATGTCAATTCATACTCATAAAAAAGGTAGCTTCTTTAAAAAAGATTAAATGGAGACAGCTTTTAAGCTGCTAAGAAAAAAATAATGAAGAAAACCATTAAGAATATCGTTTTATCTTTAGCGTTATCACTTTTAGCATCTAGCTCAACAGCTAATGCTGCAGCAGACGCTAATTCCTTAGCAAAGTACGCTGGCATTGATGTTGCCACTTTAAATAATGCGTTAAATCAGGCTGTTTATCAGCAAAAGATTATCGATGCAATTACAAGACCATCAGAAGGTAAGCCATGGTGGCAGTATCGAAAGATCTTTATTACAACTTCAAGAATTAACGCCGGTGTAAAATTCTATTTTGAGAATGAAAAAACTTTATTAAAGGCTCAACAAGAATATGGTGTGCCTTATGAAATTATTTGTGCAATCATAGGTGTTGAAACATTCTTTGGTAAAAATATGGGTTCATGGCGTGTACTTGATGCACTGTACACTTTAGGCTTTAATTTTCCTAAGCGTGAAGCTTATTTTTCTAAGGAATTTGCAAGATTTGTCGCATTAGCATCCCGTGAGCAATGGAACTATGATGATATCAAAGGTTCATATGCAGGAGCCATGGGCATGGGTCAGTTTATGCCTTCAGCATATCTTGACTATGCTGTTGACTATGACCATGACGGTTATGTAAATCTGTTTACTGATAAAGAAGATGCTATAGGTTCTGTTGCCAATTACTTTAAAGGCCACGGGTGGAAAAATGGACGTGGTATCTACTACCCTTGCCATATAAATAATGCTGATGCAGCAGCTTTAATGGCAAAACAGTGGAAACTTACTGTGGACCAGTTATATAAATCAGGTGTTACCACTAAAGTTAATTTGTCTAGAAACCAAAACATTAGACTATTCGCTTTTGATTTAGAAAATGGCAACAAAGGATACGCTGTCGGACTTAACAACTTCAACACCATTATGCGTTATAACACATCTCCTATGTACGCAAGAGCTGTATATGAATTATCTGAATTCATTGCAATGGGGGTAGATAAAGTTAAACAAGCAAATGGCATAAAGGTAGTACCTAGGAGCAAGAGACCTTAATGAAAAACTTAATTAAAGTAGCTTCTGCTATTGTTTTATCTACTACCATTTTAATTTCTGGTTGTACATCAAACAAAGGTACAGGAACCTCATCTGGAGGATATAAATACGGCACAGGTCCTAACAAGACAAGACCAATGCCTCAAACTTCCACAGTTGATCTTCAAGGAATTGGGGGTTCTAAACCTATCTATGAAAGCCAGCGCTCAGGTGGTTGCAATAAAGACTACAGAGTTTTAGGTAAGAACTATATGATTTGGACCGGTGCTGATTCATATATTGAAGAAGGCACTGCTTCTTGGTATGGTCCAGGTTTCCATGGTAAAAAAACATCTAATGGAGAGGTTTATAATCAAAAGGGCTACACTGCAGCTCATAAAAACCTACCTCTTCCTGCTTATCTAAAAGTTACTAATCTAAGAAATGGTAAGAAAGTTATTGTTCGTGTCAATGACAGAGGTCCATTTGTTGGAGACAGAATTATCGATCTATCAGAAGGTTCAGCTCGTGCCATTGATATGGTGGGAACAGGAACTGCAAAAGTTAGAATTGAACTTATTAAGGTAAAAACAAATGGTAGCTATGCTAATGCAACAGGCACCCCATCAGGAGCACCTACATCAGCATGTTCAAATGCCACATTACTTGCAACAAATGCTGTAAGTAATATAGTAAATAAAAAAACAGATTCTTACACACACATTGGTGCAACTACTTCACGTTCATTAGGAAAAGGAATAGTATCTGCAGTTACTAAAAAGGTAACAGGATCTATGCCTACAAATTCTAGTTTTGTAAGTGGAAATTACATTCAACTTGTAGCTTGTAATTCAGATCTAATGGCCTCAGAAATTAAACAAAATGTAGCTGCAAAGATTTCATATCCTGTTGTAATTCACTCTCAGGGAAATATTAACCGTGTCCTTGTAGGACCACTTAGTGAAAATCAAGCACGTCAAGCTGTTAACACTTTAAAATCAAAAGGTTATACTGACTGCTTTGTTAAAAGATTTTAAAATTTAAAAATATAAAATATATAGGACTAAACGATGTCACTAAATAAAGTATTAAAGACAACATTATTGGCTACTGCACTAATTACAAGTTTAAATGCAATTGCAGATGGCAAAATACCAGATCCATTTGCTCAGGTACGAGCAAACGCAGGCGTTGCCCCTAGCGCACAAGCTCAAGGTCAGGCTCCTGCACCAATCGTTTTACCAGAGCCCCCTAAATTTGAAGCTCAATCATGGGTTTTAATGGACTACTTTTCAGGAAGAGTGATCTGTGAACAGAACGCTCACGAAAAGATTTGGCCTGCATCACTTACAAAAATGATGACAGCATATGTAATTGGCATGGAGTTAAAATCAGGCCGTTTACACATGGAAGATGATGTAACTATCACTGAAGATGCTTGGGCTAAGAAATACACCGATTCTTCAAAGATGTTCATTGAAGTAGGTAAAACCATTAAGGTAAGAGATCTTGTTCAAGGCATTATCATTCAGTCAGGCAACGATGCTTGTGTTGCAATGGCAATTCACTTAGCAGGTACTCAAGAAGGTTTCGTATCTGTAATGAACAACTACGCTCAGCAACTAGGTCTAAAAAACACTCACTTTGCTAACGTACATGGTTTGTTCGATGAAGAGAACTACTCTACTGCTTATGACATGGCTCTTTTAGGTCGCGCTACAATTCGTGATTTACCAAATGAATATCCTCTATATAGCCAGAAAGAATTCTCATTTAATGGCATTAAGCAGATGAATAGAAATCGTCTACTATGGGATAAGTCCATGAACGTAGATGGTATTAAGACAGGTCATTTATCACAAGTAGGTTATAACTTAGTAACATCTGCGACAAATGATAATATGCGCTTAGTTGCTGCTGTAATTGGCGCAAAATCAGAGAAATTACGTGCAGACTATAACAAAGCACTATTAACTTATGGTTTTAGATACTTCCAGTTATATTCTCCAATCTCATCAAATAAAGTGCTTTTAACCCGTGATGTTCGTATGGGTCAATCAAATAAAGTAGATCTTGCTATTTCTAAAGATTTAAATATTTTGATCCCACGTGGCCGCCAGTCTGATATAAAATTAGGATATAGACTAAAGAAAGCAACCTTCGTCGCTCCTATTAAAAAGGGTGATGAACTAGGTGTTGTTGAAGTTAAAATTGACAGTAAGATCTATGATAAGGTTCCTCTTGTAGCTGTTCAAGATATCGAAGAATGCGGTTTCTTTGGCAAACTATGGGATAGAATTTGTTTATTCTTTAGTTCAGATGAAGAAGTTGTCGAGTCTGCAGAGGGCTAAAATATGACCGATTCATATGCAAATCTAGAAAAGCTAATTAAATTTCCTTCAATTGTAGGACTTCGTGTGATTGTTGATTCAACTGTAGTTAATGCTTTAGTTGAAGTTGAAAATGCTATCAATGAAATCGAAAAAGGAAGTATGCAGAAAATTACCGAACCGCCTCGTAAGAGTTCAAAAGGTAATTACGTTTCTTACACAGTTCCCGTAAAAGTTAGCAAAGCAGATCACCTAAAAAAGCTATATGAGAAAATTAGTGCTCTACCTTGTGTTAAACATGTAATTTAGGAAAAAAATGTCATATCAAGATCCAAGTGAAATGAGGTATTCCTCAGATATGTCTAGTTTTTTAAAAACCGTAGGTTATTTATCATTTCTTGCGGTTGTACTAGGTATTATCTTCCTTGTTTTAGGCTGCTTTAAGATTTCTAGCTATGCTTTTAAAACCTATGAAAGCATAGATAAAATTCCTCACCATAAAGTTGGTCTGTTACTAGGAACTTCATCCCTTGACTCTACAGGGCATCCTAATGACTTTTTTACCTACAGAATAATGGCTGCATCTCAGCTATTTAAAGCCGGTAAAATTGAATATATTTTAGTGTCTGGAGATAATCGACATAAGTCTTACAATGAGCCACGTCAGATGACAAGAGCTTTAGTAAAGGCAGGAGTTCCAGCAAATAGAATTGTTCCTGACTATGCTGGTAATTCAACTTTAGACTCAGTTATCAGAGCAAAAAAAGTTTTCTTACTTAAATCTGTTACTGTAATCTCTCAAGATTTTCAAAACGAAAGAGCTTTATTTATTGCAGACAAATATGATTTAAAAGCAGTAGGCTTTAATGCACTGAGCCCAGAATTTGGTATATTTTCAAAATTAGGCATCCGAGAGATTCTTGCTCGATTTAAATGTGTACTAGATATATATATTCTAAACACACAACCTATGTACTTAGGTGATCCAGAAGTCATCGGTAAAAGTCCTCTTCCAAAGGAAATGACAAACAAGCCTAAGCATATGACTTCTCCTTTAAAACAGCTTACTGACAGTGCCTATCAGCTAAATCAAGAAAAGAAAATGGCCTTATATGAGCCATTAGCTAAAAAGCTAACCGACTCAGCTTCAATTCTAAAAGCAAAGGAAGAAAGAGCTATCGCCATTAACAATGAACTCAAGGATGAAGGCTACAATCAGCTAGAAGAAGATCCTGTTTTATCATCTCAGCAAAGCGAGCTTTTATCAGACGAAAGAAAAGAAGCTCTAGAACAAGCAAGTGAGATTGCATCAGACAGTTTAAATGCAGCTAAAGGTAGCACTTATATTGATCCAAACACTGTTGTAACAGATGAAGCTCAAGGTAAAAATCTTGAACAAAAACAAAAGGTTCGAAGAAAGAAGATTGTACGAAAAGACATTAAATCTTTTAACGGTGATCCTTGGGATTATTACTAATCAAACCATCAAATCCAGCTTTAATGCTGGATTTGTTTTATAGATGTATCAGTTCCTCTGAATCTTTATCATAATTGGTAATTGCAAGCTCTATAACAGCGTTTCGCTTATCTTTATTAGAGTTTATACGTCTAGAGACGTTAACCTCTCCTATATTGAAATTCTTATACAATTCATAGACATCAGGAGCTGATGAATTAGATTGCATGAACTTTATGCCTCTTTCGTGCAAAGCCATACAGAATTCATATAACCTATACTGTTCTGTATCTTTAAACTTACCTGATTGATAAGAGGTAAAATTTGAAGTTTTTGACAATGGAAAATAAGGTGGATCAAGATAAACAAAAGAATTATCAGGGATGATATCTAAAAGCTCTTTATAATCTTTATTAAAGATAGATACCTGTTTATTATTCAAATATTTAGAACAAGCTCTTAAGGTTTTTGAATCACAGATATTTGGATTTTTAATATTACCAAAAGGGGTATTAAAAAAATTTTTTGAGCTTACTCTGTAAAGTCCATTAAAACAGGTCTTCATTAAATAAATAAGACGAGATGCTCTTTCTATTTTAGGTCTTTGTAGGAACTTAGGTTCTCTATCCCATGCTCTAATCTTCTCGTATAGACCTTTATCGTAAACTAAGGTAGATAAAAACATTTCAAGCTCATATACATTATCTTTAATTGTTTCGTAAGTACAAATAAGCTCTTGATTGGTATCGTTGATTATCGCTTTATCAAAATTCAAGGAAAAGAACATTGCCCCAGAACCTACAAAAGGCTCAACATAGGTATCAATATGAGATGGAACTAATTCTAATAGATGTTTAACACTAGTAGATTTACCGCCTACCCACTTTGTAAATGGTTTTAAATCTTCTATGTTATTTTGTGTTTGCATGAAATTTCCTTTGTGTTTTAACTATTGTAGCTGAAAACAAAATTGTATTTAATGCACTCAATCAAAATATTCTAAAAAGGGGCTCTTATTAGCTATTTGTAATTTCGAATGACAACTTCTTCTATAAATCCTCTACCATTGCCTTTTGAATTTATAAATCGTCTGGCCTTAACAATTGAGACATCAAAATCTTTGTAAAGTTCTTTTATAAATTCGGTAGCTGAATTAGAAAGCATAAAATTGATGTTTCTCTTATCAAGTTCCTTACAAAAATCACGTAAAGAAACCTGATCCTCTCGAGAGAAACCTAATTTAGAATAATTTGTAAAACTCGATGATACAGAAACAGGATCATAAGGAGGGTCAAGATAAACAAAAGATTTAGAATCTAATTTATCAAGTAAGTTTAAATAACTACCATTAAAAATAGAAATATCAGAAATATTTAAATACTCACTTAATGAATTTAAAGCTTTTATATCAGGAACAAAGGCTGATTTATAATGACCATAGGGACTATTAAATTGTCCTTTTCTGTTTACTCTGTACAAACCATTAAAACATGACTTATTCAAATAGTATGTTCTAGCAGCTTTTTTAACTAATGACAGTTTATTAAATTTTTTTAAATCTCTGTCAATGTTTCTTATTTTATAAAAGAATTCTTCATCATTTTTATAGGTTAAAAGTTCTTTTATAAGAGAAGATACATCTTCCTTTACAACTTTATATAGAGAGATAAGCTCTGGGTTTATATCATTAACAATTGCTTTATTAGGTTGAATTGAAAATAAGAGAGCGCCGCCCCCTAAAAAAGGTTCGCAGTATAAGTCAAAACTTTTTGGCATTAGTGGTAAAAGAGATGGAACTAGTTGTCTTTTTCCACCAACCCATTTAAGGATAGGCTTTAGATTTTCATTCATATATTGCAGGATCAAAAAACGGAGACAGTGTCTCCGTTTTTATCTTAATAGTCAGACTCTACATTATTTCTCTGGAACGATAGAAACAATGATTTCACACTTAACGTCTGCATGAAGCTGGCATTCGATTTGGAAATCGCCAACATTACGTAGAACGCCGTCTGGAAGACGAACTTCAGACTTGTGAAGATCTGCACCAGCTTTAGCAGCTGCTTCAGCGATATCACGTGTACCAACTGAACCGAATAGCTTGCCTTCGTCACCAGCTGAAGCTGGGATAACTAAAGTGCCAATCTCTACTAACTTAGCAGCACGATCCTGTGCAGCTTTTAACTCAGCTTCGATCTTAGCAACGTACTGTGCACGCTCTGCTTCGAACTTTGCTAGGTTTTCTTTAGTAGCTAAAACTGCCTTCTTTAAAGGTAATAGGTAGTTACGAGCATAACCGTTCTTAACTTTAACCTTGTCACCTAGACCGCCTAAACGGCCAATTTTGTCTAATAGAATAACTTCCATTTTAGCTCCTAATTAGCGGCTTTGTAGGTCGGTGTAAGGTAGAAGAGCCAAGAAGCGAGCACGCTTAATAGCGGTTGCTAACTGACGCTGATACTTTGCACTTGTGCCAGTGATGCGGCTAGGAACAATCTTACCTGACTCGGTAACATAGTTCTTTAATAAAGCAACATCTTTGTAATCAATCTCGGTAACGCCTTCTGCAGTGAAACGACAGAATTTACGACGGTGATAGTAATGAGCCATTTTATTTCTCCTTATTCAGCATCAGCTGCTGCTTCAGCTTTAGGTGAACGACGCTCACCTTCTTCATCACGTGCACGACGCTCATCGCGAGCCTTCATCATAGGAGACTGCTCGGTTACTGGCTCGTTTGTACGGATTACTAGGTTACGGATAATGGCATCGTTGAAACGGAAAGTATTTTCGATTGAATCGATAACTTCCTGCTCTGCTTCAACGTTCATTAGAACGTAGGTAGCCTTGTGAATCTTCTGAATTGGGTAAGCCAACTGACGACGGCCC
>CAZEXR010000024.1:0-17619 GCA_964516675.1 uncultured Enterobacterales bacterium | reverse complement strand
TAACGGCAAATATTAAAGTGTGAAGTCAAGCGCTTTGGTAGTTTTGCCATATTCAAAATCTTAATTTACGATTTTTGTTAAACATTTAAAATACGATATTTAAAAATCTGTCTGTTTGTTATAGTTTCTTGTGAAATCAACAATTATGTTAAAATAAACGCCAGCTAATTTAACAAAGAGATAAATATGTACGGAATTCTAGACAGATATGTTGGAAAAAACATTATTTTGTCCATAGTGTTAGTAACAGTATGTCTAACCCTATTTGCTGCCCTAATTAACTTAATCGATGCTTTACGCTATGTTGGTAGAGGATCGATTGATTTTACCTTTGTGGTTAAATATATTTCTTATAAGATACCAAGCATAATGGTTGCTTTCTTTCCTGTAGCAATTCTTATTGGTGGCGTAGTTGGTCTTGGTTTGATGGCAAGAAACTCTGAGATCATTATCTTGCAATCTGTCGGCTTATCTAAGCTAAATATTGGTATTTCTTGTGTTAAAAGTGTTGTTCCACTAATTCTTGTTGTTCTATTTATTGGTGAGGTTATATCGCCTCGTCTTGATAGAATTGCCGAAAATGAGTATGCAAAACGTTCATCTTTAGTATCAGGTGTTGCCATGACCTCAAGTGGAACCTGGATTAAAGAAGGAGATACCTTCATTGGTATTTGTGCCATGGTTAATAACAATACTTTAGTAGGTGTTGTTAAATATGAATACAAGGGTACAGAGCTAGTGACTTTCTCAAAGGCTTGGACAGGATCATTTATCGATGGTAAATGGGTTATGAACAATGTTGTAGAACAAAAGTTTACACCTAATGGCGTCGTATTTACTCAATATGCTACTCAGCCTTGGACTTTAAGTATAAATTTAAAGCGAATGGAAGTTTTAAATGATATGTCTGAGAACTTATCTGTTCTTCAATTAAATGACTATATTAACTATATTGAGTCAAATGGTGTTGATTCTCAGCGATATAGATTAACTTTTTACAATAAGCTTGCTTCTCCAATTGTTATGCTTGTAATGCTATTACTTGCTTTATCAACAATCTTCGGACCTTTACGTTCAATGAATATGGGGGCAAGAATTCTTTCAGGTATTTCTTTAGGATTTGGCTATTATGTGTTAAATCAGATTGTAGCTCCTTTCTCCTTAGTGTATGGAGTTCCTCCTATTATAGGTGCCACATTTGCAACAATCGTGTTTGCATCCTTAGCATTTGTACTTCTTCGTAGAAAGTCTTAGTCTTTTTATAGATTGCAATCTTTACAAATAAGATTGCTATCTATATAATGTCACGGTGTTGCCGAAATGGCGGAATTGGTAGACGCAGCGGATTCAAAATCCGCCGCCCTTAAAAGCGTGTGGGTTCGATTCCCACTTTCGGCACCAAAAGTTTCTTATAAATCAATAAGATCTTCTTTTGAAAAAAATCCCATCAAATATTAAAAATACTTTTGAGTTTGAAAAAAAAACTCAAACTTCATTTAACGTTTTTCAAGCTTAGTCTTCTTCGTATCCTGCTACGTCTGTAGCATCATGAATTGAATAGAATCTGCCACCAGCTACATAGTGAAGAGTACTCCATTTAGGATCAGCATTTTCAAAGATAAAGTGACCGTTATTAAATACTCTGTCATCAGCATAAACTGCTACAGCTTCGCCGATAAATAAATCATAAGTTTTCTGATTATGCTCTTCAGGAATAAGCTTAAAGATAGCATATGCTGCACAACCTTTAACCATTGGCATATCAAACTCGTCAAAAGTAAAGAATTGAGCTCCACTCTTTTCTAACTTATCTTCCATATCATTTTTAGAAATGGAACCTAACTTCATTACTGTTTCAATTGTTTGCATTGTTGGTAGCATCAGTGCAAAGTAGCCACTTTTTTCTATTAAAGGACGTGTAAAGTGGGATTTGTCGATGACGACGGTAGCTTTAAAAGGGACGATATCTAGAGGACAAGCCCATGTTGCAGGCATTACATCACTAACGCCGTTATGACTTGCAGAAACTAATGTTGTGCCACCTACATTGAATAAACGATATGCTTTTTGTGCAGGAACTTTTACTAAATGAGAATTTATCATGGTTATTCCTTATTTTAATAATTGACATAATGTTAATTATAATAATGACAGAAAATAAGAGAAAAATCAGATTTAAATTCGATAAATTTTATCTTCGTCTTGAAATTTTAATTTAGTAATTAAATATGTCAAAACTAACTTTTGCAATGAAAATAATAAGCACAAAGATCATAATAGGTTTAGTTCCAAAGTCTCCTTTTTTAAAAAAGAATTTTGTTCCTAAATAGTTACCTAGAATTCCAAAGATGGCAGCTGTAATACCCAGAGAGATAACAACAGAATCACTTGATAAAAAGATAAATAAAGCGCCAATATCTGCTGATAGGTTAACGGCTTTTGCTAGGCCATTAGCAGACTGAAGTGTGCATTTTGCAACTAAGCAGAAACCTATAATCAAAAATGTACCAGTTCCTGGTCCATAGATACCGTTATAAATACCTAAAATAAAAGCTACTAAGGCACATAAAAGTACAAGCAACCATTCGCTTATTTTAGTATTTTCTCCTGTAACATTTTTGTGTTTTAGAATTATGTAAAGAGTGATTGGCAAAACAAAGAGCATTGCTATCTTAAATTCTCTGTCAGGAATAATAAGCGCAAGCTTAGCTCCAATAGCAGAACCAATAAAAACAGAGATAACTGCAAATAAAGCTCTTTTAAAATTTATATAACCAAGTTTTGCGTACTTATATGTGGTGTATGTAGTACCTGGGAAGGATGCAAGCATATTAGTGCCAAGAGCTGCGAGAGAAGGTAAGCCACTAATTAAAAAAGCAGGAAGAGAGATAAAACCGCCACCACCTGCTATAGCATCAACAAAACCTGCTAGAAATACTAAGGGACATGAAATCAAAAAGGTATATAAATCAATGTTTATGGTAAATAAAAAATGCAATAATTCAATAAAGATGTAATGATATTAAAGTCTTTTTATTTAAAGTCAAATAAAAGGATTTAGTTTGTGTTAGATGATTTTAATGAAACATCGCTAAATGAAAATTATTGGCTTGAATGTTATTTGCCTCAATGGAGCAGTGTAAATAAAACAAAGCCAAGTTACAGAATTAAAAACAGTATATTGTCTTTGTATATTGCTAATGATCAAGAGCCTTGGTCTAAAGAATACAATGGAAATATTAGAGTATCTAATCTGCAGACAGGTGTATATTTTGGAACTATCGGTTCATCTATTGGTCAACATCACTTTTCAAAAGACTTGATAGTCAAGGAAGCACAATCTCCAAAATTCTTGGTAACTCCTTGTTACGGTCACGTGGAATTTAAATGTCGCTGCAATATCTCAAAAGAGAATGTGGCTGCTCTTTGGCTTATAGGAACTGAAGTTGATAAAAAAGAATCATCAGAGTTGTGTCTATTTGAGCTAAAAGGCTCTAATATTAAGAATGATGGTTCTATGATTGGATTTGGCATCAGAAAGTTTGCAGATCCACATTTAACAGATGAATTCTATGAAGAATACTTTTCGATAGATGTATCAAATTGGAATGTATTTTCTTTGGACTGGAAAAAAAGGATTGTGTAGACTTCTACATAAATAATAAACATATAAAAACGATTCATCAGGCAACTAATTATAGGATGCAGTTAATGCTAAATCTTTATGACTTAGCAAATATAAAAAATGAGAATAATACTTTTGACATCGATTATGTAAAAGTAGTGGAGTAATCAAGGAAATATAAATGGTAAAACCTGTTATTTGCTTTATTGCTTGTGTCTTATCAATATGTTCAGCTTTAGCTTTTAATAATGATTTTTTAAGCAAACAATGTGAATCAAAAAATGGACATGCTTGTTGGCGTCTTGCAACTGCTTTTCGCAATGAAGGAAAGGAAGCAATGGCTTTTGGAAAATATAAAGAATCTTGTTCATATGGCTATGCTCCTGGTTGTTATGAAGAAGGCAATTCTTATTTTTATGGTCAATTAGGTCAGAAAATAGATTTAAATAAAGCGAAATCAACCTTTAAAAAAGGATGCGATTTAGGTAATGAAATGAATTGTCTAAGTTTAAAAGATGTCGAATTGAAATTAAAATAAAAAGAATTGCTGAACACTATGTGTGTTCAGCTATTAAACGTTAGTACTTAGTATACAAGTCATAAGATAGCTTAATCATAAAGAGAACTAGGACAAAAATCATTACAGGTTTTGTTCCAAAAGATCCTTTCTTTTCAAAGAATTTAACTCCACAATAATTGCCTGCAATACCAAATAAACCAGCGGTAAGTCCTAAAGGTAGATATACAGAGTCATGGTAGAAAAATACACAAAATGCAGCGATGTTAGTGGTTAAATTAACCGCCTTTGTAAGTCCATTTGCAGATTGAAGGGTACAGTTTGCAATAAGACAAAAGCCGATGATTAAAAATGTTCCTGTACCTGGTCCATAAATTCCATCATAAATACCAAATACAAAGGAAACAAATGCACATAAAAGAATAACAAGGATTTCCTTTTTAGGCTCCTTGTCTTTCCACATATTTCTATTTTTTATAATAATAAAAAGGGTAATTGGAAGGACAAATAGAAGGGCAATCTTAAATTGTTTATCTGGAATTAAAAGAGCTACCTTAGCTCCAAGAGCGGAACCTAGAAATCCTGTAATAACTGCAAAAAAAGCTCTTTTAAAGTTTATGTATCCTAGTCGAGCATATTTGTAGGTTGTAATTGTTGTACCCATCATTGCAGATAGTTTATTTGTACCAAGTGCTAAGTGAGCTGGTATTCCACTCATAAAATAAGCTGGCAAAGAAATAAAGCCACCACCGCCTGCAATTGCATCAATAAAACCTGATAAAAAAACAAATGGACAGACTAATAAAAAAACATAAATATCGATATTCATAAAACAAAATTCTTAGTTATAACTTAAAAAAAGTATAACAAACAAAGAGTAATCTTGTGTTTTATTTCTTTTATGTGTTTTTATAGAGCAGATTTGATAAATAAATCGTATGAAACTTTTATAACAAAAAGACTCATAACTACAAGCATAATAGGAATTGTTGCAAAAGCTCCTCTTTTTTCAAAGAACTTTGATCCTAAATAATTACCTGCCATATTAAAAACAGCTGCAACAAAAACTAATTCAAAACATACAAAGCCGTGATACCAATAACAAAGAACACACATATGTCAGAACTTAGATTTAAAGGTTTGCATAAACCATTTGCATTTTTAACAGAAAGTTTTGAAAACGCACAGAAGGCTAGAATTAAGAAGGTACCTGAAGCTGGTCCATAAAATCCATCATACAAGCCTACAACTAAAGAGATAATAGCTGTAATTAAGATGATTTTTACTTCAGAATAGTTTCCTTCAACATTAGATAGCTTCTTTTTATGCAAAAGATATAAGGCGGTAAGCGGCATTAAGATAAGTAAAAGGATCTTAAATTCTTTGTCTGATAAGAGCAGCACCATTTGCGCTCCAATATATGTACCTAAAAGAACACACAGAATACAAATAATTGTTCTTTTTAGCTTTATATAGCCTAATTTTGCATATTTATATGTGGAGACAGATGTTCCAAAGATAATGGCGAGTCGGTTGGTGCCAATTGCCATGTGAGTTGGAAGTCCTGCAAGAAAGAAACTAGGGATTGAGATGAGTGCACCTCCGCCAGCTATAGCATCTACAAAACCTGCTATAAAGACTAACGGACAAACAATTAAAAAAGAATAGATATCTAATGCCATATAAACCTCAATTGATGGTTCATGATACAGATCTTAAGAAGAAATAGTTAGTATTTTTAAATAAAAAAAACGCCTACCAGAGGTAGGCGTGACATATGAACGATTAGCTTATTCGGTCTTATAAAAACTTGTATACGATAGTCTTATTTAAAGGCTTTTCAGGAGTTACCATTGGGTTTAGCTCTGCAAACTGTGGTAAGTGAGGGCAATCTGGGTAATACTCAGGCTCAATACAGATAGCTGACTGGTTAGGGTATAACTGACCATTATCACGAGCTACAATCTGATTTGTACCTTCGTTTACATAGTTACCTGTGTACATTTGGAATGCAGGGTAATCTGAGTAAACTTCCATAGCAAGTTTCTTATCATCAGATGTAATCTTTACGCATGCCTTTGATAAGTCACCCTTTGTTAGGAATGGGTGGTCATAACCTAAAGCAGCGGTCATCTGATCATCTTTTCTAAAATCTTTGCCGATGGTCTTTTCTTTTCTGAAATCAAAAGCTCCACCATCTACAGCGCGAACTTCACCTGTAGGAATTGAATCATTATCTAATGGTAAGAATGCATCAACGTCCATCCATACTGAGTGGTTTAGAATGTTTGAATTGAAACCATTTAGATTAAAGTATGAGTGGTTTGTAATACATGCATAGCACTTAGCATCACACTTACCTACATACTCAATATTTAAAGCGTTATCTTCTGTTACTGTGTAGATAACAGTTAAATCAAAGTTACCAGGGAAACCCATGTCGCCATCTGGTGAATGAAGAGTGTAAGTTAAACTATTAGCAGCCTTTGATACTAGAGTGAAACGACGCTTATCAAAGCCATCAACACCACCGTGTAAGCAGTGCTTTGCACCTGAATCAAAAGTATATTTCTTACCGTCAATTTCAAACTCAGAGTTTGCAATACGGTTTGCAAAACGACCAATAGTTGCATTGAAGAAACAAGCTTGTTCTGACCACTTTGCAGGATCTTTAACACCTAAAACAACTTCACGAGCAGTTTCACCTTTAACTGGTACTTTGCATGAGATAACAGTTGCACCCCAATCCATAATAGTAACAGTCATTCCATTGTTGTTAGAGATAGTCTCAAGGTTTGGATTTAATGAATAACGCTCGGTCATTTTTTTTCTTCTTCCATGGTTACGTTTAACTAATAAAAAACATTATAAACTCAAAAAAATAAAAATTAACGTAAAAATGAAAGCGTTTACAAAAAAGTGACATAGTGCAAAAAAAATTTTTAAAAACTAAGAATATCTATCAAAATTCGTTGTATGCAATGCTTTTAACTTTGATATTATTATATTGTTATCACACTATATTTTTAGGAGTACGAAGATGAAAGACTTTTTATCTATTTCAAAGGAAAGATACACCACCAAGCATTACGATAGCGCAAAGAAAATCCCTGAAAATGATGTAAAGGATTTACTAGAAGTTCTTCGTTTAGCTCCTTCTGCTGTAAATATCCAGCCCTGGCATTTTTTTGTAGGTTCAACTCAAAAAGCAAAGGATTTAATCTTACCTGCAATTCCTGATTTTAATATTCCAAGAATAGCTGATTGTTCTCACTTTGTGGTTTTATGTTCAAACACTAAGTTAACAGATGCTCAGATGAGTAAGATAACAGAAGTTGAAGTAAAAGATGGTCGTTATCCTGACCACCCAGAGATTAAGGATACTGTTGATTCTCATCGTAAAGCATTTGCTCATATGCATGAACAACTTGGTGACTTCAAAGAATGGACAGCTAAGCAAGCTTATATTGCAATGTCTGCTTTATTATATGCAGCTGCTTCAAAGGGTATTGATAGTACACCTATTGAAGGTATGGATTTTGAAAAAGCTAATGAAATTCTAAATCTTAAAGACAAAAATTTACAGTCAGTTATGATTGTAACTTTAGGTTATAGAAAGGATGACACAAACAGCTTAAGACCAAAATCAAGATTAAGCTATAATGATGTGATTGAGTCTTTAGACTAATTTACATCATAAAAATACTATAGGAACACATGCAATGTACGAGTACCTAACACAAGGCACCTGCTGTAAGAAAATATCTGTTGAACTTGATGGAAAGATTATTAAAAATCTTGAGTTTGAAGGCGGTTGCAATGGTAATTTAAAAGCAATTAAGCTTTTAGTTACAGGCCACAATATTGATGAGATTATTCCAATTTTACGTGGCAACCTATGTAAAACTAAATCAACATCTTGTGCAGATCAATTAACTTATGCTTTAGAAGCTGCTTTTAACAGCGCTAAATAATAAAGAAAAGGACCAAAGTTTAACTTTGGTCCTTTCCAAAACAAAATATAAATCCTATCTAATTTTTACTTTGTTCCATGAGCTTTCCATGAAGGCATTTTAGCCTCATAGTCACTAATCTCTTTTTCATGTTGAAGTGTTAGAGAAATTGCATCTAAGCCTTCTAACATACAGTGACGACGGAAAGGATCTAAATCGAAGGTAAAGTGTAAGTCTTCACAATCAACAGTCATATTCTCTAAAGAAATAGTGATTTTAGTGCCTGGTTTCTTTTCAATTACTTTAAATAATTTATCTACATCAGCAGCATCTAGTTTTAATGGTAATAAACCATTGCCAAGAGAGTTGTTGTAGAAGATATCTGCAAATGAAGGAGCAATAACAGCTCTAAAACCAAATCCCATTAACGCCCATGGTGCATGTTCACGTGAGGAACCATTACCAAAATTGTCACGAGCTAATAAAATAGTAGCACCTTTATACTCAGGCTTATTTAAATTAAACTCAGGATTCTTTACAGTCTCAGCATCATCTAGATAACGCCAATCGTGGAATAAATGATCGCCAAAACCATTTCTATCAACAGCTAATAAGAACTGCTTAGGAATGATCTGATCGGTATCAATATTTGCTGAATCAAGAGGTACAGCAATACCAGAATGTACAGTAAACTTTTGCATGATTATCTCCTAGATAAATTCTCTAACATCAGCTAATGCGCCTTTTATAGCACATGCTGCAGCTGTAGCTGGACTCATAAGATGAGTACGTGAGCCTTTACCTTGACGACCAACGAAGTTACGGTTTGATGTTGATGCAACACGAATTCCTTCAGGTGCCTTATCATCATTCATAGCTAGACACATAGAGCAGCCAGGCTGTCTCCATTCAAAACCTGCATCAGTAAAGATCTTATCCAAGCCTTCAGCTTCTGCCTGTTTTTTTACCCAACCAGAACCAGGAACAGCAATAGCTAACTGGATGTTAGATGCTATCTTATGTCCTTTTAGGATAGCAGCTGCTGCTCTAAAGTCTTCAATTCGACCATTAGTGCATGAACCGATAAATACGTAGTCAACTGGAGTTCCAATTAACTTGTCACCACTCTTTAGATTAATGTACTCTAAGGCATCCTTACATGATTTAGATACGATTGGATCAGAGTAATCAAGAGGTGATGGTACATTTGCTGTAATTGCTGAGCCCTGACCTGGGTTAGTACCCCAAGTTACAAATGGCTCTAATTCATCAGCCTTTAATGTTACAACAACGTCGAATTTAGCATCATCATCTGATTTTAAGGTCTTCCAATACTCAACTGCATCATCCCAAGCCTTGTCTTTTGGAGCAAACATTCTTCCGCGTAGATATTCAAATGTTGTATTATCAGGGGCAATCATGCCTGCTTTTGCACCAAACTCAATTGCCATGTTTGACAATGTCATTCTGCCTTCCATTGAAAGAGAACGAACAGCTTCGCCACTAAATTCTACAGCGTAGCCTGTGCCACCAGCTGTAGTTAGTTTAGCGATAATTGCTAGAATTAAATCCTTAGCATAAACACCTTTTTGAAGCTTACCTGTACACTCAATTTTCATGGTCTTAAGACGACCTTGCTTTAGAGTCTGAGTTGCCATTACGTGTTCAACTTCAGATGTACCAATACCAAAAGCTAATGCACCGAATGCACCATGAGTTGCTGTATGAGAGTCACCACATACAAGAGTAGTTCCTGGTAAAGTAAAGCCAGTTTGTGGTCCAACAATGTGAACTACACCTTGATTCTCATCACCAAAGCCAAAGAATTTAACACCAAACTTTTTGGTGTTTTCCATTAAAGCTTTAATTTGCTCTTGAGCCATTGGAGAGCAAGCTTCGATAGTTTGTTCACGAGTTGAAATATCGTGATCCATGGTTGCTAGATGTAAATCAGGACGATGTAACTGTCTGCCAGCCTGCTCGATGCCTGAAAAAGCTTGAGGAGAGGTAACCTCATGAACTAACTGTCTATCGATATATAAGGTTGGCAACTCGCCTTCTTGTTGGAAAACAATGTGGCTATCGTAAACCTTTTGATAAAGTGTTTTACCCATTATAAAAACCTATGTGTTCTAAATTCTTTTTATTAACCGTTGATTACTTCTGCAATCTTATCGCCCATTTGAGAGGTTGATAGAGCAGGACGAGGAGAAGCGCCGCTTTCCATTAAATCAGATGTTAAATAGCCATCTTTTAGAACTAATGAAACAGCATCTTCAATGCACTTAGCAGCCTCGTGCTCGCCTAATGAATAACGTAGCATTAGGGCAGCAGATAAGATCTGAGCTACAGGATTTGCTATATTTTTGCCTGCAATATCAGGAGCAGAACCACCTGCTGGCTCATATAGACCAAAACCACCTTCACCTAATGAAGCTGATGGCAACATGCCCATAGAACCTGTAATCATTGCACATTCATCCGATAAGATATCGCCAAACATATTTGAACATAACATTACATCAAATTGTGCAGGGTTCTTTACTAACTGCATAGTAGCGTTATCTACATAGATGTGCTCAAGCTCAACCTCAGGATAGTTCTTAGCAATCTCAGTTACAACCTCACGCCATAAAACAGAGCTTTGTAGAACGTTTGACTTATCAACTGATGTAACTTTCTTACCACGTAGCATTGCAGCTTCAAAAGCAATCTTTGCAATACGTTCAACTTCAAAACGGTGATATACCTCAGTATCAAAACCACGCTCATTAGCACCTTCACCATCACGGCCTTTTGGCTGACCAAAATAGATACCGCCTGTAAGCTCACGTACGCAAAGCATATCAAAACCGCGCATTGCAATATCAGCACGTAATGGAGATAAAGCACCTAGACCCTGGTAAATTTTAGCAGGGCGGAAGTTACAGAATAGACCAAACTCTTTACGTAAAGGAAGTAGAGCTCCTGCCTCAGGACGCTGTGCTGTAGGTAAGTGATTCCATTTTGGACCACCTACAGAACCAAATAAAATTGCATCAGCCCACTTGCAAGCAGACATGGTTTCTTCTGGAAGAGGAGTGCCAAATGCATCGATTGCGCAACCACCAACTAGTTGCTTCTTATACTCTAGGCTAAAGCCAAATTTCTTTTGAACTGCAGCTAATACTTTTAAAGCCTCATCCATAACCTCAGGGCCGATACCATCACCTGGTAACACTGCAATCTTATAATTCTTAGCCATTTTAAGAGTTCTCCTTTTCAATCTTCTCTTCTTGTACAAGCTGTGCTCTATAAATACTGTTATATGCTGAAATCAAAGCTAAAGCTGATGATTCGATAACATCTGTTGACAAACCTTTTCCGTGATAATGTCTGTTGTCATAAACTACATCAACGTCAACCTGACCTTGAGCATTCATGCCAGAACCCTTTGCAGAAATTACAAAGCTATCTAGTTTGATCTTGATACCTGTTAAACGTGAAATACAGTTAAACACTGCATCTACAGGGCCGTTACCTGTACCAGATTCTGTACGAGTACGTTTACCAATCTTTAATCTAACAGTTGCTGTTGGAATGATGTTTTTATCACCTGAAAGTACAGTTAGATTATCTAATTCAAACTGTGATTCATCTTCTTGCTCGTGTGATAGGAATAACAAAGCCTCTAGGTCATAATCAAAAACCTGACCTTTTCTATCAGCAAGCTTTAAGAAACGAGAGTAAACATCATCTAAGTTATAAGAGCCTTCTCTATAACCTAAATTCTCTAATACAGCTTTAATCATGTGACGGCCTGAACGAGCTGTCATATGCATATTGTTTTCTTTAAAACCAACACTTTGAGGTGTTAGGATTTCATAAGTGCTCTTATTTTTTAGAACACCGTCTTGATGAATACCTGAACTATGAGCAAAAGCGTTAGAGCCTACAATTGCTTTGTGGCTTGGAACTGGTTCATTGGTAATACCTGATACTACTTGAGATGCTCTTGCAATATTCTCTGAGATAATAACAGTGTGAACACCACCCATGTACTGCTCACGAAGTTTCATACTCATTACAACTTCTTCTAATGAAGTGTTACCAGCTCTTTCACCTAAGCCGTTTACGGTGCACTCGATTTGACGTGCACCCTCCATAACAGCAGATAGAGAATTAGCAGTAGCCATACCTAAGTCGTTATGGCAATGAACAGAGATAATTGCTTTATCAATATTTGGTACACGGTTATATAGAGTCTTGATAATTCCACCAAACTCATAAGGTAATGTGTAACCTACGGTATCAGGAATGTTTACAGTTGTAGCACCTGCTGCAATAGCACTTTCAACCATGCGACATAGATGATCAATTGGTGTACGTCCTGCATCTTCACAAGAAAACTCAACATCATCTGTATAGTTGCGAGCGCGTTTTACAGCGTGAACAGCCATATCAACGATATCATCAAAACCTTTTCTTAATTTATCTTTAACATGAATGTCTGATGTTGCAATAAAGGTGTGAATTCTGTAATGGTCAACACCTTTGAATGCCTCATAGCAAGCATCAATATCTTTATCAAGAGCGCGAGACAAACCGCAAGCTGTAGCAGTCTTAAGAGCTAGGGCAATATCTCTAACTGATTGTAAATCGCCAGGAGATGAAATTGGAAAACCTGCTTCAATAACATCAACACCTAACTGTTCCAAGCAAAGCGCAATCTGTAACTTTTGTTTTGCAGTCAATGACTGTTGCAAAGCCTGTTCGCCGTCGCGAAGTGTTGTATCAAAAATTATGACTCGGTTCTTATCAATAGATGCCATATTTTTGCCTTACCTATATGTTTAAAATGAATAAATAAGAAAAACTGATAAATTACAAATTTACATGTTTTTCTGAAACTGAAATTATCTTAGCACTGTCAAATTGTAATTCAATCGATTTTTACAAAAAATAAAACTTATATAAGTTATTGTACTGAAATTAAAAGAAAAAATATTTCAAAAAATAATTATTTTGTAATTAAATGTGCACTAAAATAGTTTGCAAAAAATATAATTTTTGCAAAAAAATGTTTTACAAAAATAATAAGTTTTGTAAAAGCTATATAAAACAATGGAAATCGTGAAAAGATAGTTTTCTTTTATTTTAAAATTTAGAAAAGTTTTATAAATATAAGTTGTATTTATTTGATGATAAATAAAAAGAGTCTATAATAAATTACATTATGTAAATTATATTATTTTTAATTGGTTCTATATTTAGAACTGATTTATAAATATACAAATTCTGGATTGAATATGACTAAGAAGTTTATTGAAGTTTTGCCTGATGATTTTCATTACAGCGCTGTTAAGTTAATTCATAGAGATTGGCTTCAAATTAGTGCTAAATCTGATGGTAGAGTTAACACTATGACAGCATCATGGGGTGGCATGGGCCAAATGTGGGAAAAGGATGCTGCTTTTATATTTATCAGACCCCAACGCTTTACAAAAACACTTATTGATAAGACAAACAATTTAACTCTTCAGGTTTTGCCTGAAACAATGCGTAAAACTAATGGTTACTTTGGAAGAGTTTCTGGTTTTGACGAGGATAAAATCAAACAATCTGGTGTAACTGTTTTAGAACAAGACAATCACATCTATTTTGAAGAATCTGATGTGGTGATGTTTTGTAAAAAGTTATTTGCTCAAGAATTGCTAGAGCAAAGTTTTATTGATAAAGACTTAGTTTCAAAATGGTATCCAGAGAACGATTTTCATACAATGTACGTGGTCGCAATTGAAAAAATAATGGTATCAGAGGAATTTTACTCTAAGCATTTTGCTAAATAATATAACCAATATTTACATTCAACATATATAGATAGGTTATATCTACCTATCTATATTTCTTTTTTTTACCGTACATTTTGTCTAATTTTATTTACATAAAGCCGATTTGTAAGCGGTTTAAGAAAAATTAGTTACATTTATTTTGATGTAAATCAGATAGCTAAAGGAAAAAACAAAAATAAATACCAAAAACTAAATCTTTTGTTTGATAAATAGATCACATTTTTGTATAATGACGCGACTATTTTTTGAGGCGTGTCTATTTAAGGTTGAGTCGCGGGTTTATGACTCATGTGCGTGTGTCTGTAGGGTATTAAAATTAAAAACTTTCTATTCGTATAGAACATGTCGTTAAGTTGGGACGCTCCTCATTTTTCGGAGCAATAATGTCAGATTTATTAGATAAAGATATTACTACCACTGTTGGTGGTGATGAGAGCCTATTAGTTTCACAAGCAGAAACCATGGAAATGGAACAAGCAGAGAACGTAGAGATGGAAGAATCACAAGCTGCTGTTTTATCAGTATCAGAAGAAGACAACGAACCAGTTGTAACTTTCGATGATCTTGGTTTAAGTGATGATGTGATGAAGGCTGTTCATGATCTAGGATACGAGTCACCAACTCCTATTCAGGAAAGATCAATTCCAGTTGTTTTAGGCGGTAAGGATATGATCGGCCAGGCTCAAACTGGTACCGGTAAGACCGCAGCTTTCGCATTACCAATCTTATCAAAGATTGATTGCGAGAAGCCTTATATTCAGGCTCTTATTCTTGAGCCAACTCGTGAGCTTGCAATTCAGTCAGCTGAAGCTTGCCAGAGTTTTGCAAAATACATTAGAGATTTCAGAGTAGCACCTATTTATGGTGGCGCATCATATGACAATCAGATCCGTACCTTACGTCACGGCTGCCCAGTTGTTGTTGCAACTCCTGGTCGTTTAATCGATTTAATTAAGCGTGGCAAGGTTGATTTATCAAACCTTACTCATATGGTTATCGATGAAGCTGATGAAATGTTACGTATGGGCTTTATTGATGATGTTGATTGGATTTTAAGCAACACTCCTGATTCTCGTCAGACTGTTCTTTTCTCAGCAACAATGCCTCCTGTAATCGCACGTATTGCAAAGAATCATTTAACATCTCCTGAAGATGTTCGAATTGAGTCAAAGACTGCAACAGCAACAACTGTTCATCAGCGTTACTGGATTGCATCAGGTGCACATAAGATTGATGCAATGACCCGTATTCTAGAAGTTGAAAGCTATGATGCTGTTATCGTATTCGTTCGTACAAAGACTGATGCTGAAGACGTTTCAAACAAGCTTTTAGCTCGTGGTTTAGCATGTGCTGCTTTACACGGCGATATTCCTCAGCGTCAGCGTGAAAAGATCATTGACCGTCTAAAGGCTGGTCAGTTAGATATTATTATCGCAACAGACGTTGCTGCTCGTGGTCTTGACGTAGATAGAATTACTCACGTATTCAACTACGATGTACCTTACGATGCAGAGTCATATGTTCACCGTATTGGTAGAACAGGTCGTGCAGGCCGTACTGGTGAGGCAATTTTATTCGTATCTCCTCGTGAAAGAAGAGCATTACGTTTAATTGAACGTGTAACTGGTCAGCAGATCGAACCTATGCAGATGCCTTCAATTGCTGATGTTAATAAGGCTCGTTTAGATAACTTTAAGACTCAGGTTTTAGAGACTATCGCTGAAGGCGGCTTAGATACTTATGAAGAAGTTATCTCAGAGATGCTATCAGATGATACTTTAGAAGTTGAGACTTTATGTGCAGCTCTAGCTAAGATGGTTCAGAAGGATGGTTCATTACTTCTTGATGAATCAAAGCCAGAACCTCGTATGAGAAGCTTTGACGATGATGGTCGTCGTGAGCGTGGTGATCGTCCTGAGCGCGGTGAGCGTGGTGATCGTCCTGAGCGCGGTGAGCGTGGTCAGAGACGTGGTATGCCAACAGCTGAAGCTGCTCCTCTACGTGAGTTCCCTGAGATGCCAATGTTACGTTTCCGCGTAGCTGTTGGTCGTAAGGATGGCGTAAAGCCTGGCCAAATCGTTGGCGCAATTGCTAACGAAGGTAACTTAGAGTCTAAGTACATTGGTGAAATTTCAATTTTTGATACCTTCACTACCGTTGACCTACCTGATGGTATGCCAAAGGACACTATGCACATCCTATCTCAGGCTCGTGTATGTGGTAGATCATTAGATTTACGCGTTTATACTGCTGAACCTCCTCGTTCTCGTGGTGATCGAGGTGATCGTCACTTCGGTGGTGGCCGTGATCGTGGCTTCGGTGGCCGTGATAGAGGTGACCGTGGTGATCGTGGTTTCGGCGGTGAGCGTCGTGAACGTTCAGAGCGTGGTGATCGTGGCGATCGTGGTTTTGATAGACAGGGCCGTAATTCAGGTCATGATTTCAAGAACTTCGAAGGCGGTGACCGTGGTTCTCGCGGTGGCAGACGTGATAGACCAGATTTTGGTGGCTTTGATAAGGGCGGTGATCGTCCAAACCGTCGCCCATCACGTGGCAACGACAGAGGCGATAGAGGCGGATTCCGTAGCTCATTCGGCGGTCGTCGCGAAGGTTTTTAATTTCTAATTAAAAACTATCAATGGATAATTGATATCTTAAGGCCGGTTATGGAGAAATCCATAGCCGGTTTTTTATTGTTTAACCTTTTTTTTCCAATTTAAAACCTGTATCAAGTAAGTTTAGTTTTGCATATTATTATTTGATAATAAGGTCTCATTAAAAGTAATAAAAAGCATTTAAATGTGAATATAGTACTATACTAAAATTATATAATTGTATACATTTTAGGTGACAGTTGTGTGTTTGATTAAACATATTATTTTGTCTTTGTTATTGCTTATATTCATTTGCTTTAACAGCTGTTTAGCTGCTAGTTTTAATAACGAACAGCCTATCATTCATGTCGGCTATACACATACTGAGCCATTTTTCACAAAAAATTCAGAAACAGGACTTTTCAACGGATTTACCTTTGAGTATTTAGAAAGTATATCTAATACTCTTAATGTTGATTTTGACTACCATGAGTGTAAAGGTGAACAATGTATTAGAGGCTTATTGGATGGCAAACTAGATATGGTAACTTTTGAGGCATCTCCTAGTTACAAGTTTACGCAACTTCCATTTGTTATCAGTAAGTTGCCAATGGCCTCCATTGCTATGTACTTGGCTATAAGTGACAAACTTTCACTAAAAAATGCTACCAAAGAACATCCATTCATAATAGGTTACAAAAGAAGATCTACAACAGAAAATGATATTTTAAGTGCTTTTGAAAATTATGGCTATGATTTTAATGGTCAATTTATTTTTAAAGTATATGAATCAAACGAAAATATTTTTGACGATTTTTACTCTGTAAAACTCGATGGTTTAGTGGAGTCGGAACTAAAGATAGCAGAACACTCTAAAATTGTTTTAAGGTTAGGTAATGATTCAATTAAGTTAGTTTTTAATAAAAATAATGCGAAGTATTTGCCTAGAATAGATGATGCAATCCTAAAGCTTAATAACTCGACTTTCCCACATAGGAAATTTAACAAAACCTTGATTCACTCATAGGTTGATGCTCTTTAAAAATTTAGGGTCAAGTTAAAATCTTGTGGGATTTAATATCTCTTTGATATTTTACCC
>CAZEXR010000023.1:16910-17878 GCA_964516675.1 uncultured Enterobacterales bacterium | reverse complement strand
CTTCGCTATTACCGAAATCTTCGATAGTTTTGTTTGAAGAACAACCTAAAAGCAAAGTCGAAAAGACTAACGTTACAATGATTTTTGGGGACATATTTACTCCATGATATTTACATAGAACCAATGTACCTAAAAAAACATTTAAATAGTTTTTGTAACTGGGAAAGATAAAAAAAACTCAGCATATAAATAAAGGAGCGTATGCTGAGTTGGAAAATGATAAATATGGAGCTTATTTATTATTCTGTTTAACGATAACCATACCCTTGCTGACCTTGATTATAGTTATTGTTATATTGATTGTTGTACTGATTATTGTTATAACCATTATTGGATAAATAGCCACTACTATTCTGATAACTTCTTCGTGAATTACCTCGCTTCTGCTCAGGAAACCCGTACATCAGTCCGCTTGGCATCTGTAGCTGACCTTGACTTGCCATCTGTAAATCGTTCATTACATTCTGAATACACTGTGGATTTACAGCCCAAATTTTGGCTCGACTGTAAAACATAGCGTGATATTTTTCTTTTAAATAGCCAATTAAAATAGTATCAAAAGGCATTTTAATAAAGACGACACCATTGAAATCGACCGAGCCAAAAAATCTAATTTGACGAACTTGAGCAGACAGATTCTGAATTGTATTTAGATCTAAAGAGGCATCAAATTCTCTAAACTTTGACGCTAAATAACGGTCATAAGTTTTTCTTTGAAAATTGTTAGCTCTGCTGTTATACCCATTGTTTCCATTGTTAAAGTTATTTCCATTGTTATACGCTCCATTACCGTTGTTGCGGTTGTAGCTACTATTGTAATTATTAGTAAAGCTTTGATAGTTCTGCTGATCATTGAACTGCCGATTATCGAACTGTTGATTATTGAACTGTTGATTATTGAACTGTTGATTGCGATTATTACCGTTGCTTTGTGGTTGATATTGATAACCGCTATTAACATTAAAAAA
>CAZEXR010000023.1:0-16900 GCA_964516675.1 uncultured Enterobacterales bacterium | reverse complement strand
CTATTTTCATTACTATTCCTCTGTTGTGTATTTGCGCTAGCATTATTGTTTGCATCGCTGTATGAAGAACCATATTGATTAATATTTGGCTGATTATTACGCTGATATACCTGACGATTAACATTAGGGTTAATTTGATTGGTAAAATTTGGATTTTGAACATTTCCGTTCATATTTGAAGTATTGTATACCATAAGTAAAGCTCCTTTAAAATATTTACTTTATGGTTTTATTATATACATTATTTTATATTATGTCAATCATTTTGTAATTTATTTTGTATGTTTTTTTATATATTTATTATAAAAAAACCCCATCTATAAAGACAGAGTTTTTACTTCATCAAAAAATCACTACACAGTAGAATAATAATTCGTTATTAGAATGAATAAATCATACCAAGATTTAACTTAATCAAATCGCCCTTTAGCTTACCCATATGTGCATTTGAGCGAACGCCGTTGGTAGATGTTGCATAAGAGTCTTTACCTTGAACTCCCTTAAATGTGTAATCAATACCACTACGAACTGCTAAGTGTTCGGTTAGATAGTACTGAGCACCAATACCAATTACAGGAGCAAAAGAAGTCTTACTCTGATCAAAATTATTATCTTTCTTATATTTTGCATGAATTACAGCAAGACCAGCTTTTAAATATACGTCTGACCCCTTGTCATCAAAAGTATAGGCTAGGCGTGTGTAAGCTGATAGGTTACCTAAGCTGAACTTACGGTGAGATAGTTTTGAGCTACCGCTGTTCTGCTGCACTGAATAAGCAGACTCAAATCCTGATGAATAGCCAATAGAAGCACCTAAACCAAACCAATTATTAAAGTTATATTCAGCTAAAGCTTCAATACCTGCACCTTCCTTGTTAGTGTAAACAGGTGATGATTTGTAATTTGTGCCAAACACACTGCCTGTCTTTGATGATGATGCGTTCTTGATGATGTTGTAGTTTGCGTTAACACCAATACTCCAACCAGGCTTTGCAGCGTTGGCTGTTAAAGAAGTCATTGAAAGTGCAACGGCTAGCGCAGATACTGCAACGATTTTAGTTTTTAACATATATTTCCTTAATAGCTTAATAGAAAGTTGTGTGTATAGTTGATGTAAGAAGAAACATTAAATACCCATACACGCATATTTAAGTTTCTGAATAAATCTATTTATCTGTTTGTAAAGATAGCAAATAACAGAAAACAGAGAATTAAAATACCTAGAACGCCTAGTTCTAATGAATATAATTGCATGACTACTCCTTAAAGTTTTTATTTTTTTAGATCTTTTTATGGATCTTCTGTATTGTTCTTACATCGTCTTTTTAAATGCAACATCTTCCTCAATTTTTTTTACTTAAAAGGGAACGTCTTGCTGAAAATTGTTTATAGGCTGATTTACATATTGGTTAAGTTGTGGTGTAGCAAATTGTTGTTGATTATTCTGCTGATTGAACTGTTGATTATTCTGCTGATTGAACGGCTTATTGTTGCCAATATTTTCATTGTTCTTTGCTGAAAGCAAAATTAAGTTATCGCATACAACGGTTGTTGAATAACGTTTCTCACCTGTTTTTTTATCATCATATTGTGAAGTACGAATTTTACCTTCAATGTGAACGGTGGAGCCTTTATGTAAGTAATCACGCATAATTTCAGCAGTTCTGCCAAAAGCGGTTACTTTTACCCATTCTGTTTCGTTATTTAATTGACCTGTTTTTTGATCTTTGTATGTTGAATTGATTGCTAAGTTAATGTGAGCAATGCAAGTGCCTGTTGATGATGTATTGATAACAGGTTCATCACCTAAATTACCAATTACAAAAACTTTATTTAAACCGTTTGCCATAAGAAAGCTCCTTAAATTATTTACTGTATGACTTAATTATACACATTATTTTATAATATGTCAATTATTTTATAATAAATGTATTATTTTATTTTTTTTAAATTAGATGTATAAAACACCTAGTCATATTAAATGATTAAGTAAAGAAATAATTTCGTTAACGGGGATATAAAGAATACAACTCAACTGACTTATCAACGGTTAAAGTTAGTAAGCTTTTTGATTGATAGAAATATTATCGATAATTTGCTTAAACATGATTAGCTCTTGGGTCTTAGCTTCCACATCAAGCTTTATGTTCGTAATATCTACCAGCAAAGTACATTGAAGAAACAATGATAACTACAATACTGTATATAAAAGTCTGTTTAAGGTTTTGGTTCATAGACTTATTAGTTAGATCCAAATTAAAAAAATAACTTGGATCTTGTTTTATTATTTAAATTCTATTGCCACAATAGACAATTTCTTTAAAATTCTTTCTAAAGAAGTCGCCATATAGCTTAAAAAAGGTTATAAGCATATTTTTATTGAAGATACCATAATCTTCAATTTCGATATGTTTGCCTCGTGGACTTTCTAATTCCACGACTTTTACATAAAAATCATTTTCCAAACGATTAAGACAACGTTTATAGACCATATAGACTCTTTGTCGTTCAGCTTGTGTATCTTCAACTAAACCTAAATCCTGTAGGATCTTATGTTGATATACCTTACCTGTATAGTGAGCAGTTAGAATATAAAGTGTTGCGTAGGTACGTAACGCAGAATGAGACAATCTCAATTGAGGTCATAAGTCTGTTCCGCTTTCTTCTAAAGATATTGCCATTACAAAGCTCCTTTTTTATAAATGACAAAAAAACGACAAAACGCCATTACGAATAATGACGTATTATTTATTTTTTTTAAACTAAACCATTAAGCATTTTCTTTTAAGAAACATTTAATAGCTTCTAGTACCGTAGTCTCCAAATCTGTTTCATGGCTTTCGATATATTCATTTAACCAATCGCCTAAATCCTCTTCCGATTTATTTAAACTTGCAATAGAGACAGAGAATTTTTTCTTGTTAGTATTCTTTGTTTCCTTTTCTCCCAACATTTCTTCATTCTGTGTATATTCAGGGGTAAAAGTTTTATCGATAATGTATTTCTTTGATTTTTTTATAAAATACATTGCCTCTTTTTCAAAACTACTCTTTAAAGGTAGATATACCTTGTTAAGTGTCATCATTCCTAACGGAAAGATAATTTCTTGTTCATTACGACTCAACTCCGATGCTCTTAAAAGTGTCTGAGCATAACGGTTGGTCTTCCCTAGTACCTTTGCAATTTGTTCTGCCGTTAAATTTGGATAAATTGACCGAAGTTTGGTTATAACAGATATATATTCATCTAAACTAGGATTACTACGCTGTAAATTTTCTACTATTTGAATAATCGAAATTTGAGAATCATAGTCATAATCGGATTTTTTTAGCTTAATAATGTTGGCGGTAATTTTTGTCATATTAAGAGACTTACAAGCTCTTAAACGTCTTTCACCACAAACTAAAAGATATTTACCGTTATCTTGTTGTATGACAGTGATAGGAGATAATAGACCATGCTCTTCAATTGAAGATGCTAAATCTTTTAAATCTTCATCATTAAAGTCCTTTCTTACTTGTTCTCTTACTTCAAGATCTCTTATATCAATATCGATTTTTCCTGCTGAAGCAATAGCAGATGAACGCACGTTGTTAATGTTTCTTACAACGTCTGCATACTCGTTTGTATGTTCTATTGCCACAAAACCAGCCTCTTTTTCTTTCTCTTGAGTGTAGAAAGCCTGTAATTCTTGGCGAATTGCATCATCATTGTTTTCTGCCATCTTAATTACCCTTTCGCTGACTTCTTATAAAATCAATTACTCGATTCTTTTCAATATCAGTACCTATGAATCTACCTTCACAAATATCTTTTGCTTGTTTAGTGTAAATTCTGTAAAGCATTTCTTCTACAACCGCTGTAATATCTTTTGAAGCTTGATTACCGCCAGGTACTTTTGAAATTTCCATGTTGCGAGCAACGGAAGTATCAATAGTCGTACTGTGCTTAATCGTGCTTGAAAAGATTTTTGGACCAAGAGCGTTTCTTAATCCTCTTTCGGCGTAAAAGTGTTCTTTTGATTTCTTCTCTAGCTGGTTCAAAACTACACCAAGCAGTTTATCTGACCCGTTAATGCCATTTAAAAGCATAATTTCGCCAGAGATTGCACAGATGTTTGCAGCGACAGTTTGTGGACACACGATGTAATCCACACTACCAAGCAAAGAAACCACATGTTCAATTGCAGTTGGAGGCAAATCAATAAAAATAAAGTCCCAACGGTCTGCTATACTGTTCAACTGACGAATAAATCTTGCCACGTTGATTTGGTTGTTAATTTGGTTAATTGCGCCAAAGTCGTTTGGCTCGATAAAAATTAAATCAACTCCATGTGTTGTTTTAAGAATATTTAAATTATCTAAATCTAAATCTCTTTCAAAAATATCTTTTGTAGCAACACCATCTAGTTTAAGTGTATTTTCAATTTCCCAGAAAACATCTTTGCCTGTATTCTCATCTTGAGTTACTTTTTTAGTCCAAGTATGAGAAAAAATATTCGATAAAGAGCCTTGAGTATCTGCGTCAATACATAAAACTTTGTAGTTATGCTTTGCTAAATAAACACTACTGCTGTAAGTTAACATTGTCTTACCACAACCGCCCTTATGACTATGAAAAGTAATCTTAATCGCCATTCAATACTCCTAGTAATCTCTTAATACAGCTTCATAAGTCGCCAAATCAACTTCACATGATTCAGGAGGAATAGTTTTATTTGTTGGCATAATATAACTTGGTGATTTTGGCTTTGAAATATTTGGATTTACTGCATTGGATTTTTTATTTCTTTCACCTAAATTTACAGTGATCTCTTTATATCTCTGAGCTATCAAAGCAACTAAGCCCTCGTATAATTCCCCATATTCTGCTTTATTTGAAGCTATTCTTGCTTTTACTACTGCAAAATTATCACTAGTTGCTGATTTAATAGCATTACAAGCTTGTTTGTAAAAACTATTCATTTTTGATTTAACGTGCTGTTCACAAGGCATTTCCAATAGAACATTTGTGTCTTTCAGTAACATTTTTGATGCACGTTTAAAAGCAACATGTTGAAGCATAAGCAATGGATAGCGTGCCCAATAGGTAGACAAACAAACATCAGAGTGGCTAAAGGCGTAGCCCTCAATTTCCGATTCAACAATTTGTCCGTTAAAATCCTTAGCAAAAGTAAGAGTGCATTTTACATAGGTTGGGATTAAGCTTTTTTCATTACTCCAGAAGGCATCACAAAAACCAAGATCGTCCTCAGTGGATATTGGGTCGACAGGTAAAAACATACTTTCTTTATCTTGAGAAAATTCATATTTTACTTTTAAGAAATCTTTTCTTCCAAAAACCACTTTCTCAAAACCTGCAAGTAAAATTACAGGTCTAATAGTCTGAGTTGCAATATCTAAACTTCCCTTTACATAATCACTATCTAAAGGTGAAAAACCAGCCTTTTGACAAGCTTCAGCAAAGTCTACAATCTGGTCACTACTAAAAGCTTTAGGAGATTCAAGATCAATCTTGCCATTTTGCATAAAAAGAGCAATTAAAATCTTGTCATAAAGAGCACAGATAGAATGAGTTATACCTAATTTTGCCATGACATTATTAAGTCTCAATGCACTTTTTGCAGATAGAACAAGACCAAACCTGAATTTATCAGGATTATTAAAGTTATTTGCTAACTCGATTGCATCAGAAGAGCGAAGTCCTCTGTGCTCAAACTCTTCAGCAATTTTCTTTGTCTTGTCTTCTTGTTTTTCCTCAACGCTTTCGACAGCTTGAACGACAACTTTCTGTTCTACTGCATTCTCTTCTGTTGGTTGACTTTCAGATGCTTGAGCTTCGTTGTTTAACATCTCTTCAAGTTCCTTCATTGTCTCCTCAGGAGTCTGCATAGGTCGTAAATTGTCTTCTAAGATTTGATGGTTTGCCATAATATCTCCTTAAAGAAAGAATTTCTGTTATCTATTCTTTAAGTATATATTTATTTTATAATTTGTCAATTATTTTATAATTCATTAATTATTTTGCAATATTTACATAATTTTAAAGTTTTAATAAAAAATAACGCTTAACAAGTTAGATTACATTTTTAATGCAACACATAATATTTATATAAAAATAGCAAAGATATATACCCTACATTATACAGATTTTAATTTTTATGTAAAAAAAAATTCTATATTTAATTGTATATATTTTTTAAATATCATAATGTTAAATAAATATTTTTTAAAATTATACTGTCCTTTATAATTATAAAAGACAAGTTATTTTAACGTTATACAAGTTAGTTACATCTTTAATTATAATGTAATTTTAATTTTATATTTAATTTTCTATTAGGCATAGCAACACCTTTTTGTTTTCTTTTGGGGGCTTTCCCCGATAACGCAACAAATGTATAGCTAAAACTGAAATAATCTATATATATATTTTTATTTATAGGGAATAGTTCATGTCTAACTCTAATTCAAACAAAGACAAAAACTTAAATACAACTTCTGAGCATAAAGGTATTGATACCTCAAAAAATACTGAGGATAAGTCTCAAACTGACCACAAACCAGTTGATGAGGGGTTAAATACTCAGAATTTACCTGCACAAGACAATACTTTTACAGAAGAAAGTGAAAAACCACATTACACTCCTGAAGAAAAAGCTTCCATAAAAGCGAACACCAGGCGTTTTCTTGCTGAAAGAGAGAAAAGAGGTGGTCACTTTAAGATTAAATTAAAAAACAAAATGAAAAAGGCTTTTAAGTCTAAATATAAGAGAGTTCGCAAAAGTATCGATCCTAAAGCTAATCAAGATTTTTTTAGTAAGTTAAAAGATGATGTTACTTCAACTTTTATTTATTTATCAAAAAAAGAACATTTAAAGAGCTTAATAAGCAACAAACAGAATATTGCCGTAGGTTTATCAGCTATTGCACTAGCTGTTGCAGTTTGTACTGCAATAAGTGCAAGTTCAAGCAATCCGATTGACAAGGATAATGCCTTTATTAAACTTACTGAAGTTACGCCTCAATCAGTAGGTGTTCCAGCAAAGTCACTTCACAGTTCAGATGAAACTTACAATTTAGATCCCGATAGACAAGGTCAACAGGGCATGGTTTTCCTAACTGAAAAAGATTTTAAGGAAGCGGTTGGAAAGGCTTTAGCTCAACTACGTCACGATAAAGTTTTAAAAGACTTAGATAATCAATACCAAAAGAATAAGCTTGCTCCTGAAAAAACAACTAAAAATGCAAGAATATACGGTAATCCTCAATCACGTTTTGTAATTTATGAATATTCTGATATTGAATGCCCATATTGCAAGACTTTCTCTTTTACACCTAAAGAAGTTGTAGACATTTCAGAGGGACAAGTATCACTACAGTGGAGACACTTCCCTCTTGATTTCCATAACCCTAAAGCAACACAGGAAGCTATCGCAACGCAGTGTGCTTTTCAACAAAAAGGTAATAGAGGTTTTTGGGTAGCTTTAGATAAGTTATTCAATACAACTAAATCTAATGGTCAAGGTTCAACTCTTCTTAATACTTTTGATAATGAAATGAATTTAAATTCAGGCGAATATCTAAACTGCATCAACGACAAAGCGACGTACAAAGTTATTGAAGAAGATAAGAAACTTGCAATGGCTGATGGTGTATCTTCAACTCCTTCCGTTGTGATTGTCGATACACTTACAGGCAGAAGAGAAACTCTTTCAGGTGCTGTTCCTGCTCAGCAGATTATTGATGCAATCGAATCATTAAATTCTCAATCTGTTGAAGATAAGCCTATTCAAACTTCTGTTGATAACACGGATATGGGAAACAATTAACAATAATGAAAATAATGAATAAGGTTGCGATCAAACTTATTCTTTGTGTTTCACTCTGTACATACTTCTCTACTTCTTTTGCTGATGAGACAGAAGAGTTGGAGAGTATGTACGGCAAGTCCACTTTCGGTTTTGGTGAAGGTATTGATGAGCTTAAATCAACCAAAATGAGTGATGCAGAGGGATACGTTTTAAAACACAATATGTCTGAAAAGCTTTGGCTTAAAGCTCAGCAACGTTTAGCTGATAAAAAAGTCTCTAAAGAGTTGGTTCAAAGCTATTTAGCACAAAAGAATCGTGAAGCAAATAATGCTTGGCAAAGTAAGAAAGATTCAGACGAAGTCTTAAAACATTCAAGAAAACGTTTAAATCAAGTTGCTCAAGAACAAGCTTCTGATAAAGACAGATTAAAAAACTATCTTGAAAATGAAGATCAACACAAAAAAGATTTATTAAACGACTTTTACAATAAAATCGACACCGAGAAATTAGAAAAGACAATGGAAGGTGTTAAAAAAGACTCTAATGAGAGTTTCTTTAAATATTAGTAGGTAACCAAATGAGCTTAAAGAAATATGTAATTATCGGCGCTTTATTAACAAGTGCTTTTCAAATTACTTATGCAAAACAGCAGTCACATAATATCCAAGAAGAGATCTTAGAGAATGATATAAACAATAATATTAATGAACTCTATCAAGATGGCGTAATTGTGCCGAATCAGCCTTTAGATTTATCAGATGCTGAACGAGAACAAATAAGGAATCTTGTTGAAAAACTTATCAGAGAGCAAATTACAGCAGTCGGCATGAGGCTTAAATCATTCGAGAGAGAACAACTGAATGCTTTACTGTTCAACTACGGTATCCAAGTATTAGAAGATAACCGAGTAGTTGCATTGGAAGTTTATATTCCAAAAGATAAAACAACTAAGATGCTAACTCCTAATTATGCAATGCCTGACAATGCTGTCACTTTAACTAAAGATAACGTTAATAAAATAGCAGAAGATATTCATAATAAGAAAGTGCAAAAAGAAAACAAAAATCAAGAACTGCGTGAATTGCATGATAGGAACAAGGAAAAATTTGATTTTGATTTTGATTCATTGGAAAAAGAAATCAATGGGTACTAAAAATAAAGCTTTTATGCTTTTAGCTTTTCTAACTGTTTCTTGTTTGGTTGGGTGGCAAGGGTACCTGCTTAATCAAAAAACGGATACTAGTTATCTCCCTGCAATTGCAATATCTCAGAAACAAAAAAAAGTTAACCAACAGGAAAGTAAAAAAAAGGGGATCTTCAAAAAGTTTATCAACAGTTCAAGTTCAGTAACACAAAAGCGGCAAAATGCAGCAAAAGATTTACAAAATTTCCTCAGAGGCATTCCAATTCCTGATGAACAAAGAGAAATTCTTAATCATAAACTGATACAGATTGGGTTAAAGGTAGATGAACGGAGTGGTGTTCAGTTGATGAGCCAACAGGAATGGGAAGAGAAATTTACCCAGTTGTCTCCTGAGGAAATTGTCCCAGTTAGGAATAAAGCAGCGCCTATGACAACTGATGCCCTTATGGTTCAGGTAAGACAACATTTTGAATCTCCAACCATTGACATTAAGTTTGGTGAACCGTTAAACGAGGAAGATGAAGAGGAAGAAGTTAGAGAACTAAACAAAAGCGATTCATATAATCTTAAAGTTCAAAAAAGAGCTTTGCTAATTAAAAAGTACTTATACTCCTCTTTTTCAAGAACTATCAATCACAAAAGAAATGAGAAACGAAAAACTGTTGTTAATGAATACATTGATAACACAATTAAACACTATCAAAAAAAATTAGATTAGTTCTTATCTTTCATCGCCCATAAAAAAAGCTTATATATTTTTTAAAGTTATATAAGCTTTTTCATTTATACATCAAACTTATCTAAATTTATCTTTCAAATAATCAATGTATGAATCATATCTCTCTTGAAGATGAGGATCATCTCCGATTATTGCTCTACTCTCAATTAGCACTTTGAGAGTTGCATTTTCTTTCTCTAAGAATTGGTTTCGCTCATTAAGCATATCTATTTTTTGATACAGAAAGACCATTGCCATTACATAGATAATCAACGTACAACCAAAGCAAAAGATCTTTACTGATTTAAAACCATCTTTAATTTCAACTTCGTTCACATCTTTTCCTAAAAAAAATAAAAAATTGCTTTAATAATCAAACGAAAAAACATCACCGAAAAAATTAGCACAATCAAAGGAAAAACAATGCTTTTTAAAAGAATATTGTTATACTTTAAAAACGCTTCTTTTGCCATTAAATAAATCATAAAAATCACCCTAAAAAATTCAAATATCCTTTTGATTTTAAAAATAAAAGCGGTAATTTTGGTTATGATAACCAAAATTTAAAACCGCCATTTTACCCCATTTATTATTTTTTTTAGTCATAATTAAAACCTAAATTGAACAACTCTGTAAAAGAGGTTTTATGTTTATTTAATTTCAAATCAATCGCTTCAGGATTGTTAATCGTATAGTTATCTCTATCGATTAAACTCAAGTTAACTACATAATCAACTACAGATAAAAGACAGTCTTTTTCTTGTTTAACAAAACCTAATTCATATAGCTTTTTAACATAAGGAATATTAAAAGCTGGACCTTGCATCTTCACGATGTATTTACCTGTCTTAATTCCCTCTTTTTCAGACGGTAAGACACGGTCTCCCTTTCCTAATACATTTAATCTGCTTACGATTGCCCCGTGATCTATATATAAATTGATTAACATACTTTCTTTTGTATTCTGATCAATTAAATGTCGATTTATATCAATCGCTTTTAAATTAAAAGTTCCACCATTAGAATTTATCAAAATTTTTTCTATGTTGGCAGAAAAATACTCGGGAGCTTGAAAATCAAAATTTTTATCAAATAAATTATTTAGTGAAGTTGATAACTTAATCTTTTCTACTTTTAAGAAATCTTCATTTTTTTTAGATCCAATTGACTGAGAGCAATCTATCTCATCTGCGTTAAACGAAAATAAAACATTTGATGTTTTTTTATTTGGCTGCGTTAGCTCTAAATTTGCTCCTCGAATTTTGCAAGTATTTACATCAATACCTAAAAATGAAACTGTTGCTTTGCCATAGTCATATTCAGAAGAGGCTATTTTTAGCTTTTTTTCAAATGGGCTTAAAGTAATTCTTGATTCTTCAATTTTAAAGTTTTCATATAATTTCTTAGCATCATCTGAAAGAGGTTCTAACGATGTATTTGTAAAAAAAGGAAAGAAAACAGTGTTAGCAGTAAACTCGCTCTTTATTGTTTTAAAGTTTTTTGCATTAAAATATAAAACCAATTTACCTTCGCCAGAAAATAATGATCTTTTATTTTTATGATATTCTAAATTTAAATTCTTAGTATTAAGATTTTTTATAGCATCATGAATTGAGCTATCAAATACATATTTTGTATAAGTTACTCCGCTGCAATAAACTAAAATCACTGCCAAACAGCTTCCACCTAATAAAGCTAATTTTGTTTTTTTCTTCATTTATATTTCCTGATAGTTTTAACTTCCTTAATCATAAGCAAAAAAAGAGAATAAATGTTTGTTTAACAGGTATTTTGTCACGCTTCAGAAATCCCACATAACCACAGATTTTTTTCTTTTAAATTAAGAAAATAGTGTTTTATAGAAAAGGAGAATGTATGTTCGGCTTTGGAAAGAAACTTAGAAAAAAAATAAGTACCACTAACAATTACATTTCCAACAATCAAAAGCTTATTGCTTATAACGAGGGATTTGTTGTTTATCGTGGTGAAGATTTATTAAAGCTAAACATCGTCCAACCGTTGGTAATTCAGTTAGAAAACGCTTTCGGTGGAGATAAAGAGACTTTTAAGACCCATATTTACCCGTCACTAAAAGTTCTTGCAGCGTACTGTCAATTTTTACCAGCTAGCGAGAAACAACATCATTCTGAACCTCTGGGTCTATTAGTTCATTCTCTACAATCAGCTATTGTCGCTATGAACTATCTGCGAAACTGTAACGTTAATTTTGGTGTATCCCCCGACAAAAGAGATGAGAATACTTTAGCTTTTAAATTAGCCTGTACTTTAGGTGCATTACTTCATGATGTCGGAAAAATCAACGATTGGGACGTAGCAACCGAAGTTAAAGAAGGCTTAACTAAATCAAAAACAGTTCATTACAGATTTGTTCGATCCATTCCTGAGTTTATTTCATATGTTCATAAAATAGACTTACAAAATATCTATACTGATACAACTGAACCGTCTCGTGATTTATACCTGCCTAAATATCGTATTTTAGGTCCACGTAAAGGACGTTCGAAAAAGCATGAGTTAATGGGAAATGAGAAAAAGCATCTTTTCATTGCTACTAAAACGGAAGATTTTATTTCATCAGCAAATTATGAATTATTCGAGGATTTACATTTTTTCACCTATGAGAAACTAATTGATGAGAAATACATCAACATTAAAAGTTTGATTGGGGATATTGTTACCAAAGCAGATTATGAATCTGCTAATTTTTGGAAAAAAAATCATAATGCAGGTGAAGTTCATAACAACTTTTTTGATGATAAGCCAGAGGAATTTTCTTTTGCAGATGAAGCGCCTCAGATTACTATAACAACTCCAGCCCAAAATACAGACAGCTCAGATGTAAAAGTAACCGTTGAACAGTCGGCAGAACTGTTAAGCAACCCCGATGTTTCTACAACGGAAAAAAAAGAGAAAAATTTAGATGTACAGGATAACAATCAACAAAATACACAACAGTTGACCAAGATTTCTCAAGAGCACCCCCAAAAAAACAATGTTCTTGAAGCACATAAAAATATCATTTCTTCAGATCAGAAAAATTATTTACAGTCTCTTTTTTCTGAGATTATTAACAAGAAGATTGCTTCTCTAGATAACTCAATCAAGATAAATCAAAATGACGATTTTTCGTTCATTTATACCATAGGACTTACAGATAAAACGAATATCAAGAAGCTATATGTTTTTATAAGATTTGATGAATTATCCAAAAATTTTTTTAAAGAGATTTTGGATGAGATTTATCAGATGACCGATGTAGATTTATTCACCAGTCTTAATAACAGTTCAGAGCAAATTTATTTAGAAAAAGTACAGAAGATCCTGATTAGTTGTGGAATTATCGAAGGTGATATTTTTAAAATTTATCCTAAATGTCTTTGGACTTATAAAAAAAATGAAATAGATTTTATCAATGCAGTTTTATTAAAAAACAGTAAAACAGCATTTAACGATGAATCACCTCTTTTAGTTCACATAAAAGAATTAGAAGATAACACAATTATTTTTAGTGATTATGAGTCACTTCCTTTTTATGATGATTTAGGAAAGATTAGTCAAAATAAACTAAAAAATGCAAAACTAATAAGACAGTATGCAATTAACACCCAGAAAGACGTTTCTGATGAGACATCTTCTAACGAAGAATCTAATTCCAACAAAATACAAAGTAGTTCGGAAATATATGAAGACGGAAGTGTATTCGGTACGTCTTCTTTCGAAGATGATATTAGATCATTTCAATTTTCAACAAAAAAAGAACCAACCGAACAACCGAAACAAAACAATGACGATCTTTTTGCTAAAACCAAGAAAATCATTCCAGTTGTAAATTGGTTTAAAGCAGACGTTGAAGATGATCAAAAGGTTAGCTATCTTAAATCACGCCAATTAGCTTATTACTTCTCAAGCAATGATTTACGCAAATTAAAGGAAAATACGGAGCTATTAAAACAATATAAAGCTGAATTAAGCAAAATTATTATTGATATTACCTTTTATAAAAAACTTCTTAAGGAAATCGATTTAGCAGTAAAAAATAAAAGTAGCTTCATTGGATTAAGCTTAATCGGAACAGACGATTACTACGCATCTTTTATTTGGAATACTTACAACCAAAAAGCAAAAGGAGGAAAAGGACTTAATTTTCTTGATAGCTTAATAAGTTATAAGCTTGTTCCTTTAGCTGTTAATAATTCACGTGGAGATATATCTGATGAACTTGAATATTTTTCAAGTGTAATGCTTTCACCTTTAATAACAAAGATTTTAGTTTTATCAGGTGTAAATAGATCTATAGCTGTAACTATTAAAGATTGGACTGTTGTTTCAAAAAGAAATTCAGCCAGAGAGATTATCCGATATTTCGAGCATTTGCTTATTCTTTGTCCTAAGGGGCAACTAGTTTATGGTTTTGAACCAAAAGGTTCACCGTTGACAGAATTAAGAATTAAAGAACAGGCTTTACTTAATTGTGAACTTCAATTAAGGGGTTTGGGCATTGCCAGTCAAAAAAATAAACTCTTAAAACTAGATGTGCAGAAGAGTCCACCTTACATGTGGAGAGAAGATGATGAATTGGTTCTTTCATTCTTTAGATTACAAGATATTGAATCTTCAAAAGAAGATCAAAATAAAAAAAACACCGCTGAAGCTGATTTAGATTAAAGGTTTATCAATGATATTTAAACATCACCCTTACGACTTTGAAGATTTATACAGACCGCTGTTCGAGTATAAGATCGTTTTAATTTGGTTTGTATCAGGAATTGCAATGTCAATTTATGACTATATGCAAAATATCCCTTTTTCAATAACAAAGCTCCAACTTGCTATCTGTATATTCATGATGTTTATTTATACTTTAAGAGGTTTAAGATTATATAAATATCAAACTAAATTACTGGGATTTAAGCAAGAATTTATTACTTTAGATGCTTTTACTAAAAAATCTCAACGCTTTGTCAAACAGAGTAAAATTTGGTTGGGACGAGGTTTTTTATGGACGCCAACTCAAACTCAGCGTTACCACGAAATCATTAAAACGGAATTTGGCAAGATTGGTGACAATCTAACCTTCACTGACAACATTAAATATCGCTTCAAAAATCTTGTATCAGTTTGGAATAAAACATCTAAACATAATATTCAGCTAAGAGTTATCGAATATCCTTTCTTACTTATTTTAGGGATATATAAATTTGTTTTGCCTACTCCATTTCATTCTGAACGCATGGGACAGAGCTGGATCCACGGCTTAGCTGATGATGAAGAACAAATCACAATTCCGATTGATTTTTTCAAGGGTCATGCTTTGATTTTAGGTACAACAGGTTCAGGCAAAACACGTCTTGCTGAACTCCTTAATGCTCAAGCAATTATGCGAGGAGAGTGTCTGATTATCATTGACCCTAAAGGCGATAAGGAACTCAAAGAAAACGCACGAAGAGCTTGCGATGCTTATAGAGAATACTGTAAAAAAAATAATCTTCCTGATTTAGGAGAGCGTTTTTATTCTTTCCACCCCGCTTTTCCTGACGAATCCGTAAGATTAAATCTGTTAGCTTCGATTGCACGAGATACAGATGTTGCATCACGTATTGCAAACTTAACCCCATCAAAAGACGGAGGCATGGATCCGTTTGTGGCTTTCGGGTGGTTAGCAATTAACACCATTGCTCAAGCGCAGTTACTTCTATCAGAAAACCCTTCAATCATGTCTATTAAGAAGGATTTGCTAGACAATATGCAAAATCTGACTGATAGAGCCATTGAACGTTACTGTATTCTTTGCGATAAAGAGCATAAGAGAATCGGTGATAATTGGAGCTATGATTATGAATCAGATTACCAACTGCTTATAGCAAATGCTATTAAAGATGGTAAGGTGACCGTTTTGGGTCATAGATGTATTTTTCCAGTCGGAAATATTGATGCAATTCCTCGTGAAGCAAAAACACTTCTTAAATGCTTTCTTTTTACCCATTATGAAAGTGAAAAGAACGCTTCAACCATCTCCTCATTAGTTAAGCTCTACCAGCACCCCAAAGATCACTTTGCTAAAATGATTAACAATATGTTGCCTATTTTAGAAATGCTTTCAACGGGAACATTATCATCAATGCTATCAATTACTAATGACGGTTCTAAGTCTCCTATCGAAAGTGAGCAGATAACTACATTAGATATAATTCACCGCAAAGCAGTGCTTTACGTAGGCTTAGATTCGCTATCTGACGGTGTTGTCGGCTCAGCGATTGGATCTCTTCTATTATCTGACCTAACGGCAGCGGCAGGTCGTATTTATAATTTTATGGACGGAGATACTCCTGCTATCAACATTTTTGTTGACGAAGCAGCGGAATGCCTTAATGAACCATGTATAAGATTGTTGAATAAGGGTCGTGGAGCTAAATTTAGACTTATCATTGCAACTCAGACTATTCCTGACTTTGCATCACGCTTAGGCTCAAAAGAGAAAGCGTCGATGGTTTTGGGTAACGTCAATAACAAGATTGCACTGAGAACTGAAGATGAATCTTCTCAGGAGTATTTGTGTAGAGATTTACCTAATACAGTTGTAAGAGATATTACTCATTCTCAGGGGCAGAACTCTTTAATCACTAACCCGCTTGAACACGGTTCAACACAGTCAGAACAGCTGAAGGAGACGAAAGCCCCATTAGTTGAACAACAAATGTTCGGTCAACTGCCAAACTGTGAGTACATAGCAAACTTTGCAGGAGGTATGGTAATTAAAGGGCGACTTCCAATCATTGGCGAAGATTTTAATAAAATAAAAAAAATAAAAAATAATAGAATACAAGGCTCAAAACAATCAAAAGCTAAAGATGAATTAGATTTAGGTACTGAATTAAGAGTCGATGATTTATAAAATGATTTATCAAAGGAAAAACTTATGACTGCAAATATTAAAACGGCAGAACAAATTGCTTTAGATGTAGTTCAGGATTTTATTGAAAAACAGCAAGATGAAATAACTCAAGCTTATCTTGAAATGTGCCTCTTTAAAGCACCTGTTTTTTCAAAAGTTCTAAGTAATCTACTTGAGGTTTTTCCTTCAAACTTATGTAACAAAGATGGCGAGCCTTTAATAGTGAGAGCTATTTATAATGGGGTTAAGAAAGCAGCATCTCAAACAAAGATCGCAAGTCAATCTTGCTATAAAGTGCTACTTGATGTTACA
>CAZEXR010000022.1:0-18142 GCA_964516675.1 uncultured Enterobacterales bacterium | reverse complement strand
AGATTTGTGTTTGCCCAGTGATTGGGTGCCACTTAACAGGCTTTCATAAAAAAAATGCCAGTAAATTACTTTACTAGCACTTTATATAAAAAAGATTTAATCCAATCAGGCTACTAACGCAGGGAGCCTTTCGGTTCCCTCAATTGGCAAATAGACAGATTAGACTGCTGTCATCAGCTTCTCTTGTACACAGCGGTACGAGAGAAAGCGTTACCATCAGCATCAAATAAATAGCATGCTGTAGATGGAATACCAACTGTTAAATCTTGACCTGCTGCGATGTCTAATTCGCAATCGGACTTAACAGTAAAATCTGAACCAACATCAGAAGCACCTGAATCCATATAAACAAAGAATTCAGCACCTAAATTTTCAGTAACAATAACCTTACACTGAAGTTTTCCGCCATCAGCGTGCTCTGAATCAGCCTTAACAATATGCTCAGGACGTACACCCAAAGTAACACTTGCGCCTACCTGTGCACTTGAAGCATCAACACAAGCAGTAATTCTTTCGCCAGTGATTAACTTAATTACACATTTATCAGCTTCAATTGACATTAACTCACCTTTTAAGAAATTCATCTTAGGTGAACCAATGAAACCTGCAACAAACTTATTTACAGGGTGGTTATAAAGCTCTAGAGGAGAACCAAACTGTTCCATGTTAGATTCTTTATTTGGATTTGCAGCTAATGGGCTTAGTACACAAATCTTATCAGCTAAAGTCATAGCTTCAACCTGATCATGGGTAACATAAATGATAGTTGCATTTAGTTCCTGATGAAGCTTAGCAATCTCTAAACGCATCTTAACTCTTAAGCCTGCATCTAAGTTTGATAATGGCTCATCAAATAAGAAAACAGAAGGGTTTTGAACAATACAACGACCAATAGCAACACGCTGACGCTGACCACCTGATAAAGCCTTTGGTTTACGCTCTAAGAAAGCCTCTAGACCTAAAACATCAGCAGCCTGAACTACGCGACGGATAATTTCTTTTTTATCCATTTTCTTTAGTTTAAGACCGAAAGCCATGTTATCAAAAACTGTCATATGAGGATATAGAGCATATGACTGGAAAACCATACCAATGTTTCTTTCTGATGGAGGTACGTCGTTAACCTTCTTACCATCAATCATTAAATCACCATCAGTGATGTCTTCAAGACCTGCTACCATACGTAGTAGTGTTGATTTACCGCAACCAGATGGACCAACGAAAACGATAAAATCGCCATCTTTAATATCCAAATTAATGTTACGTAAAGTATCTTTTAAAATCGCTGGATTATAGTTTTTTCTAACTTTATTTAATAATACGTCTGCCATTTTTTTACACTCTTAAAATTCTTTAAAATTATAGCTATTGCTAACAAATTAACCTTTAACACCACCGGCAGTTAAACCACCAACTAACCAACGCTGTGCTAACAAGAACACAATTGTAATTGGCAAGCCTGATAGAACTGCTGCAGCTGCGAAATCACCCCACAAGTAATTTTGTGGATATAAGTACTGCTGAGCGCCTACAGCTAATGTTAGTTCATTCATATCAAGTAGAAGAACTGATGCTACAGGAACTTCGGCAATAGTACCGATGAATGCTAGGATGAATACCACAGCAAGAATTGGCACTGATAGAGGTAATAGAATCAATCTAAATGCCTGCCATGGAGTTGCACCATCGATAGCAGCTGCTTCTTCTAAAGAAGCATCAATAGTCTCAAAATAACCCTTAATTGTCCAAATATGAAGTGCGATACCACCCATATATGACAAGATTAAACCACCGTGGGTATTTAAACCTAGCCAAGGGATGTACTCACCAATTTTATCGAACAATGCGTAGATAGCAACTAAAGCTAGTACTGCAGGGAACATTTGGAAAATTAACATACCATTTAAGATTACATTCTTACCAGCGAACTTCATACGAGCAAAAGCGTATGCAGAAGATGTAGATAAACAAATAATCAAGAATGAAGTAATGAAAGCAACCTTTACTGAATTCCATAACCAGCGTAAAACAGGGAATGGAGGTGGAATAATGGTTTCTTTATAAATACCAAAAGATGTACCTTCAGCATCGTTCTTATCGATAAAGAACTTAACAGCATCAGTACCCTCGCCAAGATTAATAGCTAGCTTGCCAGCTAAATCCTTACAGAATGCTAAAGACTGAGATGCATCAGCAAACTTTGAACTGTCTACATCAGATGTATCTGTGTATGCAAGAACATCGAAAGCCTTTTCTTCTGGATTTGCCTTTTTAGCAGTATCAATGCTAAATGGCTCAGTAACAAAAGCTTGGAATGAAGGATCTTCATCTGTATTAACATAAATCTTTGTACTACCGTCATCTGTATCAATAAAGTTAACAGTAGAACCAGAAATACGATCAAGCTTTCTAACATCGAAGCCTAAAGCCAAACGCCAGTGATCTAAGGTAGATGTTTTAGCAGTAGGAATAACATCACCTACAGAATAGTTACCTTGACGGAATGAAATAACAACAATCATTAGTAAAGGAAACATGATTAAGCATAAGAAAAACATCATAAATAGATGTGCAGCTGCTTTTCTGTACTTTAATGATTTTGATTGAACAATTGCCATTTTAATTTAGTCTCCTATTAACGTTGCATTGCGCTATTTTTAGCGAAACGTAACTGTAGTAAGCTTAATAAACCAACTACAACGAAGATTAAGGTTGCTACAGCAGCAGCTAAACCATAATCGTTACCCTTACCACCTTCGAAAGCGATACGATAAGTAAAGCTTACAAGTAAGTCAGTGTAACCTGCAGGAGCTTCAGTAGCCTCGATAATATCAGGACCACCACCAGTTAATAACTGAATCAATACGAAGTTATTAAAGTTAAATGCAAATGATGCAATTAATAAAGGAGCCAAAGGCTTAATTAGTAAAGGTAATGTAATACTCTTTAAATTGATCCATGGACCAGCACCTTCAATAGATGTTGCTTCATATAAATCATCAGGAATAGACTTTAACAGACCCATGCATAGAATCATCATGTATGGATAGCCTAACCAGCAATTTACAATAAGGATCATGCCTCTTGCAGCCCAAGGGCTTGTAAACCATTCAATTGAAGACCACTCAGCACCAAATAGGCTGTAGATTGGTCCCATAACAGCGTTTAGGAAGACATTCAATTCACCAAAGTTCTGATTGAATAAGCCCTTAAACACTAAGATAGAAATAAATGATGGTACAGCATAAGGAAGAATTAAGAATACACGATAGATACCCTTAAAGCGTAAGAACTCCCACTGTACTAAGCAAGCTAGAACTAAACCTATTGCTAAAGTTACACCAACAGTAATACCTGAGAAACAAACAGTCCAAAGGAAAATCTGAAGGAATGGCATTCTAATTGATTCATTAGACAAGAACTTTACATAGTTCTTTACGCCAATATTTACTTTAAAGCCAGGAGCAAATTCTTCACCAGACAAAACACCTTTATCATCAGCATACTGATAATAACCTGTGTCCATATTTGGCATAAATAACTGTTTCTTTTCAATATCCCATAGTACATTTGCTGAATCAACTACATAGCCATTTTCGGCTTTTGTACCTTCCTGTAGAACTGCAAATTTTGCGCTCTGAGCAGAGAATTGACGTAAACCACTCATTGATAAACGAATATCTGAGTTTGGAACCTTAAGCTCTAATGATTGCAGTGTAGATCTAAAAGACATAAGTTGCTTCATTGGAACAAGAGAGCCCTGGACATCACCAGAATTAAACTCAACAAGGTCTAACTGAGAAGAAACACCAGATTTAGAATCTTGATTTGCTTTATGAGAAGATAAACTTAGAGAATTTTTGGTCTTAAAAGCTTTATCACCTTGTGTTAAAACAAGGTCAAACTTACCATCACCAAGATCATATAACTTGTATGCAAAATCACCACCTTCAGACTTGTAAGTCTTCTTTAGGTGATATTTCATTGCATTTTCTACTGTCATTACGTGAGATCCTGAATAATTAGTAAAGGAAATCCATAATGTGTAGACTAGAGGGAAGATAATAAATGCTACCATGCCCGCTACGCTTGGGAAAGCGTAACGCTGAGCGTACATTTTCTTACTTACGAAAACATACACACCAACACCCACAAGTACAAGATCTAATAACGGATATGCAATATCCCCATTCATGTACATGCGAATATCAGCATAAAGATTTATTAATACAATAAATAAAACAATGGTCCACTTCATTGCGAATTTAGGACCAAGTTTCAAATTATGCATTGCTGACAGTTCCATGCCTAATTCCTAATTTGCCAAAAGAAAAAAACAAAAAAAAGAACCCCAGCTCTTTCGGGCTGGGAGCCCTTTAAGTAAAAATTATTCGCTTACGATACGCTTAGCAGCTGTGTTTGCAGCTTCTTCAACACCCTGACGGCCTGAAGTTACGTTCTTTAAAGCGGTCTCAAATGATGACCAGAACTTGCTCATCTCAGGAACTGAAGGCATTGGCTCACCAGCAGCAGCGTTTTCGCTTGTTACTGCAATACGTGGGTTCTTTGCTAACTTATCCTGGAAAGAATTTAAAGCTGCTACACCAAGAGCCTTATCAGCATCAACAGCTGCTAAGCCGTCGTCTGTTAATAAGTAGTTCTCTAGGAACTCAACAGCTAATTCTTTGTTAGGTGAAGCTGAATTTAATGCAAAACCAGTTACACCAACGAATGCCTTAGCAGGCTGACCGCCTAACTTAGGTAACTTGTAAACAGCAAAGTCAACCTTTGACTGATCGTAGTTTGGCCAGCCCCATGGTCCGTTGATGATACAAGCAGCTTTGTTCTTAGTGAACTGTGCTTCCATAACACCGTAATCAGCACCCTTGTCCATGTAACCCTTATTGATTAGGTCAACGATGAACTGCATACCAGCCTTAGCACCAGCGTTGTTAACACCAGTATCCTTTACGTCATAACCTGCTGCAGTCTTCTTAAATGCGTAACCGCCCTGAGCTGCTACTAGAGGATATGAGAAGTATGGAGTTGCATATGCCCAAATGATTGGCTTAACGCCGTCTTTCTTTAACTGGTCGCCTAACTTCATTAAATCTTCGAAGTTTTCAGGCTGATTTGGAACAAATTTCTTGTTACAAATTAGTGATACTGCTTCAACAGCAACAGGGTAACCAACGATCTTACCATCAACAGTCATTGCATCCCAACCAACTTTAGCAAACTTTGCTTTCTCAGCATCGCTTGGTGTGATTGGAGAAATTAAACCTGCTTTAGCCCACTCGCCGAAACGATCGTGTGCCCACATAAATAAATCTGGACCATTACCAGTAGCAGCTGTCTGCTGGAACTTAACTTCAACCTGATCAGGGTGAGCAACTGAAACCTTGATACCAGTATCAGCGGTGAACTTTTCACCTACTTTTGCGATGCCGTTATAGCCCTTATCACCGTTAACCCAAATTGTTAACTGGTCTTTTTCAATAGCTGCATTAGCGCTGAATGAAGCACCTAAGGTAATTGCACAAATTACTGAAGCTAAAATTGTTTTCTTCATTGTATGAGTTCCTTTACGAATATCACTTATGTTTTGTCTGCTAAAGCATTTCTGCTTTGCATTTTGATAGTCAAGCTATCAATAACCATCTGAGGTTAAATATGATTGTAGAGATATGCAGACTAAAACATCAATACTATATTGACTTATTACTGTATTATTTTGGCATTTATTATTTTTTTTGTGATATATAACAAATTGAGAGTGATTTTTATGGAAACGATGCAAAAAAATCCTGTGAACTATTTTCAAAATCATAAAACTATCTGTACGTGCAAATATAAAGGTGTTTTCTGCAATCTAGTTCACAGATTTAGTGAATTTTATGGAAAATATAACAATTCGCAATGTAAATATTTTTCGCAAATGTTTTGGAATTTTGTGGTATTTACGATATTTATTTGTGATATAGATCACTATTTTTTGTCAGTATTAAATAAACTTGATATATTTTGTTATTTTAATAAACAAAAATGTCATAGATCTTACATGTAAGTCAATAAAATTAAGTCCTACTCTGCTCTGTATTTAAGAGGAGTAATCCCAAACTTCTTTTTAAACAATCTAAAAAAATATGATTCATTATCAAAGCCGTGATCTGCGGCTATTTCAGATATAGGCTTTGATGCAACTAGAATGTCATCTGCAGCCTGTCGTAATCGATAGTCGTTTACATATTCGGTAAAACTCATTTTTGTTGCTTTTTTAAAAAACCTACAAAAATAAGCCTCTGAAAAATTCATCCTATTTGCTGCATCAGCAACAGCTAAAGGTCCAGAATGGTGATCTTGTATCCACTCTATAAGCTCTTTTAACTTCTTTTGCCTTCCCTGCTCAAATTCTGATGGAATATCTACAGAATGAAAGATACCAGAGGTATTTAATAATGACAGCATAGTCATAAGACGAAGCTTAAGAATTAGTCTTTCATTATTATCTTTTGTTTGAAATCTTTCGAATATGAAATTAAAGCTTTCTAATACAGATTGATAATAGGAGCTTGAACTCTTAAGAAGTGCGATATTGTTTTTTGTATTATCATAAAGGTTATCAAAAATAGTGTTTTGTGTTTTATCATAAAAAGCAAAACGAACTATTTCAGGATTAAATACAATGGCTCTTTCTTTTGCATTGCCTGGAAAATAAATGCTATGAACTAATTTTGATGGAATAACAAGAATAGCAGGTGCTTCAATGGTAACAGGCTCTGATTGAATATTCATTACATATGAACCTTGCTCAAAGCAAATGATTTCGACTTCAGGATGCCAATGAGAAGCAAACTTCTTTGAAAACTTTGCTCCCTCATATACATAACAAGCTAATGGAAATTGGCTAGAACCATGTTTGATATTCTCTTTCTGAGCCATATTTTGCATTGTTTCCATATAATGCACCTCTTTTTTTTCTTTTCTAAATTTATCATAAAAAAGTAAAAATAATGCAGTAATATGTCAAAATGAATAAAGTTAATTACCTTATTTACTTAATTTACAAAGACTTTAATTATAGAGCTTGTATAATTAAACAATGTTAAACACTAAGGATTTCAGATGATTACACCTGCGCAAAAATTTCTTAAAGACAATAAAATTAAATTTAATGAATATGAATATAAATGCTCAGTTGACCATGACTTTGGTAAATTTGCTGCAGCCTCTTTAGGTATAGAAGAACAGCGAGTATTTAAAACTATAGTCTTAGTTCATGATAAAACCTACGTAACAGCTGTTACTCCAGTTGACTCAATGATTTCTATTAAAAACTTAGCTAGACTTGTAAATATAAAATCACTTGAAGTTGCCAAAACAACCGATGTAACTAGAATTACAGGATATGTGATAGGTGGAGTTAGCCCTCTAGGACAAAAAAGAAAAACACTAACTGTTGTTTGTGATAGTGCGATGCAATTTGACGAGATTCTTGTATCAGGTGGACGAAAAGGATTGTCTGTTGGTCTAAATCCGAATGATCTTGTAAAAGTAACAGCCGCAATAGTTGGTGATTTTCTTGAACATTCTGATCCAAAGAAATAACCTCAAAAAAATAAGGTGTTTAAATAACAATCTAAACACCTTATAATTTACCTATTTAATCTTTTACAATTCAAAACGTGAAACAACACTTAATAATCTACCGATTTCGATATTTGTAGTATTTACGTTGTCATTTACAGAATGTAGTTCGTTAATCAAATTATCTGACTCTGCAATACTTGCCTTCATATTAGAAGAAATCTCTGTTGTTGCCATAGTTTGCTGATGGGATGCATTACTGATTTGATTGATCTGCTCATTAACATCTTCAACCTTTCTAATTACGCCATCTAGAATTGAGCATAATTCGCCAGTTTCATTTGAAATACTGTCCATAATTTCAACAGAATTTTTAAGAGTGTCATTTGCAAGTTTAGAATCTTGCTGAATTTCAGTAACCATAGCAGTAATTTCTTGTGTTGATTTAGAAGTTCTTGAAGCAAGAGCTCTAACTTCATCAGCAACCACAGTAAAACCCTTGCCATATTCACCTGCTCGAGCTGCCTCAATAGCAGCATTTAGAGCAAGTAGATTTGTTTGAGATGCAATTTGATCAATAGTCAACACAATGGTGCCAATCTTTTGGGCTTGCTCTGAAAGCAATTCAACCAATTTGGCATCTTCTTTGGATTTTGCAGCATGATCATTAAGGCGTTGAATTGTTTGGTTAACGCGAGCAATACCAGACTCAGTAGCCTGAGAAGTTTCCTCTGACATATTTGAAGCATCCGCACAGTTATTTGCAATATCTGAAGTGGTATTTACCATTTCATCTGCCGCAGAGGCAACAGTAATTGAGTGAGACTGATTTGTGTTTGCAGTTTGATCGATATGCATAGATGAATCTTGAAGAGTACTCATTGAACGACTGACATTATTACTTACCTCTTTGATTAAAGTAATATTGTCATGCCAAGCAACACGCATTTTTTCCATTGCCATTAAAAGAGGCAAAAACTCATCATGACGTTTAATCTTAATTTCTTCTTTAAGATCTCCTCTAGATAAGCTGTATGCTACATCAATTGCTGCTTTAATAGAAACTTCAAGTAACTTAGGCATTTGAATAACAATAACAATAGCAGCAACAATTTCTAGAATGATGATTATAATTGCTGAAAATAAAGGTGTATTGCTTGTAATTGTTTGTACTATTTTGTTTGAATTCTTGATTTGTCGATTATTTACAGATGAAATGTTTTTAACAATGGTAAATGTTAAATCTTGCATTGTTGTATTAGCAACATTTAAAGCCTGCTCATCTTTTTGACCATTTAGTGATTCTTCAATAGATTTGTAGGTGCTAATCAATTTGTAAGAAGATTCTTTTGCAGCGCCAATCTCCTGAGGATATCTTGAAGTATTTAGTTTATCAGTAGCATACTTTAAGTTTTCAGCTAAAGATTTAGCCTCGCGAGAAGATGTAGCTTTAGCTGTACCATTTAAAATAGAAAGGACTGTTGTATGAAGTTCAACAGCATAATCAGCTACACGTTTCTCCTTTACACATTGGTCAGCCATAATAGATTGTACATCTTGAGCAACTTCTTTATTCTCTATAATTGTTGATAGTGAAATATAACCTAAGCCAATAGATGCAAGAATCAACATTGCATAAGTGACAATTAGCTTTTGTTTAATAGAGAAAAGTTCTAGAAATCTCATATATACATACCTTTATTTTATAGAGCAATTAGAGTTAACGTTAATTGCTAGAACATAGCTATGGTGATTAATATATCTATTTTTTATAATTAAATAACGTTGTTATTTCACATTTTTGAAGTTTAAAAATGTGAGACAAGGCACTATAGGAATAGTCTTAAAGATTCTTTTAATAGTAACTATTTGAAATTTAGGGTTATTAGTTAGATTTTAGAAAAACAAAGTTAAAACGACTTTTTAACAGATTTGTGAGTTGTGTTGTATTTTATACAGATCAAACTATAACGTTACCAATTTTGTGCTTTCACAAAAAAATGCAAAACATTTTTTTGTTCTGTATTTTTTTTTATAAGGATAAACTAAATTATTTCTTGATCTTTTAGGTATTTAATAATTCCTTTCATTGTTTTATCAGAAATTACATGCTCAACTCTACATGCGTCACTTTCTGCAATATCAGAAGGTACCTTAGCAATATGTTTAAAGAAAACAGTCAAATACTGATGTCTTTTAAAAATCTGCTCTGCAAGCTTTCTACCTTCTGGACTAAATTCAATATCACCTGCAAGGCCTATATTGATAAGTTCTTTTTCCTTAAGCAAACCTAGACCTCGAGAAACACTCGGTTTACTTAGTTTTAATTCATTTGCAACATCGACTGCTCTAACAAGACCATTTGCACGACGTTCTTTCATTACAAGGATAGTTTCAAGATAAGTTTCACCAGATTCAGCAATCTCACCTGTTTTCTTTTGAACAGCTTCAGGTACAGCATCCATTGCTGAAGGGGCACTCTTAATCTTTTCCATAGAACTAATCCTTATTAAATAATTATTACGTTTATTTTATCGCCAACTAATGATAGCTGAACATCATTTAACTGTGAAATTGTACCACGAGCAATTAAACCTTGTTTTACTAAATTTGCTAAATCTTTGACGTTGCCACCACTAAACAGCATTCTACCCTTATCATCTGTTATAGAACCGAGCTTTGGTTCAACTCTTTGCATACCCAAATTGCGAGCTTTAGAAATAACACCAATTTGTTCTAATCTGTTAATTAGTCGATATACAGTAGCAATACCTAAGTCTGGTACAAACTGTTTAGCTTCATACCAAAGCTCTTTTGGAGAAGTACATTGGCTGGAGGTTAAGATTTCAATAATATGACGTCTTTGTACAGTCATTCTTAAACCGCTTGCCTCAAGCTTTCTTAAAGTATCTTCTGTAAGAGCATCGACACTAAATTTTTCATTTTCATCAATCATCATGAATACCCTATATATCAACTCATACTATATATATGGTGTCTTAAATCTGTTTTTTCAAGTCTTGACCATAAATATATTTAATTACAAAAGAGATCTGTAATAGGACTATTTAGAGTTGTCATCCTTATCATCACAATGACAGACTGAGCCACCTGTTTTCTCACAACCACAACTCTTTTTAGTTAAGATGTTATAAATGCGCTTTAAACCGCTAAACAACGCAATAATGAAAATACAAATAAGTAAAAATAAAGTAATTTTTGCAAACATAATATACCTTTCAAAATATAAATTAAGTTGCACTATGATAACACTAGTTAGTGTATTCTATCCAGTGTAATTAAAATTACTTACCAAAGATGAAGCCTAATGCAAAAATTACAAACAGAATGCCACCAGCTATTTTTGCTACTTTAAGAGCTAGTTTGCTTTTTAAAGAATCATCATGCAATTCTTTAATCTTTTGATGATTTATACGATTTTTTAACTCAAGGAGACTTGGCAATTCATCATTTTTAACATCTGATTTTGTTGCAATAATGCCAACGACACCTGATGCTTTGTACATATAATATGAAAATCCGATTGAATTTCTTTCAAACTGAACTTCCTTATAATCAAGAACAACATTACCACCAAGTTTTCTGCAATCATCTATTAGAGCAAGCTTTACTGCTTTAGAACTTCTAGCTTCTCTTTGAATTGTATAAGTAGCCTTATCAATAAGTTCAAAATCTTGAGGTGTATCTTTAGCAATTCCAATTTGAGATGGTTCAATATAGAAAACAGTATCTTCAAGAAAACACTGCTCTTTTTGGATTTCAATTTTTAGAATTAAATCGCCATCAACAGAAAATTCAACTCTAAGACCTTCTACTAATTTAGATACATCGTCCTGATTTGATAATGAGTCTCTATCAAATGATAACATGCGTCCATCGTCAGCTTGAATAGAGCCTTTATTTAACTCTAAGTTGAAATATGTAACTGTACCTTTCATTAAAGTTTAATCTTACCTGATTTTAAATCTGCAGAAAAAGCTAACATTCGTTCTAAAGGCTTAGTTGCCTCATTACGAATAGCAGGGTCAACACTTAAAGAATGTTCATCAATATTGTTTAATGCATCAATAAGTGCATGAAGAGTATTTAACTCCATCCACGGGCAATTTGCACAGCTAATGCAGTGACCTTTTGTACTTGCAACAGGGGCTTCAATAAAGGTTTTCTCAGGACATGCTTGAGACAGTTTATAGAAAATATTACGCTCTGTAGCAATTACAAATTCTTTACATTCTGACTGCTTGGCATAATTTAATATCTGAGATGTAGAACCAACATAATGAGCTTTTTTTACAACAGATGCAGGAGCTTCAGGATGAACAAGAATTTGTGCGTTTGGATGTTCTTGCATTACAAAGTCTAAAGCATTTGCTTCAAAGGCATCATGAACAATACAACGACCAGGCCAGCAATAAACATCACAGTCTGATTGATTTGCTATATATGAACCTAAATGTCTATCTGGAACCCATAAAATAGGTTGACCTTTTGAGGTTAAATACTTGCCTAGTTCAACAGCTAAAGAAGATGTAACAATCCAATCTGACTTTGCTTTAACAGCTGCAGATGTATTAGCATAAGCAACCACTGTAGCATCAGGGTGTTCTTTTTTTACTCTATCAAGATCTTCTACACTGCAACATAAATCTAATGAGCACTCAGCTTTTAAATTTGGCATTATTACAGTCTTTTCAGGAGATAAAATCTTTGCAGTCTCGCCCATGAATCGAACACCAGACACAACAATTAAAGACTTATCACTCTCTCGACCTTTTCTTGCCATTTCTAGAGAATCACCAATAAATCCGCCTGCAGCTTCACACAGCTTTTGCATAATTGGAGACGTATAGTAATGAGCAATCAGCAGTGCATTTTTTTCTTTAATCAAGGCCAATGCTTTATCAAAAAGCTTTGCATCATCTTGCTGCTCTTGTAAGGTTAGTCTTTTAGGTAAATCAAAAGTCTCTGGGACTTTGACATTATCAATCATGTGTAGTGGCATATTATTTTTCTACCTTAAAATTAAGAGGTACAGCACCAGCTTGTACTAATGCCTCATTTACATTATTTCTAAGTGATCCAAATGCTCTCAATCTATTAGTTACTTCACGCAAATCAAGACTAATAAGTTCATTAGAATCAAAACAATCATTAATTATTTGTTCATTTAAATCTTCTTCATCAGGAATTAAACCTGAACCAATTAAACAAGACGGCATTAAGCAAAATAAATGCTCATCTACTTTCATCACTTTTACGGTATGACTTAATACAGGGTGACTATCATGTTTATAGATAAATTCATCGTTTTCTTTTAACGATAAATCATCAAACACAGTTAAATCCTCTGGTGATTTAGGATTACCAGCAAAACCTGCTGAAAAAGTTTTATCTTTAATAATAAAAAACTGATTATTATCTTTGTAATCAAAAGATAGTGCAATAAGTTGGGCTGTATGGGCTAAATCAGCCTTTCCATCTACGGAAATTAATCGCCAAGCTTCAGTGTTATCAATTGAAATTTTAAGTAAATACTGCACTTTAAATCCTATTGTGTAACTGTTGATATAAAGAAATCTGATGTAAAAGAATCATCTTTTATTGTTTTTTTGTTTGTTTTCCTTTGAGCTTTTTTATTCACAGTTTTAAAACTCTGATCTTTGCATATATACGAAAAATCAAGTGCAGAAAATATAGCTGCAGTGTTAGAACCAAATAAAAGCCCCTTTAAAATCTCTTGCTTAAATGACTCGTAATTTGGAGGACAAGACATAGAACGAAGGAACATAAATGACTTTACAATATCAAGATTTGCACTTTGATAATTATCAATATTACTTAAATTAGATATTAAATTATTACACTTATCTGATTGAGAAATATAATGATCTTCAATATATAAACTTGCGTACCGACCTGCAATTAAAGTGTTTTTTAAATCCAAGATAGTATTGTAAATTGGCTTATCTTTTGGACTAATTTTCTTTTGAGACTTAATCTTAGGAAGTTTCTCTAAAAAGTCACCATTATAAGCATTAAAATAGATCTCCTTTTCAAAGTCTGTTTTACCCTTTGAAAGAGCAGAGATTACTTCATTAAATTGAGCAGTAGCAATTGCTCCATTAAAATCTTCTTGCTTTTCTTGATAGAAAAAGCTTCTTGTTAACTCAAGACTTTTCTTATACGAAGTAAATAGATTATCTTGATGTTCATCACCACCAAAAGCGGCTCTATGATGAGCAAGGTAATACCCAAAAAAAGAACTATATCCATTTATCACAGTATTTTTATGGAATTGTAATGACTTTTCTTTATTGCAAGGAAGAAGAATACCGGATAAATAGATATAACTCATCAAGGCACTAGCCTCTGGGTTATACTTTGCCATGTCCTCTAATTTTTCAAGTTCTTCCATAAATGGTAATGGCTTATACTCGGCTATATCTTTTGATGCTCTATATTCTCTAATTGCATCAGGGAAAAGATACTCTGCTGCATATCGAAGATATGTATAAGCTAGCTTTGTATCAGATTTTAAATATACCTTGTATAAAATGTAATAACCAAAGACAATCCCATAGTTAATTGCACTTTTAGCATAAAAAACGGCATCGTCAAATTTATCTCTTAGGTAAGCACCAAAAGATAAGTTTAGCATAGCAAAACCACTGCCTTGAGAAGCTGCTTTCTCCCAAATCTTAAGAGATAAAGAGTCAGAATGAGCACTTAAAGCGAGGTTACCAATTACAAATGTATAAGCACCATAGCCATAATTAGACATAATTTCCTGGTACTTTTTAGGCATTCCCTCAATTGGGCCAAAATAATTGTTAAATGTAATTGTATAAGCTTTAATGGTATAGATATCTTCTTCTTTTAATCCCTGTGAGAAGAATTCTTGGATAACAGCTGGAGTTTCTTTTTTTTCAGTAAGCTTTACTTTTGCAGCCTTACATACAGATTTAATTTCCTCTGTTCTATAATCAAAACCTTCAATCATATCTATATAAAGTGCTACAGCAGACTTTAAGCGGGCACTGTTTGGATATTCAGCTAATGCATCGCTTAAAAAAATCATAAATTCATCTTCAAATTCTGAAGGTAAATTAAAGCTGATATTTTCTAAATCGCATTCATAACGAAGGGACGTTAGAAAAGCTAAAAGATTAAAAAGACAAGTTTCCTCAAAATTGTCTTTTCCATCAAAATTCAAAGGGAAAGATACTAAACCATTATTAGTTTTTTCTTTAACAAATCTAACCAAACCTAAATTGTTTAAAAGAATGGTGTAAATATTAGAAATATTCTTTTCTAGGTCAATAGAACTATCAAGATTTACATTTAAAAAATAAAGAATATAAGCTAAAGAACAATATGGATTTCCAACTGTCATACCATATGACATCCACTCTTTAGCTTTTTGCTTATCCATTGGTAAATCAGAGCCATACAAATAAGCCATGGCTATTCTATACGCCACACTACCTGGCATTCCTCTAATAGGAGAACTATCACTTTTTTTATAAGATTGATTGTGGAATCTTATGGAGAACAAATCATCACTTAATGTTCTAAAAGACTCCATATGAAGGATATTTTCATTCAAATCTACATCATTATTTTGAATATCTATCGCCGCTTTATATAAAACGATTGGGCTTAGAAGCATTTCTACGCAATCTGTAACTGTTTTAAATTGCTCTTCGTTAGCTATTAAATATTTACAAAATAAATATGAAATTGATGGAGGAATAAAGAAAGGAAGCCCTTCTGAGATGAAATGCTCTTTTCTATTCTCAATTACTTCAGTATAACCATTGATGATATGAGGAAGAACTTCAGAAGTATTACCTGAGGTAACAAAACTATAAATGCTATCCTCTTTTATCCATTTTTTTAAAGCTTTTATAGATAAAGCATCAAGAGTTAGATCAATTGTAGAGGTAAAGCTATTTGTTTCTTTATACAATTGACTTGCTAAATATAAATAATAAAGACCATCTTCAATTTCTTCATTTGAGTAATTGCTAATGTTTTCTAGATGAGTTAAGTTCTCTAACTTTAAATCAAGCTCATATTTTGAGATTTCTTTATTATCTTCAGCGTATACTCCTAGAAAATTTTTTTCTATTTGACTAACTCTTTCATTCAAAGAAGCATCATTAACGCTGTTTCTAGCACTGTTATTAAAAAATGACATAACATCTCCACTCAATATGTCAATTCTATCAAATATGAGCTTTTTAAACTATCTAAAACGACTATAAAACATCTATTGAATTAAGCAAAAAAAAGAGCACCTTCATTGAGATGCTCTTTAGTTGGATTGAACTTAGTTTTTCTTATGCATTCTTAGGGCATAAGTGTTTTTTTACATTGTGAGCAATGATTGATAAACCTAAGCCCACCATTATTACAGCCATAACAATAAGTACAAAACCAAGAACAACGAGAACTCCATTTGAATGCCACTGCTGTTCAATAACCTGAATAACTCCCCATAAGCTCATGATCATCATGAATACCATAGGGATAAATGCTACTAGCCAGTTTACTTGCTTTGAAAGTAACCATAATGAAATTACAAGTAATGTTAAAGCTGACATTAACTGATTTGAAGCACCGAAAATTGGCCATAGTGAGTTTGCCTCACCACTTAAAGCCATAGCAATTGAGACTGTAATTAAAAGTACTGATGATACATACTTGTTAATTAAAAACTTTCTTACTGTGCCCATTTCTTTAGTAGAAACATTATCTACATTTTCTTCTTCTGACTGAGATCTTGGCATACAGAATTCTTGGCAAATAAATCTACCAAGTCTTGTTGCTGTGTCCAAAGAAGTCATCATAAAAGCAGAAATTGCTAGGGAGATGAAAATCTTAGCCAGGCCAACATTGATGCCTAAAGCATCACAAAAACCTGAGATTCCAGTTGCAAAAGCAGCTGCAGGATTTTTACCGATGTCGACAAATACACCTTTATCCATAGACATAACAGCAACTAAAGCCATGATACCTAAAACACCTTCAATTAGCATCGCACCATAACCAATTGGAAGTGCATGACTTTCATTCTTCAACTGTTTTGAGGTTGTACCAGATGCTACTAATGCATGGAAACCAGAACAAGCACCACAAGCAATAAAGATGAATAAAGCAGGAACTAATGCGGTTTGTTTACCATCTGATGTGATAGCAGACCAACCTTCAAAAGCTTCCATTTTAATCTCTGGTTGATAAGCAAGAATTGAAGCTAAACCCAAAGCTAACATAACGTACAATAACCAGGAATTCATATAATCTCGTGGTTGTAGTAACCATTGAACTGGCATTACGGAAGCTGCAAAAATATAAACAGCTAAAACATAAATCCAAACATTTCTTACGTTCTGTTCTTCGATATCAAATGCAGTTTGAATATTGAAAGGAAACACTTCACCGATATAAACAGAAGCAAAAACTAAAGGAATAAAAATGATAGATGCTGTTTTTAGGCTCATGCCACATTTATAAGTTGCAAAAGAAAAGCATGGAGCTAACAAAATAAACATAATTGATGCTGTAGCTACTTCTGGGAATTTTGCAAAAAGACCTGCAATAAGTAATGTGAAAATTGCTACAACTAAAACAAGGCAAAGAATACAGAAGGATAAGAATAACTGTCTACCAGTAAATCCCATCATTTTCTCCATAACAAAAGAAATTGATCTGCCTTTGTTTCTAACAGAAATAACTAATGCAGCAAAATCATGGAATGCACCAATAAAAACACAACCAACTAAGATCCAAATTAAAGCAGGAAGCCAACCGAAATAAGCTGCCATAATAGGGCCTACAATAGGGCCTGGACCTGCAATAGAAGCAAAATGATGGCCAAATAACACCGGAGCTGGAGTTGGAACATAGTCAATTCCATCTAACTGAGTATTTGCTGGAGTTGGTCTTTTGGGATCAATTGAAAACAATTTCTTTAAGAAACTGCCATATAAAAAATAAGCTACTACAAAGTAAGCTAAGCATATACAAAAAAGTACACTGCCTGTCATTTCAATCACCGCGCCTGTTAAAGCATAATATATGTATATTAGAAAATTCTCTAAACTATCATTTAGTTCAGATGTTGTGCTTAGTAGTTTTGTAAGCCACTAGTATGAGTTACACCTTTGGGGAGTAAATAAAGGTGCTAAAAAGCTTATTGGTAATAAACTTGTTTTCATTATTGCGCAATAAATTAAATAGTCAATTACAGTAAAGCTTGTTCGTTTATTAAAATAAGCGACTAAAATTGTAAAAAAGACTTTTTTTGCAAAAATACAACTTTCTGTATTTTTATATTATTGATTTATAAGTAAATATAATTTTAGAAAATTAAAGCTTTGAAATAAAATATTATTAAACTAAAAATAGAAACAACACCAAAATAGTGCAACAAATTTAATAAGCAGAAATAAAAAAAGCAACCTAACGTTGCTCTTGAGATGGTGGATGTTATAGGACTCGAACCTATGACCCTCTGCTTGTAAGGCAGATG
>CAZEXR010000021.1:0-18178 GCA_964516675.1 uncultured Enterobacterales bacterium | reverse complement strand
GAGCTTATTTGCTCCTCCACTAAAAAAATTTTGAAGTATATTGACAGATACCGGAGAGTACTCTTTTTTTATTTCAGATAAATCTAAATCTTGTCTTAATTCATATGGAAGTAAAGACAATGAAAAATTACTTTTTGAAAAAAAGATTACTTTAGATAAGTGTTCGACTACGGGGGTTTCCTTAAAGGTACGAGTAAAAGGAAATTATCTTTTCTCCTTTAATGACAAGTCAAAAGAATTTAATGTTAAAAAACAAGCATACAAAGTGAAAAGTGAACTGTGGGAAAAAGGTACTCCTTTAACAGTTGATGTAAGCTCTGTTTGGTCTGATGGTACAAAAGTAAAAGATGGTTATTCATTACAATCTGCCACTGTAAAAGACGGTAAAGTTACCTTAATTCCTGATGCTAACAGCAATGGAATGTTACTTTTAGAAAAAGATAAGACCATAGCAAAAGATAAATTTTCTTGGAATAACGCTATTGTTTATTTTCTGTTAACAGATAGATTTAACAATGGTGATAAATCAAATGATCATTCTTTTGGTCGACGTAATGATTATCCTGAAGATAAAAACATTGGAACCTGGCATGGCGGTGATTTTAAAGGTTTAATTGAGAAATTAGATTACATCCAAAAACTAGGAGATAATGCTATTTGGATAACACCAATTGTCGAGCAAATTCATGGATTTCAAGGTCAAGGTCCTAACGGAGAATATCCAATTTATGCCCCTCATGGTTATTGGGCATCAGATTTTACCAAGATTGATCCAAATTTAGGTAATGAAGAGGACTTTAAAAAGTTGGTGGACGCAGCTCATGATAGAGGTATTAGAGTTGTTGTTGATATTGTTATGAATCATGTTGGATATTTAAATTTAGGTGATATGCAAGATTTCGGATATCCTCAAATGGCAAATATTCCTGATTTACCTAAAATATGGAATGATTGGGAACCAAAGGATGGTAATTACAATATATTCCAGCCAAATCCTCGTATAACTGATAAAGGTTGGGATAAGTGGTGGTCACCACAATGGGTTCGAGAGGATTATATTCCTGGCTATGATTCAAGCGAAAATGGTAGTGATACTAGAAGCTGTTTATATTGGTTACCAGATTTAAAGACAGAATCAGAAGAATTTGTAACTCTTCCTAAGTTCTTACAAGAGAAAAAAGACACTAAAGCTGTAAATCTTCCTAATGCTACTGTACTTGATTATCTAATAACTTGGCAAACATATTGGATTGAACACTTTGGTATAGATGGATTTAGATGTGATACAGCAAAACATGTTGAACCTATTGTTTGGAAAAAAACTAAAAGCAGCAGCTGATATTTCCTTTAATAAATGGAAGCAAAAAAATCCAAATAAAAAGCTTGATGATTTGCCTTTTTACATGGTGGGAGAAGTTTGGGGACATGATGTTAAAAAAGACTATTACTTTGATAACGGATTTGATGCCTTAATTAACTTTGCTTTTCAGGACAAAGCCTATCAAACAGCACAAAATATGAGTTTAGCTGAGCCTATTTATAGTGAATATGCAAAAAAAATTAACTCAGATAAATTGTTTAATATGCTTACCTTTATCTCCTCCCATGACACCAGACTTATTTATGAGGATTGGTCTGATATCGAATTGCAAAAGCGTATTGCCAATAGCTTTACTATGTTGCCAGGTCAAATTCAAATCTATTATGGTGATGAATCTGCTCGTCCTAATGTAAAGACTATTCTTCAAGATCAGGTTACTCGCTCTGATATGAATTGGGCTGATTTATCAAAAAAAGAATATAAAGCACTAAATATGCATTGGATGAAGTTATTAAACTTTAGAAAAGAGCATAAATCTATTGCAGAAGGAACTCATAAGCAAATTAGCAAATATCCATATGCATTTAGTCGTACCAAGGATGATGACACTGTAGTGATTGTGTCAGGCAATTCAAAGATTGAATAGTTTAAGTCATAGATAAGTTAAAGCATAAATTTTTACATGAATTTATGCTTTTTTAATATTCAATTTATTAAAAAACATTATGGAGTTTTTATGAAATATTCTTTTCAAAAAGATTGGATTGCAATGTTAAATCTTACTGTGTGTTCAATAGCCCTAGTATTTTCTATAACAACTCTTGCAAATGCTAGTGACCTTAATCTTTACGTAAACGATAGTAAGATTATCTCTTTTAGTGAAAAAGATGGAATTTTCTCAACTGAGCTTGAAAAAGGCGACTATTCCTTATTGATAGGGGATAGTGATAAAAATTGTGAACGTACTTTTGGAGGGAAAGAGCATGACATTTTATCCTGTGACAATCCTGTATATTTAGACAGATGCTCCACTAACAAAATACTTTTTAAAGCAGAAACAAAAGGTATTTATAGACTGTCTTTTAGTGAATATAACAAAGTATTAGAGATTTCTTTTAAGAATAAAAAAGATGGCTCTCCAAACAAAAATAGATAGACACAAGGACAAAGTTTAACTGTAGATGTAAGTTCAGTATGGTCTGATGGAACTGAGGTAAAAGATAGCTATTCTCAAAATGTAGCAACTGTTACAAATGGAAAAATATCGTTGATACCTGCTCTCAACAGTAAAGGCATTTTACTTTTAGAAAAAAATAACTCTAAAAGTTCTAATCAATTTAGTTGGGATAATGCAATTATTTATTTCATGTTAACAGATAGATTTAATAATGGAGATCTTACAAACGATCATTCGTTTGGCCGACGTAATGACTATCCAAAAGAAAAGAACTTTGCAACCTGGCATGGAGGTGATTTTAAGGGGATCACTGAGAAATTAGATTATCTTCAAAAACTTGGGATTAATGCTATATGGGTATCTCCTATAGTTGAACAAATACATGGTTTTGACGGTCAAATGGCAAATAGTGATTTTCCTGTTTATGGATATCATGGCTATTGGGCTACTGATTTTACAAAAATCGATCCAAATCTAGGCTCAGAGCAAGATTTTAAAAATCTTATCGAAGCGGCTCATCAAAGAGGAATTCGCATAATAGTTGATATGGTAATAAATCATGCTGGCTATTTAAATCTTGCTGATATGCAGGATTTTGGATATCCACAAATGGCTAATATTCCTAATTTGCCCAGAAAATGGAATGATTGGGAGCCAAACAATGGAAACTACAATTTATTTAGACCTGATATGCGAGTTACAACAAAAGGCTGGGAAAATTTGTGGACACCTCAATGGATAAGATTAGATAATGTACCAGGATTTGACCATAGTGAAAAAGGAAGTGATACCAAAAGTTGTTTATTCTGGTTACCTGACTTTAAAACAGAATCAAAAGAATATGTAACCTTGCCTAAATATTTACTCAACAAAAAAGATACACGTGCAGTAAATCTTCCAAATGCAACTGTTCTAGATTATCTAATTAGTTGGCAGACATATTGGATTGAGAATTTTGGTATTGATGGATTTAGAGTTGATACAGCACGGCACGTTGAGTTGAGCGCGTTAAAAAAATTATCTGAAGAATCAAAGCTCTCTTTTGATAAATGGAAACAAAAAAATCCAAATAAGAAATTAGATGATTCTTCATTTTATTTAATTGGTGAAGTTGGTGGTCATGGTGTAAAAAAAGATGCTTATTATGAGAACGGATTTAATTCTCATTAACTTTTCTTATCAGAATAAGGCAATTGAATTTGCAAGAAATATGAGTCTTGCCGAACCAATATATAAGGATTACTCAGAAAAAATTAGTAAAGATTCAAATTTTAATCTTGTCAGTTACGTTTCTACTCATGACACAAAACTAATTTATGGAGAAAACTCTGATATTGAGTTACAAAAACAGATTGCTAATAGTTTTGCCATGCTTCCAGGTCAAATCCAGATTTACTATGGTGATGAATCCGCTCGTGATAATCTGAACGCTCCTATACCAGATCAAAGACCTCGTTCTGATATGAATTGGTCTGACTTGTCTAAAAAAGAATACCAAGCTCTTTATACTTATTGGATGAAGTTGCTCAATTTTAGAAAAGAGCACAAAGCAATAGCAGAAGGTACACATAAGCAAATTAGTAATTATCCATATGCATTTAGTCGTACCAAGGATGATGATACTGTAGTGATTGTGTCAGGCAATTAAACTATCTGTAGTAAACGCAATTAAGCATAAATCTGCAAAATGATTTATGCTTTTTTTATGAAAAATAAAATCTTAGGTTTTAGTGATACTAATAAATGAATAAGAAATATAGAAGAAATTTATATTAAAAATTTAGCAAAATAATTGATTTATTTCACGAAAAAATATGACTCTTGTTATAATGTACAGACACACATAAACAATAGATCATAAAGATAATATGTACGAAAAGTTTTTCGGACTCGATGAGTTACCATTTGACGGCTTACCAGATAACCGTTTTTACTTTGTTGGTAACTGCCAACATCAAGCTCTAGAGCTCCTAACAAACAATCTATCTCGCAATGGCTCCATTTGCGTTTTATCTGGACCATCAGGTTCTGGAAAAACAACTTTGGTTCGTATGCTTATTCGTTCTCTTCCTAAGAGAATGAGAATTATTGCAATTGACGATCCTAGACTTGATGAGCATATGCTTTTAGCTACCATTTTGCGTGCAAGTGGTGTAGTTGCAACATCTTATGAATCTATTGCTGAGCTTACTTTAAAGTTACGTAAACTTCTAGAACGTTCAGTTGAAAGTGGTTTAGTTACAACTGTTATTCTAGATGAAGCACAAGGTCTTGCAGATGAAGTTATTGAGCAAATTAGACTTATTAGCAACATCGAAGGCGATCTAGGAAAAATGATTAACTTCCTACTTGTAGGTCAGGAAGATTTAATTGATAACATCCAAAAGCCAATGCATAAGATGTTTTGGGGGCGTGTAAAAGCTTTTGCTACTATCAAAGCTCTAAAGCGAGATGAAGTTCATTCATATGTAAACTTCAGAATGCAAATGGCAGGATGTCATGATCCTGTTTTTACAACACGTGCTATTAACGCTTTGTATAAAGACACTAATGGCTTGCCTCGTATTATCAACTCTGTAGCAGATAGAGCGCTTTGTATTGCTTTTGACGCACAAAAGAAATTTGTATCAGGACGCATGATTAAGAAGGCTATCGAAGTCGTGCGTCATGATAGAAGTTTGTTTGTAGTTGGATTAAAAACATTTTTAAAAGAAACTGCAATTGCTATCTTTTGTAAAATTCCTTTACTTGTTTTAGGTTGTGCCATATCTGTTGCAATCTTTGCTGCTGTTTATTTCTATTTACCTCATAAGCTAGATTCCCAGTCTTTACAGTCTTTAGTTAAAGAAGATAGCGTTGTTCAATCTCAATATGAGCGCGCATTGTCTTCAATGTTGCCAGGAAGAGACAATAAAAACAAAGAGCTTGTAATCTTTAATTCTTCAATTAAAGAGAGTGTTTTTCAATCTGATGCTGTTGATACTTTAATTAAAGTATGGGGATATCAAAGACAGGACGGAACAAAGTCTAATTGCTCCGATTTAGAGTCATTAAAACTAAGCTGTCGTACTGAACAACAAGATTTAGAGTTCATTAAACTTGTAAATCGTCCAGTGGTTCTAACGCTTCGCTCTGATGATTTAACTCCATTTTATGCTGTACTTATGAAGCTGTCAGATAAAGATGCTTCTATTATCTTAGGCAATAAGCTTTATAAGGTTAAACTATCTTATCTTGAACATGTCTATGATGGTGAGTATATCTATATTGGTAAAGCTCTAAATAAACAAGATAAGTTCGAAGATTTAGTAAAACAGGATGATTATAAAAAGGTCATTGAAAAGTTTAAAGATAAAGTAGAGAACTTTACTATTCCAGATGATATGGATAGTAAAAAAGAAATTAAAAAGAACTATGAGAGCTTTGTTGCTAATAGTGACGATGAAGATCTAAATTACGCTATCTTTGATAACTCTGTTAATGAAGGTCCTTATCTTGAGAAATAGACTTAGAAATAAAGAGCAAAAGAAACTGTTAAAACGCTATTCATCGATGGCAAGAACAGCTTTTAAGATTATTCTATTCTCTACAGTTTTCTCTTCTATTGGTTTATGTGCTGCCTCAATTTTCATGGAAAAAGCTTTTTACAAAGTTGAAAAAAGAGTAGAGCAAAAATTAACAGATACTTTTGTTTCTATACAAAGTATTTTTAATGATGAGCAAAAAAATAAAGAAGCATTAGTTGAGCGCGAATATCTTCACTTTAATATTACAAAAAAATTAGGTGCAAAAGATTTGAGCTTAACTAATAAATCAAAACTTGAAAAAGTACAAGGTCAGAAAAAAGAGCTTTCTGAAAACATTGCATTAGTTAGATTTATTAAAACAAAATAATTTTTCTATCATCATTTTTTATTCTCCTTCCATTTATATATTTAGCTAATTTTTCCATAATTTTACTTTTGTATGATGTGCAAAATTAAATTTTCTATTAAGGAAAAATCATGTTAAAAAAACTATCTCTTATTTCGATTGTACTTGCTACAGCTATTGCTACATCAGCTTGTGCACATACAGAAGATCGTCATTACAAAGAACATCCAACTGCTCAACAGCATTATGACAATCTAAAACATAAGATGGTAAATAAGAGTCACAACGGCGTAAAAAATACAAAGAAGTTTGTTAACACTCAGAGCAACAACTATGAAAAAGGAATTAAGAGTGTAAAAAAAGGCTATCATGATAATGTAAAAAGAATGGAAGCTGACTTTGAAAAGCATAAATCATCTTTCAATCATGATTATAAAGGCTAAAGACAAAATATAGTTTCAAGAAATTAAAAGGGCTTAGTTATAAACTAGGCCCTTTCTAAATCCAAATAGTATTCTATTAGTATCTCATTTGTTTTTTACGACGGTTAGGACGTGGGATATAAACACAGATAATACCAATTAAAGCACCACAGAATGCAATTACTGCACCTTGAATCCACCAGCGCATTTGCATATCTAAATCTTTAGTTTCAAGCTTGTCTGCATAGTCACGACGAGTTGCATCTAAATCTTCAATTTTTTCAGTTTGATTTGTTAGAGAATTCTTTAAAGCTGCGTTTTCTTTTTCTAACTTTTCAATTTTAGCATTAGCTTTTTTTAGCTCAACAGCAGCTTCTGAATCAAAGTTTGCTAAAGAATTCTTTAGGTTTGCAATTTCACCTTCAAGAATTTCAACCTTTGCTTTACCACAAGGTTCAATCTGAAGATCTCTTGTTTGCATCCATAAACTTCTGTTGCCATCATCTACAAGAATAAATTTCTTATCTTCTGACATCTTAACAAACTTGAATGTTTCACCTACGTGGGTTCTATCTTGGATTTTGCAGTTTGTAGCTGGGCAAGATCTTAACCATACGTTTGCAGCTTCTGAAACGTAAATATCATCGCCAACTTGAACGTCATAAATACTTTGAGCTTTGCTAACTTTGATTGGTTCAGCATTTTGTGAGGAAGCAACTTCTTGAGCATCCTCTGCAACAGCTGTAGCAGTAAATGCTAATGAGCAACTAAATACACCAATCGCTAAAATACTTTTTAATGAATACACTTTTATATCCTTAGTAATAATTTGATACCAAAATTTTAACACAGCAAAAACATAAGTACATATAATTACAAGATTTTGCTCATATTTTGCAATTTTTTATTTAAATAATTTTTTTTGTGAAGATAACTTGATACAACAGAACAAAAATCTCTTATTATGAGAGCATAAAAGGGAGTAAAAGCTATGCAAAACAAAGAGATTGAGCTTAAATTTGGCTTTGATGGTGATGCAAAAAATTTATACAGCATCTTTTCTAACATCGGTTCTGTAAGTAATGAGACAGAGTTACATCTTGATAATACTTATTTTGATACTGATAAAAGAGATTTATTTGCCCTAAAAGCAGGTCTTCGTATTCGTCGAGGCGATAATTTCTCCGAACAAACATTAAAAGTTAAAGGCGAAAATATTGGCGGACTTCATAAAAGAAGTGAATACAATCTACCTATTGAAGATAGTGCTTTAGTACCTAATTTATTAAAGTTCCCTAAAGAAGCTTTCCCTGAAAACTATGATATTGATTCTGTACAAGCAAACTTAAAGAGTGTTTGCAGAATTAACTTTACTCGTTATTTGTTTAATCTTGAACTTTTAGATAGTGTTTTTGAAGTAGCCTATGACCATGGCTATATCCAAGTTGATGAAGAGTATCTGTACCCATTAAATGAATTAGAAATCGAGTTAAAAGAATCAAAAGTAAAAAGTGACGATTTATTAAATCTTTTCTCAATTTTATGTAATTACCTCGCATCTAACAATCTTCCATTGTTGTTAGAGCCTTTTTCAAAGATGCACCGAGCTTCATTGTTGCAACATACATCAAAACCTAGTTTAGATATCGTTGCAAGAGATAATAATGCAAGTTTAGTTGATTATGTAACATCTCTAGTAGCTTCTTTTGAAAATCTATATGGCCATTATTTGATTACCCATGAAGTAACCTTATTCGGTCAGATTTGTGTACTTCTTGAGAACATGATTTTAGCTTTGAAACAGTTAAGTCATAGAAACTTTTTAGCTTTTATAAAAGGGCAAAAAGAACCTGTTGAGTATAAAGATGACTTAATGATTATATTGCGATTAGTAAAAGCCTTTTATAAGGTATGTTCTCATACCCAAAAACGTATGCTTTTATGTAGACTTAAAGGTAATGAAAAGGGCATAGAGGCATGTTTTGATAAGGTAAGAGCAAGCGAAAAAACTAATAAGATGTTTTTAATTCCATTAAAGCTACGTTTATTATTATCTTTACTTGCAAAATAAGGACAGATTATGAATTTTGACATTTTGCCAAAAGACATTAGCTTTGATGCTTTACCAGAAATTTTAAAGACAGAAGCTAATAATCAATATGAAAGATTAAAAGGCAAACTTACAGAAGAGCAGTTTTTAGTTTTTGACAAAAGATCTGAATTCAAATTTGTTCTTGCAGTGTCTGATTTTATTGCAAATACCATCTTTAGCTATCCAAAAGAATGTGTTGAGCTTGTACAAGCTGGCGCATTAGATTGTACTGAATTTGCTTCTAATCCAAAGGATGTTGTTCAAGATTACTTAAAGGAAAAACTTCAAGATTTCGAGCTAAAAAAACGTCTTCGTTTATTAAGACGAACTCGCTGTATGGCATTAGCTTGGAGAGATTTAACAGGTGTAGCTCCTATCAATGAAATTTTTCATGGATTATCAACTTTAGCAGAGAATATCGTTCTTCGTACCATTGAAGTTGTTCGTGACCAAATTAAATCAGCCTTTGGTGATGCTTTAGATGACGATGGAACTCCTTTACCTTTACTTGTATTAGGTATGGGTAAATTAGGTGGCGATGAATTAAACTTCTCCTCTGATATAGATTTAATTTTTGCCTATCCAAAAGAAGGTGAGACTCAAGGAACATCTCGTTCTTTAACCCATAGAGAGTTCTTCGCCCGTATTGTCCAAAGAACAGCAAATATGCTTTCTGATAAGACTATTGATACCTTCTGCTACAGAATTGATTTACGTCTTCGTCCTTTTGGTGATGCTGGTACCATTGTTAATTCTTTTGATGCGTTACAAGTATATTATGAAACCCAAGGTAGAACTTGGGAGCGATATGCTTTAGTTAAAGCAAAACTATTAGGCACTGAAGAAAACTTTGGGGCATATGGTAAAGAGTTAATAGACCTATTACGTCCTTTTGTTTACAGACGTTACCTCGATTATGGTGCAATTGTTTCTATTAGAAAGCTAAAACACATGATTGAATCTGAGGTACGTCGTCGTTCTTTACGTAATAACTTTAAGTTAGGCGAAGGTGGTATTCGAGAGGTTGAATTTATCGCGCAGGTTTTTGAGTTAATGCGTGGCGGTAGATTTATAGAGCTTCGAGAACGTTCATTGCGTAAGACTTTAAAACATTTAATTTCTCTTGATTTAATTCCTAAGAATATATGTGAAAACTTGGATAAATCATATGTTTATCTAAGACGTCTTGAAAACTGCATCCAAGAATTCTCTGATAAACAGACTCAAAATATTCCTGATACTCCAAAAGATATTGCAAGAATGCTTTTAGTTATGAATTATCAGAATATAGATGATTTACTAAAAGATTTATCACAAGTTATGTCATTTGTTCATGCTGAGTTTAAAAAAGTAGTAGCTGACGAAGAAGAAGATACAGAGAACTTTAAAAACTTTGACCTTTGGGAAGCTCAAAATGATGAAGATGAATTGACAAGTGAACTTGATAAACATTTAGTTTATAAAGAACAATCAAAGCCATTAGCGCAAAATATTATTTTCCTAAAGCAAGCTCTTGCAAGAATGCCTGTAGGACCTGTAGGCCGCGAGACTCTGTTAGAGCTAATGCCTAAAGTAATTTTCTTAATAGCAAAAGAAGAACAGGCTGCAATGCTTTTTAAACGAGTATCTGGTCTTATAGAACAGGTAGCATTGAGAACTCCTTACTTGCAACTATTACGAGACCAAAATGAAGTTCTAGAGCGTTTTATTGCTTTGTTAAAAGACAATCATTTTGCCTCAGAGCTTATTACATCTCATCCTATATTACTTGACGAATTGTTTATTCCTCAGTACTTTGATAGACCTCCTAAAGCAGATGAATTTTTTGCTATGTTACAAGAGCGTTTATTACGTGTAGATCAAGATGATTTAGAAACCATTATGGAAGAGCTTCGTCTTTTCAAAAAAATAATGATTTTTAGAATTGCTCTGTCTGATAAGGCAGGAAAACTTCATCTAATGCAAATATCTGATGCTTTAACTTGGCTAGCAGAAGCTATTATTCGTCAGCTTATTATTATTGCATGGCGCCTTAACGAGGAAAAATATGGAATTCCTGCTAATATAACCGCATCCGATCCTGGTCTTGCTGTAATTGGATATGGCAAATTAGGTGGCATTGAACTTGGCTACAAATCTGATTTAGACATGGTATTTATCAGACAAGTTGGCGATAGCATGACTAATGGCGAGAATAGCGTTCATGAGAGTATGTTCTATCAAAGACTAGTTCAACGAATTATGCACCTTTCAACGACAAAGACAGTGGGTGGTGTGTTATATGATTTAGATATGCGTTTGCGTCCTGATGGTGATACAGGTGTTTTAATCTCAGATATTGAATCATTTGAAAAGTATCAACACAGTAGAGCTTGGACATGGGAGCATCAGGCCCTTGTAAGAGCGCGTCCTGTTGCAGGATCAAAGGATATTATCGATAAATTTAATTCAATTCGAGAGTCAATTATTAGAACACCTAAAGAGGAAGATAATCTAAAAGTTGAAGTAGTAAAAATGCGTCAAAAGATGCGTGACCACTTAGACAGAAGCTCTGATAAACTTTATGACATTAAGCAAGGCGTTGGTGGAATGATTGATGTTGAATTCATCTCTCAATATCTATTGTTACGCTATGCTCCAGATTATAAAGATTTAAAATTGTGGACTGATAATGTAAGAATTCTTGAGGAGTGTTCAAGACTTGGCATTGTAAAAGAGGATATCACAAAAGATCTAATTAACGCTTATCTTGATATCCGCTCTATTTACCATGAATTGTCATTAGCTGATCTACCTCGTCTATTAGCAATTGAGCATAGACTGAAATCAACTTTTAGAGTTGAAGAAATTTGGAATAGTATCTTCAACAACTAATAATTACATATGACTTGCTGCACCTGTTTCTTTTACAGGTGCACCTACTGTCACAGGTTTTCCTCTGTAAAAAAGATCTGGATTTGTTTCCATTCCTTTGCCAATATTTGACTCACTAGGAAGCAGAGGTCCCTTTCCTAAAGGACATTTATAAGCCCTTCCAGAAACAGCTACACCATAAAAGTGTCTTGTAACTCTAACCGGGTAGGCATAAATCTCAACTAAATGAGTGCCTCCAAGTTCAGATGTTTGCATTTGTAGGTTGAATCTTGCATTTTCAACGTTCATGTAACCAGTGTGATTATCAACATTTCCAAGAAAAGTACATCCTTCCACTTCAGTTGGAAGGGCTGTAATTACTTTGTGAGCTGAATCTATTAGTTCTGGTGACATACAGCCTTGTACACATAGTGACAAAGCTGCGATTAAGGAAAGTGATTTAATGTTTTTCAATTATGAAAGACCTGGATATCTATTCTCTTCTGGATTTGGAGCAGTCTTAAAACGACGATGCATCCATAGATACTGAGCAGGGTCCATATAAACCATATTTTCAATGATTTTATTGGTTGTTGCAGCATCTGCAATTGGATCTTCTGTTGGGAAATTCTCAAGAGCAGGTCTTAAATATAGATGATATTTACTACCTTCTCTAATTACCCATGTAGGTGTAACTTGTGTGTTTTTAACTTTAGCTAAATTATGAGTAGCAGCTACAGTTGCTGTTTCTTTAACTGCAAAGAATGGAACGAATACAGAAACACGTCTACCATAATCTTGATCTGGTGCGTACCAAAGTGGTTTTGCTTTTAGTAATGCCTTAATCATGCTTCTAGGGTCATTTTTATTAACAAGAGCTAGATTTTTATGTGTTCTTCCGTATACCTGAGCCCATTCCCATACAGGATGATCTGAAGGTCTGTACACGCCAATTCCAGGAGTTACAGCTGTACCATATATTCTAGCCATAAGTTCAAGAGTAACAAAGTGAGCTGAAAGCAATAAGATAGGCTTTCCATTAGAGCAGTACTCTTTAGCTTTTTCAACATCCTCTTTATCAACCTTAATGTGAAGTTTTAGTCTCCAATCAGGCCAGAACCAAGCCATTCCTGTCTCAAAGATTGCCATGCCAGCGTTTCTTTGTACATCTTTAGTGAGGATCTTCTTATCTTTTTCAGATAAATCAGGGAATGCTAAATCAAGATTTCTTTTTAATACATATTTTCTAGCAGGAATAAATGTTCCCATTAAACGGCCAATTTTTTTGCCTATGTACATTAAAACAGGGTAGGGTAAAACATTTACAATGAAACATAAACAGAAAATACCAAACCAAGCTCCCCAAAAGTGAGGATGAAGCATTGCTTTAACAAAAATAGGTTTTTCAACAAACCCTTTGCCCCAACCATTTTTTACGGTGTTAAAGCGCTTGTTTTCTGCTTTTTCTTTTTGCCTTTCTGTTTCGCTAGAGTGCAGTGATATTTTTGCCATAATTAAATTCTAATTTTCTTTGTTACTTAATATTTGATGTTAGCTATTTTAATTTATAAAAAATTGTTATTGAATATTATACGAAAAATCAAAAATGTAACTAACAATATTTATCAATATGTAGTTAAATTATATTTCCCTTACAGATTTTCTAATAATAAGTTCAGTTTTAAATTCTGGAATTACGAAATCAAAATCTTTTTTATAACGTGCTAAAGAAAGTTCAAGCGCCTGTTTTCCCATTAGTCCGATTGGATTTGTAACTGTTGTTAGAGCCGGATTAAGGCAACTTGCGATAAATAAGTCATCAAAGCCTGTGATAGAAATATCCTGAGGTATCTTAATTCCATTATTCTCAAATATAGCCATCAAAGAAGCAGCGATAGTATCACAGTAACAAACAACAACAGAAAACTTATCAATTCCAAGTTTTATAAGCTGTTCTGCAGCCTGTTTCCCGCCTTCAAGTGAAGGGGGAACTGACAAAATTAGTTTAGGGTCAATTTTAACATCATTATCATCACATGCTTTTCTAAAACCTTCAAAACGCTCTTGTGCATCAATAATGTCAAAAGATGAGGTTACATAAGCTATCTTTTTATGACCAAACTTAATTAAGTAATTAGTTAAATCATACATTCCATTTTTGTTATCAATAATTACACATCTATCTTCAAAGCCCTTAAGTCTTCTATTAATTAGAACAATGTAAGGGTAGCGACGCATATAGTCTGATAGCACAATATCGTCAATAGCTAAAGCATGTACAAGTAGACCTGAACACTGATGAGATAAAAGAGAGTCAATTGCCTTTTGTTCACGTATTGGATCGTAAAATCCTTGAGTAATAAGAAGAGACTTTCCGATGGCGTTAGCTGCCATATCGCATGATTTAATCATTGCTCCAAAATATGGATCGGCAATATCTGATACTAAAACACCAATAGTTTCACTATCTTGTTTTGCTAGAGTTCTTGCATTTGCATTCAAATGGAAGCCTAACGAACTTTGTGCTTTTAATACAGCTTCTTTAGCTGTATCGGATACCTTTGCAGTACCGTTTAGTACTCTGGATACCGTAGCAACAGACACATTTGCCTTTTTTGCTACATCTCTAATAGTTGGAGTCATGTGTTATCTTTTATTTTGATCGGAGAATATTCTTATACTTAGTTATCGTAACTTTAATTTTATCCTATTTTTTAAAATAAAAGCTCAAAATGTGAATTAAATCAAAAAAATTTATTGCCAAAATTTTAAATGGTTCTATAATCTCATGTAAACGCTTACATGATTTTTTTGTAACCGATTACATATGCATATAAATGCGAATTAGAGGAAATTTTAATATGACTACAATTTTAGTAACTGGTGGCGCAGGCTACATTGGTTCACATACAGTAATCGAATTAGCAAAGGCAGGTTTTGAGCCTGTTATTTTTGATAACTTCTACAATTCAAAGCCAGCTGTTTTAGCTCGTATTAACAAGATTGTAGGTAGAGCAATTCCATTTGTTTCAGGTGACATCCGCAGCCGTGAGCAGTTAGAGCAGGTTTTTACAAGCTATAAAATTGATGGCGTAATTAACTTTGCTGGTCTAAAAGCTGTAGGCGAATCTGTTAAAAAGCCTCTAGAGTACTATGATAACAATGTTAACGGTGCTCGTACTTTATTATCAGTTATGAGAGCATTTGGTTGTAAAAACTTTATTTTCTCATCATCAGCTACTGTTTACGGTGAGCCTGATGCTCTTCCTCTAACAGAGCAGTCTCCTGTAAAACGTGCAAATTGTCCATATGGCCAAACCAAGGTAGATATTGAATACATGTGTCAGGAATTACAGATTGCTGATCCTGAGTTCTCAATGGTTCTATTACGCTACTTCAATCCAGTTGGTGCTCATGATTCAGGCTTAATCGGTGAAGATCCATGTGGTATTCCAAACAACCTAATGCCTTATTTAACTCAGGTTGCAGTTGGTCGTTTAAAAGAATTAAGCATTTTCGGTAATGACTATCCTACAGCTGATGGTACTTGCGTACGTGATTATATTCACGTTGTTGACTTAGCTTTAGGTCACGTTGCAGCTTTAAATCACTGCTTAAACAAAGCTGGTACACATATCTATAACTTAGGTACAGGTACAGGCTATAGTGTTTTAGATATGGTTAAGTCATTCTCAAAGGCAATTGGTCGTGAACTTCCTTATAAGTTTGCTCCAAGAAGAGCTGGTGACGTAGTAGCTTGCTATGCAGATCCTCGTAAGGCTCGTGAAGAATTAGGTTGGGTTGCAACTAAGACTCTAGATGATATGACAAGAGACTCATACAACTGGCAGAAGAATAATCCTAACGGCTTTGCTGATTAGTACTTAGAACGTATCAATATTTACAGGTAATTTAAAATGGCATCATTTAACATTTCAGATCATCCACACAGAAGATTTAATGCCTTAACAGGTGAATGGATTTTAGTATCTCCTCATAGAGCTAAGCGTCCATGGCAGGGTCAGGTAGAGAAGTTAGCTTCTGAAATTAAACCTTCATACGATGAAAAGTGCTACCTTTGCCCAGGCAATACCCGTGTAAACGGCGATTCAAATCCAAAGTACGAAAACAACTTTGTTTTCACAAATGACTTTGCAGCCCTAACACCAGATACTCCTCTTGATGCCCCAGCTTCTGAAGAACTATTCCAGTTAGAGCCTGCTCGTGGTACAGCACGTGTTATTTGCTTTAGCCCTGATCACTCAAAGACTCTTCCTGTAATGGAGCTACCTGCTATTCGTGGTGTAGTTGATTTATGGGCAGATCAGTTCACAGAGCTTTCAAAAACTTACAAGTATGTACAGTTATTTGAAAACAAGGGTGCAATTATGGGCTGTTCAAATCCTCATCCTCATGGACAGATTTGGGCATGTAACTTCTTACCAGAAGAGATTTTAAAAGAGTACGCTCAGCAGAAGAAGTACTTTGAAAAACACAATACCCCATTATTACTAGATTATGTAAAAGCAGAGCTTGAGAAGAAAGAACGTATCATTTTTGAGACTGAATACTTTGTAGCTTTAGTTCCTTTCTGGGCATTCTGGCCATTTGAGACCATGATCTTACCTAAGTTCAAGGTTAAGACCATCAATGAGCTAAACGACGCTCAACGTGATGATCTAGCTGTTGCTATCAAGAAATTAACCTGCCGTTATGACAATCTATTTGAATGTTCATTCCCTTACTCAATGGGCTGGCACAATGCTCCTGTTGATGGTGAAGAGCATGATGAGTGGCAGTTACACGCTAACTACTACCCACCATTATTACGTAGTGCAACTGTAAGAAAGTTTGTTGCAGGTTTCGAGTTATTAGCTGAAAAACAGCGTGATTTAACTCCAGAGCAGGCAGCACAGCGTCTACGTGATTTATCAGAAACCCATTACTCATTAAACAAATAAACATAGGAACATTTAATTATGTCAGATATCAAAGAAATTTGCCTAAAAGCTTTTGAAGACAAATTCGGTACCAAGCCAGATATGCAAGAATACGCTCCTGGTCGTGTTAATTTAATTGGTGAACACACCGATTATAATGGTGGTTTTGTTCTACCTTGCGCTATCAAATATGGTACATGCATGGTTGCAAAGGCTAACGGCACAAACAAGATGCGCGTTCTAGCTGTTGATATGAACAACGACTATGATGAGTTTGAGATTTCTTCAAAGATCGAAAAGAACGAAAGCAAGCTATGGGCTAACTACCTACGTGGTGTTACTTATCAGATGGCTGAAAAGTTTGGTGATAAAGTACAAGGTCTAGACATCGCTATCAAGGGCGACGTTCCAACAGGTGCAGGTCTATCTTCATCAGCTTCTCTAGAAGTTTGCTTCGGTCACTTAGTATCTAATGCATTTTGTTTAAATGTTCCTTTAATGGATATCGCTCTTATGGGCCAGGCAGCTGAAGCTTACATTGGCATGAAGTGCGGTATTATGGATCAGGCAATTTCTGCTAATGGCACAAAAGATCACGCAGTAAGAATTGATTGCAAGACTTATGGTCTAACTCAGGTTGCAGTACCTTCAAATCTAGTTATCTTAATCATTAACTCAAACATCAAGCATCAGCTTGTAGGTTCAGAGTACAATGATCGTCGCGAAAGCTGTGAAAAGGCTGCTTCTATCATGGGTATTCCATTACTACGTGATGCAAACATGGATATGCTAGAGAAGTTTAAGGATAAGATGGATGATGAGACCTATCGTCGTGCTCGCCATGTTATCACTGAAGATGACCGTGTTTTAGAAGCATCTGATGCTTTTGAAGCTGGTGATTTAAAGACTTTAGCTAAGCTAATGTACGCATCTCACGTATCAGAGAAGAATGACTTTGAAATCACTGTTAAAGAAACAGACGCTTTAGTAGACATCGTTAAGGAAGCTTTAGGCGAAGAATTCGCTGCTGTTCGTCAGACTGGTGGTGGTTTCGGTGGTTGCGTAGTTGCAGTTGTTGAGCCTAAGAACGTAGAAGTTGTTAAGGCTGCTGTTAACGCTAAGTATCAGGCAATCTCTGGTATTGGCGCAACAATCTTTGAGTCTAGCGCATGTGCTGGTGCTACATTCTCTAAGCTTTAAAAGTTCTCTGTTCAAATGTTACTCTGCAGTTTTTCTGCAGAGTTTTTTTGAACAATAGTAATAGTCCTTTACATATGAGCTCATTGTAATTTTACAATGGGCTTTTTTTTCTTTAATATCAAGTAATTAATCTTATACGGAAATCTTAAAATCGTATAAATCCAAAAAAATCGTAAATCGTAAAAAAACATTCAAAAATAAGAATAATAAGATTAAATAAATTAAAAAAAAATACTTTTATTTTGGAGGCTTCGTGCATATCTGTGGGTAGATGAAGCCTCAATAGCTACCCTTTAGATC
>CAZEXR010000020.1:11682-18505 GCA_964516675.1 uncultured Enterobacterales bacterium | reverse complement strand
CGGCTTTATCGTGATCTACTTTTAATTATTTACCCATAGTTATGCACGAAGAGCCTAAAAAATAAAATTTTAATCAACTTATGATTTTGAGCAATAAATAACTCAAAATAAAAGAAAATCTAAATCATTGTATATTAGATAAGCTAAGATAACACTCAGACAAAGGAACAATGATGATAAGCAGTTTAAAAAAAATTTCTAGCGCTCTAGCGGTTACCCTATCGTTGTGCATAGGTTCAAATGCCTTTGCAAAATCTAATGATGACGCAAATATAGTAATTCCTGATATGGGACCTGCAGGCATTCGAGGAATGACTGTTCAAGAAGAAAAGCTCTATGGAAATTACTTTTTAAGAAAAGCATACGGCGCCGGAGCTGTGTCATATGATCCTGTTTTAAATGAATACATAAACACTGTGGGACGTAAACTTATCATCAATGCCCACAATGTGTATTTCCCATTTGAGTTTTTCTTATCCGCAGATAAATCACTTAATGCTTCAGCTTTTTTAGGTGGAAAAGTACAAATAAACGCAGGTTTATTTCACTACACTGATAATGAAGATGAATTTGCCTCTGTTTTAGCCCATGAAATTTCGCATGTTACACAAAGACATATAGCTCGTTTTATTGAAGATCAATCTGATAGAACCACGGTTAACGTTGCAAGTTTAATTGGATCAATTGTACTTGCTATCATCAACCCTACCGTTGGTATGGCAGCCCTATCTACAACTACAGGTATGATGGCTCAGACAGGTATTAATTTTACTCGTGACAATGAGTCAGAAGCAGACAGAATCGGTATTAACGTTATGCATGATGCTGGATACAATCCAATGGCCATGAGTGACCTGTTTAGAAAACTACTATCTTTACAAGGTACTATAAACCCAGCTTATGCAATGCTAATTGACCATCCTTTATCAGAAATTCGTGTTTCTGAAGCATATAACAGAGCTAAAAACTTCCCAAAAAAAGAGAATTCAAAAAATCCAAACTTTATGCTTTCTAAAGCAAGAATTGATGTTCGATATATGGATTTAAAACTTAATGACCTTAAAGAAAGACTATTAAAGGCAAATAAAGTTAATTCTTACTATAAAAACTACGCTTTAGCTTTAATTTATTTTGAAGAGAAAAATATCGAGAAATCAAAAGAATATCTATCTCAATTAAATTCTTTAGGTGCAAATGATTTTATTTTGGACTTGCAAACTGATATCGATATTTATGCAAAAAACTACCAAAGTGCTATCTCAAGACTTAATTCTATATATAGTTCAAAGCCGTATGACACCGCAATTGCCTTTAATTTGGCCAATGCATATATTGAGGCTAAGCAAGGTAATAATGCCATCAGAGTCTTAAAGAAATTTTTAATAAAATATCCTGACAACTACTTTGCAAATGATCTAATTGTAAAAGCTTATTTATTAAATAAAGATAAGTGCAGTGCTTTCCAAGGATACGCAAAAACAGCATCTTTAGGAGCGCAATATAACCAAGCTAACCGTTATTTAAATAATGCTCTACACCAATGTTCTGGCACAGAAAGAGACAGAGTGAGAGCTTTATTTAGTAAATATGCAGAAATGAAGGAATTTGACCAAAAATTTGATAAAAAACGATAAAATTTAAACTGACATTCTAGTTTTTGGGTGTTTTTTAATAAAAATTACAAAAATACGCTTTTTTTGTGATTTTTGTTTTTATTGTAGTAAACTGAACTAAATTTTTAATCTACCTAGGATTTTTTAGAGAGTTTACTATGACACAGTGTATTCATTCAGTAAAAGAATTAAGAGATTTTCTAAAACCATTAAAAGCTCAAGGCAAAACCGTTGGTTTTGTTCCAACCATGGGAGCTCTTCATCAAGGTCATGCATCTTTAATAAATAAATCATCTAAAGATAATGACATCACTGTAGTAAGTGTCTTTGTAAACCCTACACAATTTGGACCAACAGAAGACTTTTCTGCCTACCCTCGTACATTAGATAGCGATCTTGAAGTTGTAAAAAACGCTGGTGGCGATATTGTTTTTGCACCTTCTCCTAAAGAGATGTATCCAAGTGAAGATGATACTTGGCTTGAGGTTACAGGTAATATTACAAAAGTTTTATGTGGTAAAACCCGCCCTATCCACTTTAGAGGTGTAACCACTGTTGTTTCAAAACTATTTAATATCGTAGCTCCTACTCGTGCGTATTTCGGACAGAAAGATGCGCAGCAGGTCGAAGTACTAAAGAGAATGGTCAAAGATATGTTCTTTGATCTAGAGCTTGTAATTGTACCTATCGTACGTGAAGAAACTGGTCTAGCAAGAAGTTCTCGAAATACTTATTTATCAGAAGCAGAGAAAACAGCAGCTTTAGTTTTATCTAAGTCTTTAAAAGAAGCTTTAACAAGCTTTAAAGCAGGAAACACCAAGACTCAGGACATCATAAACCTTACAACTAATTTAATTTCAAAAGAGCCTATGGCAAAAATTGAATACGTTGAATGCTATGGTCTTCCTGGACTTACACCATTACAACAAGACATTACAGCACCATCATTATTGGCTGTAGCTGTAAGATTTGGTAACACTCGACTAATTGACAATATCATTTTGGAGTAAGAATGTTATATACAATGATGCACGGTAAAATTCACCGAGCAACCATCACTGAGGCTAATCTTGAGTATGTTGGATCAATTACTATTGATGAGGACTTACTAGATGCAGCAGGCATTCTTCCGGGTGAAAAAGTACAAATCGTTAACAATAATAACGGTGCAAGACTAGAAACTTACACCATTGCAGGTAAGAGACAATCTGGCGTTATTTGTTTGAATGGCGCTGCAGCGCGTTGTGCAATGAAAGGTGACATTGTCATCATCATTGCTTACGCTCAAATGGACGAAAAAGAAGCTAAGTCATTAGTTCCTAAAGTAGTCTTAGTTGATAACCAAAACAAAATTGTTAATAATTTTGTAGAAAAGGCGAACAGCACAATCTAATGAAAATACTAAAACTTGTGACTGACTATATGTCAGTAGGCGTATTTGCACTAGGTGTTCTGGGATTTATCTTCCCTGAATTTTTCTCATTTTTTAAAGATGCTACACCTTACTTACTTGGCTTTGTAATGTTTGGCATGGGATTAGGTCTAAGTTTTGGAGACTTTTTTAACGTCTTAACTAATCCTAAAACAGTAATCTTTGGTATTGGCATGCAATTTATCATGATGCCTTTAATTGCAGTTATGCTTACAACATTTACAGCAATGCCACCAGAGTTTGCTGTCGGTGTATTATTAGTTGGTTGTTGCCCTGGTGGTACAGCTTCAAACGTACTTACCTATTTAGCTAAAGGCAACGTGGCACTATCAGTATCAATTACAATCTGTACCACTTTACTAGCACCTTTATTAACACCTGCAATTTTCTATTTACTTGCACATAACACTATTGAAGTAGATTACTTCTCTATGATGATGACTATTGTAAAAATAGTAATTGCCCCTGTTTTCATTGGTGTCTTAATCAATGCGTTCTTAAATGCTGTAGCTAAAAAGATTTGTATCTTTATGCCATGTATTTCATCAGTTACTATCATGATTATTGTGGCCATTGTTTGCTCTCTATCAGCATCAAAACTTGATTTCTCATGTATAGCAATTCTTCCTGTTATCATTGCTCATAACGTACTAGGTATTGTATTAACCTACGTAATTTCTCGCGCTCTACACTTTAATAAGAAAGATTGTCGAACACTTGCAATTGAGATTGGAACACAAAACTCAGGCTTAGGTACTGTGCTTGCAATCAAGTACTTTACAGCAATCTCAGCTTTAGTAGGTTCAATCTTTAGTATTGTTCAGAACGTAACAGGCTCGTTGTTCGCTGCGTACTGGAATAAGCAAACGCATAGTAATGAAGATTCAAAAGACAAGAAACTTGAAGTTGTAAGAAACTAAAACAATTAGTTGAAGATTTTTAAGCCAATTACATCAATTGTAATTGGCTTTTTAATTACGAAAGGATTATTTATTTGTTTTAATATCTAGGATATTTTTAACAAATGGAATAGTTATTTCATGAACAAACTCAATTTGAGCTGTTTCTAAAATATCCAATAAAGACACTAGTTTTCTCATATCTCTACTAGTATTTCTAATAATAAATGAAGCTACATTTTCGTTCATATTTATCTGACGTTCATGAGCTCTTTTTAATAGAGCATTTACACATTCTTCTTCAGACAAGTAATTTAGCTGACAAGTAACTCCACTTGATAAACGAGTGTTAATATCTTTTTTACTAAACTCAATTGCATCAGATGACTTTGATCCTGACATAATAAGAGTGCCCTCACGCTTATCATACCAACGATTAAATAATGCAAATAAAGCTAATTCAAAAGCATCATCACCTGCTATTGCATCAACATTATCTAACAACACAAGATTAGGTAAATCAGCATCTAAAACCATAGGTCCGATTTCTTTAGCAAGTTTCAAATCTAAATAGAAACATTTGCTAGCTTGTGCACCAGAAAACAAAAACAAGGCATTTAATAAGTGAGTCTTACCACAACCTTGGGGGCCAAATAGGTAATAAGCCTCGTTATTTTGTTTAGCAACAGCATCTTTTAATACTGCAACTGTGTGTTCATTTGAGCCTAATTCAAAGGTAGAAAAATCACTCTTATCAGAAAGCTTTATTCCTAAAGATTGCTGATATGGGAATGCAACTTGTTCTGCCATAAAAATCCTTAATTAGTAATATTTATACTATTTACATTAGTGTTTGGATCTGAATCATCTGTTAGTGTTATAACAGGTACACCTTCTGGCTGTACTTGCTGCACAGTCACTTCTTCAGTACGCTTTACTGTTTTCTTTGTATAAGCAGTATCACCAAAATTGTTTATTGAAGAGGTAACTCTTTGAGAAGATGAATGAGATACAGTTCCAACATTGCTAGGAGCTTTATCCTGACCTTTTGATAGATTATATCTATATGTCCAGTCACCAACTTTCTGAAATTCTGTAGCGTGAGCTAAAGTACCATCAAGAATTGAAGGAGATGAACCGGTTGGGATCAAGAAAATTACACCAGCTTCATTATAACCTAAGACTTGAATGTCTGTCTCGTAACCATAAGTGATTAAAATTCTCTTTATTTTTGGATAATCAGCTACAGAGTTAATGTCTGTGATTAAAACACGAACACCGCCCTTTACAGGACCTAAAACAATTGAACCGTCATCCTGAGTTGAGGTTACATTTTCAACCTCATCAGCAGAGGTGTTAGTTGCAGCTACAGCATCACCACTATTCTGCATTAAAACTTTTGCAATATCTTTTGACATAGCAGCAGTTACAGTTGCGTTATCACCTGTATTTTGACCATTGCCTAAAACTTTGCCTGAAGCATCAAATACATTCCATTTTATTGAGTATGCATTTGTATTGGCATCGGTCTCTAAAACGCCAGCAACAAAGTATTTAGCATCATATCTAGCAGATGCTTTGGCGATATTCTCATCTGAGTGAGTAATAATAGTTTGAGCATTAACCTTTTGAACATCATCTAAGTCCATTACAGGAAACATTAAATGATAGTTATTCTTTTCAGAAGCAGCTGATAAGGCAGTTGGAAATTCTGAAACACCATCGCCATTGAAAATCGCCATTTCAGCATCTGAGGCATTAGCAATCCATACTAGTACAGGACTATCAAGACCAGACCAAGAAGCAATACCTTGTGAAGATAATACGTTTTTTAGTTTATTATCATCAAAACTAATCTCTAACTTTGTACCGTCAATCTTGATAGTAGAGATTGCATTACGAATCTTATCAAGACTTACATTTTTAGTATCATCAATAGCATTTACGGATGCAGCATCATTAAAAGCTTCGATAATTGCATTATCCATACCGCCATCTAATGACTTAACAAAAACCTGTGTTGCCATCACTTGAGATGACATTACTAGAGCACTAATTAAAGTAATAGTTTTCATAATTTTTACCTATATATTCGATTTAGCAATTTTATCACAGTAAAAGACTATTGAAATTTCATTTTTTCAGATGAAATTATGTGACTTTTCTAGTAAAATGCGCACAGAATATTTTATTTGACCTGGAGATCATCATGGCATCAAATTTAACCTACAAAGAAGCTGGCGTTGATATTACAGCCGGTGACGAGCTTGTACAGCGTATCAAGGCACCAGTTAAGAAAACTACCCGTCCTGAAGTTATGGGTGGTCTAGGTGGATTTGGCGCTTTAACCAGAATCCCTAAGGGCTACACAAACCCTGTTTTAGTAACAGGTACTGATGGTGTAGGTACAAAGCTTCGTTTAGCTATCGATTTACAGAAGCATTCAACAGTAGGTCAAGATCTTGTAGCAATGAGCGTTAACGATATCGTTGTTCAGGGTGCTGAGCCATTCTTATTCTTAGATTACTATGGCACTGGCAAACTAGACGTTGATACAGCTGCTACTGTAGTTACTGGTATTGCTCATGGTTGTGAGTTATCAGGCTGCGCATTAGTTGGTGGTGAAACTGCTGAAATGCCTGGCATGTACGAAGAAGGCGACTATGATTTAGCAGGTTTTGCTGTTGGTGTTGTTGATGAAGACAAGATCATTGATGGTTCAAAGGTCAAAGTTGGTGATGCTCTAATCGGTATTGCTTCATCAGGTCCTCACTCAAATGGTTACTCTTTAGTTCGCGCAATCTTAAAGAAGGTTGGTGCAGATCCTCTAAAGGATACCCTATCAGATGGTACTATCCTTGCTGATGCTTTATTAGCTC
>CAZEXR010000020.1:0-11620 GCA_964516675.1 uncultured Enterobacterales bacterium | reverse complement strand
GAAGTTGATGTTCACGCTTTAGCTCACATCACAGGTGGCGGTTTCTGGGAAAACATCCCACGCGTACTACCTGAAGGTACTTGTGCAGCTTGTGATGGCGATTCATGGACTCGTCCTGAAGTATTCAAGTTCTTACAAAAGAGCGGCAACGTTGATGCATACGAAATGTTCCGTACCTTCAACTGTGGCGTTGGTATGATTGCTGTTGTATCAAAAGAAGAAGCTGCAAAGGCTGTTGAAGTTCTAAACGCAACAGGCGAAAAGGCTTGGGTTCTAGGTGAAATTGCTCCTGTTAGTGCTGATGGCAAGCAGGTAACTATCAAGAACTACGAAAACTTCTAATTCTTAAAAGTTTTACTCTTAAAGCTCCACTTGATGGAGCTTTTTTTTCTCTAAATTCAATTTTGTTCATTTTATTAAGCACAATTATAGTGCAAAGATAAAAAAATCTTCCCATCCTTTTCTTCCATTTTGCTTTTAGACGGCAATTGTAATTTTACATAACGCACTTATGAGGCTATACATAAAATAAAGTATTGCAAATGTAATCGATACTCGTAAAATACGCTTACTTTTTTATAACTGTGGTTTAGATACTATTTGGAGGTGTCTTTTGTGAAAAATTTATACAACGTTGATTGGTGGGGTGCCAACTATTATGGCATAAACGACAAAGGTCACGTCTTTGTTCGTCCTAATCCAAAGAACAGGGATGCTGTTATTGATTTAGCAGAACTTGTTCAAAAACGATCTCAAATGGGACAGAGACTCCCTGCTCTTTTTTGCTTTCCTCAAATTCTTCAAAGTCGTTTAGCTGATATTAACCATGCTTTTAAAGAAGCTCGCGATGAATATGGCTATCAAGGCGATTACACCTTAGTTTATCCAGTAAAGGTAAATCAACATCGACGCGTTCTAGAGTCTTTGACAAATTGCACAGAACCTATTGGCCTTGAAGCTGGTTCAAAAGCAGAACTTATGGCTGTATTAGCCCACGCAGGTCGTTCTCAATCAATGATTGTATGTAATGGTTACAAAGACAGAGAATACATTCGTCTAGCCTTAGATGGCGAGAAAATGGGACATAAAGTCTTTCTAGTCATTGAAAAAATGTCTGAACTAAAAATAGTACTAGAAGAGGCTAAAAGATTAGAACTTACACCTCGCTTAGGTTTAAGAGCACGTCTTGCATCTCAAGGCTCAGGAAAATGGCAGTCTTCAGGCGGTGAATCCTCAAAATTTGGCCTTGCAGCAACTCAGGTATTAGAGCTTGTAGAAACTTTAAAATCACAAAACAAGCTTGATTGGCTACAGTTGCTTCACTTCCATCTTGGTTCACAGATGTCCAATATTAGAGATATCACAAGAGGTGTGCGTGAAAGCTCAAAGTTCTTTGTTGAGTTATCAAAACTTGGAGCTGCAATCAAATTCTTTGACGTTGGTGGTGGATTAGGTGTTGATTATGAAGGAACACGATCACAAACTGATTGTTCTGTTAACTATTCATTAAAAGAATATGCAAACAATATTGTTTGGACAATTGGCGAAGCTTGTAAAGAAAACAATTTAGAGCAGCCAACTATTATCACCGAGTCAGGAAGAGCTTTAACTGTATACCATGCCGTTCTGGTTACAAATGTAATTGGTGTTGAAAGGAATGAGTTTACAGTTCCAAACGAGCCTTTAAAAGAATCACCAAGAGCTCTATTCAATCTTTTTCAAACCTGGAAAGAGATGCATGAGGATGTAGTTCGACGCTCATTAAGAGAATGGCTTCATGACAGTCAGTATGACTTACAAGAAATTCATGAAGGATACGTTTCAGGAAATGTAACACTACAGCAGCGTTCTAAGGCCGAACAGATTTACCTTTGTATTTGCAAAAAAATACAGCAATGTCTTGATCCAACAAACAAGTCTCACAGAGTATTGATGGACGAATTAGATGAGAGAATGGCAGATAAAATATATCTAAACTTCTCTTTATTCCAGTCAATTCCTGATGCCTGGGGTATTGATCAAATATTCCCTGTTCTGCCTTTAGAAGGATTAGATAAGCCTTTAACAAGACGAGCAGTACTCCTTGATATTACTTGTGACTCAGATGGAGCAATTTCCCAATATGTTGAAGGTGATGACATTTCAAACACAATGCCATTTCCAGAGTACGATATTGAAAATCCGCCAATGATTGGCTTTTTCATGGTTGGAGCTTATCAAGAAATCTTAGGAAACATGCATAATTTATTCGGAAATACTGAAGTTTATAATGTTTATGCGTATGAAAACGATAAAGTTACTGTATCATTGTCAGACGAAGGAAGCACAGTAGCTGATATGCTACGTTACGTTTTACTTGATCCATCTAAGTTACTAAATGAATTTAGTACACAGGTTTTGCAGAACCCAAATAACTTAGACGAGAAAACACAGCGAGCCTTCATTGAAGAATTTAAGTCTGGCCTATATGGCTATACCTATTTGGAGGAAGACTAAGTGGAAACTCTTAATCACGAGCATGATATATCTTTAGTATCAAATGCCTTTGGTTTTTTAAGAACACCTTTAAACTTTACACCATACGAGTCAGATGCTGACGTTGTTATTACCGGTGTTCCATTTGATATGGCTACATCCGGTCGTTCAGGATCTCGTTTTGGACCAGCTGCAATTAGACAGATATCAACACAATTAGCTTGGGAGGGTAATCGTTATCCTTGGGGGTTTAATGTGTTGGATAAATTAAAAGTTGAAGACTGTGGAGACTTGGTTTATTCCTTTGGTGACAATAAAGACATGGTTGAGAAATTAACAGACCATGCACAAAAGTTAATTGCCTCTGGTAAAAAGCTTTTAACATTTGGTGGAGATCATTTTATTACTCTACCGTTATTAAGAGCACACGCAAAAACTTTTGGAAAAATGTCTTTAATTCACTTTGATGCCCATGCAGATACCTACAGCAATGGTTCAGAATTTGATCATGGTACTATGTTTTATCATGCTAAAAAAGAAGGACTAATTGACGAGAAAAAATCTGTACAAATTGGTATTCGAACAGAGTTTGACAAAAACGATGGCTTTTTAGTTTTAGATGGTGCTAAAGCTAATGACATGACTGTTGAAGAAATTTCTCTAGAGATTCATAAAAGAGTTGGTGGCGGAAAATGCTATTTAACTTTTGATATTGATTGTTTAGATCCTGCCTATGCACCAGGTACAGGTACTCCTGTATGCGGTGGCATGACTACCGACAAAGTTTTAAAAATCCTAAGAGCCCTTAAAGATTTAAGCATTGTTGGAATGGATGTTGTAGAAGTATCACCTGCTTATGATCATGCAGATATAACAGCACTAGCTGGAGCTACTATTGCTCTTGAGATGCTGTATATGGAAGCTTATAAACGTTTATAGTAATATAGACCTATGAATAAAGGATGCGAAAAACCGCAGCCTTTATTGTCTTTTTTGCCAATGTTAATAGATTGAAAAATCATCTACCTCTGAAGGCTCTTCTACTGAACGAGCCTTTGTCTTTCTATATGAAAGAGGTGTTTGACCGAATTTTAATTTGAATAACTTAAAAAAGTAACCGATGTTATCAAAGCCATGATCAAGGGCGATATCGGTAATTGACTTTGATGTTAGTACGATTTCATGGCAAGCACGACGTAATCTCAAGTCATTGATAAAATCCACGAAACTCATGCCGGTACTCTTTTTGAAATAACGGCAAAAATACTGACGAGAAACCTTTAAATAATTTGCAGCATCATTCATGGTGATTCTTTCTGCGTAATGGTCATTGATAAAGGTTAACAAATCTTTAATTTTTTGCTGTTTATGTTCAAATTCATCATTTTTAGAGATGGAATCAGATAAAAATAGACCATTTTCATACATGATTGCCAATAATTCAATTAGGTGAGCCTTTAGTCTTAACCTTAAAGCACCGCTAGTATTAGATGCATTTTCAATAATAAAAGATAGAAGCTTGTCTGCTCTTTCAAAACATTCCATATCTTTAGTAATTAAAGGTAGAACCTGTTTACCACCTTCAGTTAAAAACTTTAACAAGCGACCTTCAACTTCATCAAAGAAGCTAAATTCAATCATGGAAGGATTAAATACCAAAGAAGACTGATTAGCGCCACGTTTAATTACAAGATTATGTAAAACATTGCCAGGAAAGATTGCAATGCAAGGACCTTCAATCTTGTATTCTTTCATTGCATAGTTATAAATGAAAGTACCACTCTCAAATCGATTGATTTCTACCTCTGGGTGCCAATGCATACCGATATTGATATTAAATTTCTTTCCTCTGCAAAAGTAACTTGCCATAGGAAAAACATTAGAACCATGCTTTGTGCATTCTTTAAGTTCTTTCTTTAAACTAGCCATCGTTTACACCATAAAGGTTGATTTGACGTGAGATTGTGTATACACTTAATTAAACATTATTAAAAATACATTCTATAGATTTTAATTAAGTTTAGTTTTAATTATTTTATGTTCAATATTATCCTATAAAATCCAGTAATAAGGCAATATCTGCCTATAAATTATTTATATTTACACTAATTTCTTCTATATTAAGTTTAATTTTGGATAATGATATGGTGTATTTTGTGTATAATCATGTTTAATTTAATACACCAAGTTAACTTTTTATTTAAAATAAATGGGATATAAAGACAAGTGATAATTTACTTTAGCTAACTAAAGTATCAAAAACAAAAGAAATAATCGTAGAATTTGCGTTTATATCAAATTTAAACTATGCTAGTGCGCTCACACTTATTATACAAAATTGACGTGATTTTTTAGATTAAATACTGTAAGGCTATTGGGCAACATTTTAGATATTGTTGCATAGCGTTTTATTAGGACGGATACAAATGTTTCTATCAAAAAATATTTCAAATCGTTCAGCTGAAAATTTAAATTTCTTAGCATCAAGATTGCTAGGCGGTATGCTTATAAGTCTATTGGTGCTTATCCTAGCTCGCTTGCTTTTAGTTGTAAGCTTTGTTCAAGATCAGTTCGATTTAGTTTCTTTAAATGAAAAGATAAACTTTGCAATCTTAGCAACACGTTTTGACTTAAAGATTGTTACTATCATTTACTCATTACCTTTGCTTTTAGGTCTTATCACCTTCTTTAACTTCACCTTTAGCTACTTTAAGAAAGTATTTAAGATCTACAACAATGTAGCTATATTCTTATTAACAATTTTTTCAGTTGTTAACTACTTTTACTTTAAAACTTACGATAAATCCATTGACACCTTTATCTTTGCGATTTCAAAAGAAGATCCTTTAGCTGTTATTAAGACTGTTATAAATGACTACCCTGTAGGCTTCGGTTTAATAGGCATCATCGCCTTAGTTATTATCTACAAGATTATATCTTCAAAGTTTTATAACTATTTAGATAATAAAGTTTCAATTACAGAGAATAAAAAGAAGCTTTCTATTATTATCACCGCCTCAATTTTGATTTTCGCAATGCTAATGAGAGGATCATTTGGAACTTTCCCTTTACGTCAGCTAAATGCACAGGTATCAGATAAACCAGGTGTTAACTACTGTCTTCCAAGCGGTGTATTAGCTTTTTATTGGGCTTATAAATGGGAAAAAGAATCAGCAGTTCTTCCTGTTGTGACTCCTGATGAAATTGTTAAGGCATATAAAGAACTAGGATTTGATGTAAATCCTAATAATCTTGCAAATTTATTTGAGCCATTAAAGAAGAAAACAGCCCAAAACGAGTTTTTAGAAAATCATCATCCAGATATCGTGTTTAATGTAATGGAAAGCATGAGTACACATATGTTAAGTTTTGATGATGAAAACTCTAGAGATTTATTAGGCGAGCTTCGTAAGAATTTTAATGAAGATATGGTCTTTAAAAACTTTATCTCTGAAGGTGATGGTACATCCGATAGTTTAACCAGAATGTTAGTATCATCTCCTGATTTAAATCTATCAACTTCAAAATATTCAAATCAAGAGTACATCTGTAACATTGCAAAACTTTTTAACAAAGCAGGCTATGAGACAATTTTTATTACAGCCTCTACAGCTTCTTGGAGAAATTACGATAATTTCTTACGCAATCTAGGCTTTGCAAGAGTTATTGAAAGAAGTCACGTACAAAAGGACTTCCCTCATGCTACAGCTGGAGCTTGGGGTATTGATGATGAGTACTTATTTAGTGAAACATATAAAGTTCTAAAAGAAAAACATGCTAAGCCTCGTTTTATTATGACTTTATCAATCACAAATCATCCCCCATTTAGATTACCAAAAGATGCTGAGGTTCAAAAAGTAAGTCTTCCAAGTGAAATTCTTAAAAGATTCCCTTACTCAGATACTGAAACTATTTTTGCAACCTTTAGATATGCAAATAATCAGTTAGGAAGATTTATTAGTAAAGTAAAAGCTGATGATGAGCTTAGGGACAATACCTTTATTGCTGCAACAGGCGATCATAATATGAGAGGTATTGGATATACTAATCACCCTGACGAATTAGTTTTTGGCCATGAAGTACCTTTTTATCTTTATATGCCTAAGCAGTATATTGAAAACACTAACGTAGTCTATAACAAGGATACATTAGGCTCTCAAAAAGATATCATCACTACTTTAGTTTCTCATGCTATATCAGATTATGAGTTCTTCTCATTTGGCTGTGATATGTTATCAGAGGATAAATGTGCATTCCCTTACGCACTAAATGGCTCAATTGCCGTAGGTCATGATAAGGATTATGCTTGTTCTATTCTTTCCCCAACAGGTATTGCTTATAAATTTGTTGAGAATAAAGACAGTCGCATGATTGTTCAAGAAACACCTGATACATCAAGAAATTGCAAAAAAGAAGCAGCACTTCGTGATGTAGAGGCAAAGCTTTACTATCTTCAGGCATTGACCCCAATCCCACTTGTAAAATAACTTATAAAGATGTTTTATAGGGGCTAATTTCGCCCCTCTAAAGAGAATTCCCTTTTGATAGGGCATTAAAAAAGCCACGCTATGTGGCTTTAAAATGTCTAAATAATTAAAGATTACTTCTTTAACATGTCTTCAATTCCACGGATCATGATATGAATAATCATGGTATGAACTTCTTGAATTCTATCAGCAAAACCAAAATGAGGAACAATAATAGGAAGATCGCATAAATCCTTTAACTTTCCGCCATCTTTACCTAAAAGCACAATGCTTTTCATTCCTTTTTCTTTGCAAGCTCTGCAGCTTTCAATTATGTTCTTAGAATTTCCTGAGGTTGAAATACCTAAGAATACATCATTTTCTCTACCACAACCTTCAATAAAACGAGAGAAGATGTAGTCAAAACCATAGTCATTGCCGACACAGGTTATATGGCTAGGATCGCATATAGCAACAGCTGCATAAGAAGGTCTGTCACCACGGTAACGACCAGTTAATTCCTCTGCAAAATGCATTGCATCACACATGCTTCCACCATTACCAGCAGAAATTACTTTGCCACCATTTTTAATAGAGTCAGCCATCATCTTAATGGAAGTTTCAATTAAATTACGGGTGCCATCTTGTTCAATGAAATCATTTAGAACTTTTGCTTCTTCACGTAAATCATCTAGTACATTAAAAGATAACATCTTTTCTCCTACTTTTTAGTTCTGCCTAAAACTCTATCAAGCCATGCTTCATGCGCAGCCTTATCCTTTGCAAGGTATTCATTTAAAATACCTTGTGACTCAGGAGACAACAATTTATCCAACATTTCTTTATGTTGTACTGCCACTCTTGCTTTGTAATCTTTCTTACTCTCTTCTTCACCCTTTGCAAGATATTCCATTGTATAGTCATCAGACCATGTGCTACCAGCAATTGCTGGATGCTCATCATCCGCACCTTTTATACAATGACCTTGAGCTAAAGAGATAAGCTTATTTACATGAACAGTTTGAAAGTCCTTTTCAACTTCCATGATCTTTAAGCTAGCACCTTGAGGGCGAACCCAATGCTTTGAAGAATGAGTTGAATTTTCAGAGAACTGAAGACTTGCCTGGCCACCTGTCATAGCCAAATAAACTTCAGCTAAAATTTGAGCATCAAGTAACGCACCGTGAACGATACGTGCTGATTTATCTACATCAAATAGGTTACAAAGGTTATCTAAGTTTACCTGATGTCCTGGACAAAGCTTCATTGCCAATGAAACAGTATCTACAACATTTGCCATGTCGTTAGTTGTTTCATCAAAGCCTAACATAGCCCATTCTTTATCCATGAAGCCAACGTCGAACTTAGCATTATGAATGAGAAGTTCAGAGCCTCGAATAAAATCGACTAATTCATTAGCTACATCTTTGAATAAAGGCTTGTCTGCTAAAAATTCATTGGAAATACCGTGAACATTGAAAGCTTCTTCATCCACAGGTCTTTCAGGGTTTACATATAGCTGTAACTGTCTTCCTGTTAATTTTCTGTCAATGATTTCGACACAACCTACTTCAATAATTCTGTGCTCACCTGGGGTGCCATCATCAGATTTACCAGTAGTTTCTGTATCAAGTGCAACTTGTCTTTTCAAGATATTGTCTCCAAATAACTTTGCGTATTTTAACGTAAATTAACTGATAAATCTAAAAACAAAGCAGCAAAGAAGCTTATTGATAAAAATACCTATAAACAAACGTTTTAGTAAAAATTACAAATGAAAGAGAATAAAAAAGTGTATGGAATATGTTTAAACTTTATATATTTTTTTTATTCGTATTTAAAAGGTTAAAACTATCAAATAATATTATGTTAATTAAAAACAGTTTTTTTAAAGCTCTAGTAACTTCTGTGTTTATTCTTGTAAATAAAGAAATTAGAGCAATATTTTGTAGTTTTTAAAATATCCACAAATATGACAATATTCTTTTTTATATTCTTTTATACAGACAATGCAAACAAAACTCTATTTTTTGTATTTTAGAAAATATTACAAGTTCTTTATAAGAATGGACCGCTCTAAAAAAGTTTTTTTTAGCTGAACATCATAGGAATTATTACTATAAACGGCTTATTTATGCGTTTTGTGAGCTAGTTAATACTAATTTTTAGCTAAGTAAATGCTAATTTTCAAGGTTTACCATAAAATTAGGTAGCTGTATTTTGTTTTATTGTTCAATTGCATTACAAAACCAATAAAAGCTTAGTAAAACAAAAATTTCATCACAAATATAACTATATTAAATATATGTGATTAACTGTTTTTAAAACTAACTTATTGATTTTTAAGATAAGTTATTTTGATGATTTTTTTGGTATAATAATAGTGTAAATTTTGTTGATACTGTGAATTTCGCAGTACGTTGAAAAGAAGCTTTTATGTTTCTTTAATAAGTGAAATTTGAGAGTTAATGAAAGAAGTTTTAGTCTTTACGGATGGTTCATGTTTGGGTAATCCAGGCCCTGGCGGCTATGGAGCTATTCTTAAATATAAAGAACACGTAAAGGAGCTATCAAAAGGCTTTACCCATACGACTAACAACCGTATGGAGCTTATGGCTGTGATAGTTGCTCTTTCATCTCTTAAAGAACCTTGCAGTGTAACCATTACTACTGATAGTCAGTATGTAAAAAATGGTATGACTTCATGGCTTGCAGGTTGGAAACGAAACAACTGGTTTTCCAGCACCAAGGCTCCTGTGAAGAACAAAGACTTATGGCAAAACTTAGATAAGGAATGCTCCCGTCACCAAATATCCTTTAAATGGGTAAAAGGTCACGCAGGTCATCCAGAAAATGAGAGATGCGATGAGCTTGCACGTAACGCAGCCTTAGGAGATAACAAATTCCTTGATGAAGGTTTTTGCTCCTAATTATCATAATTAACAACCGGTTATCTAGGTAACCAAGTTAGGAAGGATGATTAGAAAAACTTTATATTTGTGTTTAGGCGTAGTTGTAGCTACAGTCCTATCACTTAATGCTTGTACTACAAAAGTAGAGGCAAGTGCTAATGATGCACAGCTTCGAAAACAGCAGCACGAGCTAGAACTTAAACGTCTTCGTGAACAGCAAAAGTCTGTTTGGGAGACCGAGCTTGCTGATGCATCTAGATTTACTTTAGATTTAAAGTTAAATGATAGAGAAAAGCGTGTTGCTCGTAAGTTTGCACGAACTGTAACTCATAATCTTAAGACTAATGATATTTACGTTCACTATCTTTTAACCAAGCTTAAGGAAAATAACATTCCGCTTGAGCTTGCAGCTATCCCTCTATTAGAGAGTGGCTTAAACCCTCGTGTACATCATGCAGGCGCCCATGGAGCTTGGCAGTATATGAGAGGAACTAGTTCTTCTTTAGGACTAAAGAAAACTAAAAACTATGATGGTGTTTACGATTTCTTTGCCTCAACTGATGCCGGTATTAAATACCTAAACCATTTGTACAAAGATCTTGGAAGTTGGAAACTAGTAGTTGTAGCTTACAACCAAGGTGAATATGGTATTAAGCGTGCTGTTAATGCAGCAAAAAAACGCGGTGATCCAGCTACAACAGTACACACAATTAGAATTGCTAAATCTACCCGTAACTACTTAGTAAGATTTAAAGCTTACTCAGATGTTTTAAAACATCCACAAGAATACGGTGTTAAGCTACCTGTAATTAAAAATAGACCCGCATTTAGAAGAGTTGAGATAGCCGATAAGGTAACCTCACTAAACGAAGTTGCTCGTTTATCAGGTGCTACAGTTGAAGTATTAAAGAAATTAAACTCTGGATATACAACTGATAAAATTGATCCATACCATGGAATTAAAATTCCTATCGATCATGTTGAGACTCTAGAAAAAGCAATCTCTTCAAATGGAGACAATAAAACCCGTGCAAAACGAGTTGATAGAACTCCATTAAAATTAACTTTCACAAACTAAGTTAATTTGAAAAGACAAAATCACAATTGACCTCGCATTATGCGAGGTTATTTTTTTCTAAAACTTAAATTTCAATTTAATGACTTATCTTCATTAAAATAAGACCACTTACAATCATAAGTGCAGCAATCGAACGCATTAAAGTAGCAGTCTCACCTAAAAACATTATTCCAATGATAAATGTACCTAAAATTCCGATACCAGACCATATCGCATAAGATGTACCTAAAGGCAGAGTTTTAACCGAAATTGATAATAAGTAGAAACTAGCTAATACAGTTATAAAAGTAAGAATTGAGGGATAAAGGATAGTAAAGCCATCGGACTTTTTCATAAAAAAAGCCCAAGCGACCTCTAAGAGGCCAGCAACAAATAAAGAAAACCAGGCTATAGATTGCATAAAAAGAACTCCTTTACTAATAGTAATAGGTCGTCCTATCTAAACAAAGCCATATATGTGGTCGTCCACAGCTACATCTTCGATAATATCAAAAAAAGACGAAAAGACAAGAGGTTGACTCATTGTCATCAGTCAACCTCTTGTCTTAGTTTTTAAATCAAAATTCACTTAGTTAATAACTATCTAATAATTCTTCCAAAGCTTGTTTATTTTCTTGAGAATAATTTCCTTTTAAAAACTCAGGAGCTAAGTAATGTAATGCATAATTTAATGCGGATGTGACTACAAG
>CAZEXR010000019.1:0-18521 GCA_964516675.1 uncultured Enterobacterales bacterium | reverse complement strand
TTTATGGCTTAAATATGCCTTTAAAAGACATAAGATATAAAAAAAACCATGCAAATATGCTCTGCATGGTTTTAATGAATTGATTTAATATTGATTACATTCCGCTTTCGTTTGCTAAAGCATCCATTAAATCATCAGCATCTTTTTGTAACTGAGCTAACTTTGCTTTCTTCTCAATTACACTTGTACTCTCAGGCATTGAAGCAGCTTCTGTCTTTGACTTTTTAACATTATCAAGTTTTTGTTGTAGCCTTTTAGACAACGCATTCTTAGCTGCTAATGAGGATTGCATTTGGTCTAACTTAGTCTGTAATTCATCTAAAGCATGCAAACGCTCAAATCTGTCCTTAATTAAAACAGAACGTTTTTCTTGAAGATTGATTACCTCTTGAGTTAAAGCCTTCTGCTCTTCACGTAAGTCTTTAATCTCTTGTTGTTTTGTCTCAACCCTCTTTGAATAAGATCCTGATACAGAACATCCAATCTTATTGAAAAAACCAGGATCAGAAGATGGGTCGCATTCTTCAGGAGTCATAGTGCAAGCGGTCAAAATGAAAGGCATGCAAATAAAGTATTTAAGTAATTTCATTATTTTCTCGATTAACCAGCTGAAAGTGTATTAGCAGTAGTTTTAGCAAAAGCAATCTTCTTAGAATACTGATCTGCTAAGTCATACATTTCTGCAATATTGTTATTTAAGCTTAAAATTGACTCATCAAGTTCTTTTTCTTTAGCATTTGCAAGATCTACATCTTTAGCAGCAACACCACCTTTACCTTTCTTTAAACCCGTATAAGCATCTTGTTGAGCCTTTAAATTCTCTTGGTCAGATGCTAAACGCTTAAGAATATAGTCTAAATTTGCTTCCATCTCTTTAGTTTTGCTATTAAGCGCAGAAACACTCTTATTGCCAGCTTTAATATCCTTTACAAGATTATCAATATCAGAAGAATCTTGAGCTAAAGTCTCCTTTGTAGATTCCTTTAGAGTATCTGTACTCTTAATAGACTCTTGAATTTTTCCTTTAGTAGCATCAAGCTGATCTTCTAGGTTGTGATAGTCTGCTCTTAATTTATCAAGAGCATAGTTACCAGTCATGGCAATTGCACAACCTGCAACAGCTACTGCAATACATTTATCATGGTCACCGCCAGATAACAACAAACAAGCAAGGCCAGATATGATACCGCCAGTTGCACAAGCGGTGGCACCAGATTGAGAGAAAAATGAAGGCTCATCTTTTTTCAAACTATTGTTTACATTTGAAGTTGATGCACTTGATGAAGCACATCCGGATAATCCCAAGGTAAGTGCAACAGCAATTGCTGTAAGTTGAACTCTAATTGACATAATCACATCCCATATATTTGTCTATTATCTGTGTAAGCTCATATTAAATGATGACTTCCAATCCGATTTTTTGCCACTATAAACAGAATTACAGTCTGAATTACCGTTTTTACCAGTTGTACATTTAACTTCAGGCAAAACAAAATCAGATCCATCTGAACATTTTGCAATACTTTCACTACTAATATTCAAAGCGCCACTTGCTAACTTTCCGTTTACAGAACCTGTACACTTTGTACCATTTCTGTAGGTTACGGTTGCAGTACCTTCACCATTTTTAAATTCATACTGAAGATCAATTGGCTGATTGGTTTGTCTTTCAACAAGAGGTGAATTTACATTCCACTTACCATCTAGCTTTGAAATATCACCGCTTTTAAGGTCCTCATTTGAAAGCTCAGGTCCTTCCTTATCGTTTAATTCAGGAGGAACTGTATTTGGTGATGTCTCATCAGTAGCTTTATTATCATCTACCTTTGTTTCATCATCATTTGTCTTTGAATTTAGATCTTCAGCAGGAACATTTGCGTTGGCATCATCAACAGGAAGATTAGTATTTGGATCTACAAGTTGAGAATCATCAGCTACAGGCACGGTTCCATCTACAGGAACAACGCCATCAGTCTTTAGAGCAGGATCAACTAATGTAGTATTACCATCTAGATTTACGTTTGGTAAGGTTAAGTCAACACCAGGTAAAGAGAAGCCTAAATCAGGACCAGTAATATCAGGAATTGGAAGGTCAAATTTTACATTTGGATCTAAACTAAAATTACCTAAATCAGGGTATGTCTTAAATAAAGGAAGTCCTCTTGCAAAGAAATACCACCATAATAGATATAGTAAAAATGGCAATAAAAGCAGTAACAATAAAAGCAGTAACCAACACCATTTATGAGAACGGGTTGCTACAACAGCCTCTGTAGCAGTAGCTGCTGTTGCCACTGCAGCTGGAGCAATTGTATTTACAGATTGGCGTAATCTTGTAAATGGTTTTTCTGTAACAGTATCACCTTTATTTAAAAATCCCCAAAATGTAATTACAGGCCTTCCATTTACAATAAAAATACAGTTTTCATCAGGAAAATGAATAGCAGGATTAACAGCTTTATTTACATTATTTCCAGTCAAAAAATGAGCAAAAATCTTATCGTTAGTAGTTAAGGCACGAGCTTGAAGGTTGTAACCATGATTTAAGAATTTCTCATTTAACTCTTCTAGTTCTTCTAGGGCTTTCTTTTTTTCATCTAGAGATGCTGCATTCCAAGATACAACGTCATAATCACCATTTGTATTATCAGCAGAAAAAGGAATAAACCAATCTACTTGATTTCCATCAGGAGAAAAACGAGGTAAAGCTAAGTACTCGGCATATTTTTTTCCTAAAGAGTCAGAGGATTGAATTGATGCAAGAAAAGCTTCAGCTTTTTGCCAAACCAAAACGCCATCTTCACCAATTGCCTGATAATTATCAAGCTGACCACTTTTTAGCAACCTACTAGCCATATCATTAACGCCTTAATAAATTAAATATTTATTTACTATCTGTACATTATTATACAAATAAATTTTATTTTTGTTTTATAAAATTCAATCATTCTTTGCTAATCTTCACAAACTTTTTTCAAAGTAGCTCCTGCTTGTTTTAACTGAGCATCAATCTGAGAAGCATCCTTTGGCTTAAACACTTTGCCACCTGTATTTCTTGCAATACAAGCTGCACTGTCAATGGAATCACCAATTAAAATGGTATGAATTTTAAGTTTTGGTTGTCTTTGGTGAATTCTAGATGCAACAGTACATACATCCATGTTTGCTGTAAATGGACAAGTATCCTCTCCATCTGATATCAAAATACCAACAGCCTCATTATTTACACCATCGAGCATGTGAGAAAGTTCATTTAAACCATTTACCAATGGAGTTTTTCCATCATAGGCATATGGGTTAATGTTGTTGATTGCTCCTAACAATCCTGCACGATTAGAAGGAGCGAAGAATCCGCGATTTTTTGCAGAAGGACAGCCATTGATTTCAACAAGACCTATCTGTACATTTTTATCAATAGTACGAACTAAATCTGTTGCAGCACTCTTAGCAGCTTTAATTCTATTTGTATATCCATATGGCAACATCATAGATTCAGATCCATCAAAAGCAATTGCCATTTGAGGCATCTTTCCTTGCTCTTGAAGAGTTTTGCACTTAGGGATTTTTTTGGCATTAGCTTCTTTTTCTGCCTTTGCTTTTGCAGCAGCTTCCTTTGCAGCAGCTTCTTTAGCAGCCTTTGCTGCAGCTGCCTTTTTAGCTTCTTCAGCCTTTAATCTAGCAGCCTCAGCTTGTGCTTTAGCTTCCTCTTCTGCCTTTAACCTAGCAGCCTCTGCTTGTGCTTTAGCTTCCTCTTCTGCCTTTAATCTATCAGCCTCAGCTTGTGCTTTAGCTTCCTCTTCAGCTTTTAATCTATCAGCCTCAGCTTGGGCTTTAGCAGCCTCTTCAGCTTTTAATATGTCATCTCCAATCCTCGATTGAATATCTGACTTTGGCTCTTCAACTACCTTTGAAGACTCGACAGGTGTTTTATTAAATAGATTTGCAAATGGATCTGTTGCAAATGGCCATGGTCTTAAAAAGAACCACCAAAGAGCAGAAAGTAAAAGCAATAAGAATAAGAGCATTAGTAAAAAAGGCAATAAACAACCGCCTTTTTTAACAGGAGGAATTGGAGCTACTACAGGAGCTACCCTTTCCCAGGCAGGAACGTGTTGCAATGTTACAGGTACATTTACAATATGCTCGCCTTTAACTAAAAATGATTTCTCACTATGACCAACAATAAAAGCTACTAGTTCTCTGCTACCTTGTAAATTAGTATTTTTCAAAGGTTTATCTGAAGCTAAAAAATTATATAACTCTTCTCGTTTTGCATTAAAGGGATCAAGAATTGATTTATATGATGACTCATTTTCACTAGTGATTGGTGTAACGTCACCAGAAAGAGGTGTTATAAAATTAACATTTTCACCATCAAGAACAGGCTTTGCAATGATTGAAACATATTCTAAAGGGAAATTTAATGAAATCTCTTTTTCCCAATCATTAGCAACAAAGCTATATTCTTTTACTTTTGCATTAAGCTCACTAGCTTTACATCTATAAATTCTTAACATATAAAATCCATTATTTTACAGAATGACACTGCTCAATCCAGTCCGCTTTATTCTTATCTAAATCTTTGCTTTTCTTTTGATAATTAGATAAATGTTTGTAGTATGTGTCAACATATACTGAATAAGCATTGTTATCAGAACCAAACGCGTCCTTTGCATTTTTTAGCTGTGATTTAAAGTTCTTAATATCATAGTTAGCCAAAGAGTTTGCCATGGCATCACCATAATAAGTAACCAAAATACGCAATGAGTTTTCATGAGTAGCTACATTAGATTTAAACTTTTCATAATTAGCACAACGATCTTTATCTTTTTTACACTGCTCTTTTGCTTTTTCTACAAATTGAGAAAAATACAATACAGAGGTTCGTTCTGCTTGAATACTCTTACATAAGAAACCACCTAAACGAAGATTAGATGCTACAGATGAATCTCTAAGTTCTTCTCTTTGAGTATTAGCCTCTACAATCTTGCCTTTAAGCTCTTGCAGTTGAGAATTCAATTCCTCATTATTCTTTGAAAGATCATCATTTAATTTCTGAAGATTGCCCTTCATTTTTTCTAAGGCTTTTGAGCGTTCTTCTAATGATGAATTAGCTTCATTAAGAGCTTTATTCTGATCTTCTAACTCTTCTTTAGCTTTTTTGAAATTGTCACTATTCTTTTTATTAACTTCTTCTTGAGCAGCTAGTTTTTTAGCAGCCCCAGCTAAAGCACTGTTATCATCAGGAGAGCTATCACCTAAGGCTAAAACCTCTTTATTTAAAGCTTCTACTTCTTTAATTGAATTTGCTACAGATAAACCTAAAACAAAGCGAGTTGATGTATCTTTTGATTTCACATCTTTGCCATTTAAGTAAAACTGCTTTTCTGTTCTGTAAGCACTAGATAAATTATTAGCAGGAGTTAGAAAGCTTCCTCCTCTTACACTAATACCTCCAGATTGACCTAAAAGTCGACCTGCACCTATTGCTTTAAAAGGCTCTAGTGTCATTTCTTGAGCATTGCCTAACATGTCATAAAGCCCCAAAGGATTTGGCTTTTTAAGACCTGTTAATTGAATTTTACCGTTTGCACTTTGAGAACTTTGATACCAAGCATAATCAGAAATATCGCCGTCCATTGGAGGAAGATTTGCCTCAAACTGGCTTTGAGTTACAGCATTACCTCCGCGAGCTGCAAATTCCCATTCATCATCTGAAGGTAATCTTGCATATGCTTTTTTACCCTCTACACTTATAACGTCCTTTAAATTTTGTAAGAACAATGAATAATTGTGTGCTGCCATCATGGCATCAAAATAAGAGATATTAACAGCAGGTAATCTTGACTTTATATTTGCTTTACTACACTTTTCACTGTCCATTAAAGCTTCATATTGACCAAGCATCAGCTCATATTTTGCCATTAAAAAGTAATAGCCTTTATCGTCTTTAAATGCACCTTGTACATATCTTACAGATGGGTTTTGAGAAAATGGAGAACTACTTTGTACACTACCTGCGTAAAATTTTTTATCTTTTGTCTTTTCTGGTGAATTTGAGGTATAAACTTTTCTAAATACCATGCTTCTATCACAAGGCATAGATAAAACCACATCCTCTTTATCAATATGAGGATTAAAGAAATTTTGCTCTGTAGCGTGCACTCCAAAAGAAGCACACATTAAAGCTACAACACAACTAATAGTCTTTTTCATATTAAAGCTGCCTTAAGCAATTGGCAATTTGTAGGTTATATAACTTTACACGCCATAAAATAACACTTAATAAAACACATACGCTAACAGTAAAAACATAGCCTAGAAGTATATGAGTTAAGGTTAAGGTACTTACTAGAGTATTTGCGCCTAATAAATCCTTGAAGTAATAATTGAATGCGAACATTCCTGAATAAAACAAGGCAAGTGAGGCAATATATGCAAAAGTTGAAAGAATAAAATTCTGAGCAATTACCATACAAAGAATTTTGCTTTTGCTAATACCTGTTAAAGATAAAAGAGCAAAGCTCTTCTCTAACCTTGAAATATTTGTAAATATAAGTCCCATGGTTGCAAGTACGCCACCAATAACAGAAACACTTGCAATTGTGGTAAAGATAAAATCTAAAACTCTTGTAATTGATTTTAAAGATTCAACTAAAGATAACTTGTCTGAAATTGAGTAATTTTTATTGCGTAAAAGCTTTGATATAGGTTCTATATCATTGATGGTTTTTACATACATTCTAGCTTTAGAAAAGGTCTGTCTCTCTTCATTTAAATAGCTTCCATCAGAGAAAATTGGAGGTTCATATCCATCTCTATAGTCTTCCATAAAAACTAGAGTATTAAAATTTACCATCACTGTTTTATGAGGAGCATACTCTTTTTTGATTACACCTTTTAAGGTGAAATCAACGACAGCATTGTCAGACTGTGAGTTAGTTATTCTGGAAACAACAAATTTAAAAGTATCTCCTACTTTTATGCCTAAATCCTCTACAAGTGTTTGAGAAAGATAAGCATCCTTTGGACCTAGCTCTTTAGTAATACCACTTAGTCTTACAATAGGATCTCCTTTTTTAGTAGGAACTGCATCAAGATTTCTTTGAGCCTTTTTATTGAACATGATATTTGCTGTAACGCTAAGAGATCTTGTAAGAGGAACTACAAAATCCATGTGAGGATTGTTTTCTAATTCATTAAAAAAGGACTTATCTAATTGATATCCAGCTAACATCTTTATCTCAAGATTAGCAGGATTTGCTTTTAGATTATTCTCAAGATTTGAGATGATACCAAAGCGTAATGAGAATAAAAGTAATAAAGGAGCTATTACTGATACAAGGGTTGCTATCAAGCAAAAGGATATGAGCTTTTCAAATCTTAATGAACAAAAAGAAAGCTTTAAAATCATACTAATCCTTTAAGACAAATTCGCCTGTATTACCATCCATCTTTTGATATTCAAGAGATGAAAGATTATTAGTTTTTACAAGATCTAAATCATGAGTTACAACTAATGCACACATGTTTTGGCTTGAACATACGGTTACAATATTTGAAAACAACATTTGTCCATGTTCTGGATCTAATGATGATGTTGGCTCATCAATTAGAACTACTCTTGGTGCATGACACAGAGTTTTAAAGAACACAGCTCTTTGTCTTTGACCTATAGATAACTCATGAGGATATCTATCTAAATAATCACTAAGACCAAATGTCTTTAAATTCTCATAAGATTTTTCAAAAAGATCTTTTTTATTAACTTTTTGATGTGTAAGTTTATTGCGAGCATCACTTGCAACTTCAATTTGAACTTTTAAATTGTCTTTAATGCTTAGATAAGGAATTAAACCACCTGTTTGAGGCATAAAACCGAACATCGCTGCTCTAAGTTTTAATTGCTCTTTATAGGTCAATTTCATAATGTCTTTATTATCAAGCTTATAAGAGTCAGCATCATAACCATCTCTTAATAAGCCTAAACATTCTAAAAGAGTTGATTTACCACAACCTGACACACCTGTTATCGCTAATACGCTTTTAGGCGCTAACTTCAATTGAGGTAAAAAAATTGTGTAGTCATCAGACTTGTCTTTTCCCTTATAGGAAAAAGACAAGTTTTTAACACTTACAATTGCATCATTCAATTAAGGTAAAACCTCTAAAGGAACAGGATAAACAGACTCTGAAGCATCTTCATCCTTGTTTAGCTTTATCCAACGAGCAGCATCATCATTAAATTGCTGATAGTAATTTAGTTTGTTCTCTAAATCTGCAATTACTTGGTTTTGCTCATCAGGTCCCATAGAAGACCATGTGTCTTCATCAAGTTCCTGAATGCGGCTCTTGTATGGAAGATCATCTAAGTACTCACCTAAAAGCCCCATTTGACCTAGTTTCTTAGTTTTATCTTGGCTTATGCTTGATGGATCACGACCTAAACTTGATGCAATAGAACGTAACTGATTAAACATATCCTCAGGTTGCAACATACCGTCATTTGCTGCATTTAAAATGCCCTTTGTTACATCCTTTAATGAAGACAATTCATTTTTAGTTAATAAAACCACAGGTGTGCTTGTAGGCACTCCATGATTTACAAGATCTCTATCTGAGATCCAACCTTTAATAAAATCAGGAACAGATGTACCAAGTTTTGAACCTAAATAAGCTAACTGCATAGCATGACCTAATGCTATGGTATCTTCATCTAAACTATCTTCACTTTTTTTATTTGGTGTATTAGGTTGAGCACCAACGGCCTCTTTACCAAAAGCAGCCAACTTAACTTGCTTTGTAATTGCACTTGATAAATCATCAATCTTCTTGCCAAAGCTGTTAACATCACCTGCATTTACTGGGTAGTATAAAGATTTATTAACGGTGCTATTAAAAGTTAAATCTGTATATTGAGATTTGGCTTTTGCATGATTATTTGTTTTTTTACCAGATTCAGTTAATAAATGCATTGCATAAATTGCAACGCCTTTATGTTGTGCCTCTAAACGTAATTCTTTAGAGTCTAATCCTGTTGTTGATAATGGATCATTTCCAGAAATACCACCAGCATCTGTAATTAGAACAATATAACGTCCGCCATAATCTGCCCAATTGATCTTTTCAAGAGCTGAATTTACGCCAGCAAAAGAATCCTCATCAAAATACTTACTTGATACCTTAGCTTGATTTAAAGTATCTAGCTTTACCTTAAACTCTGATTCATCGGTTGCCTCTCCAGGTTTAACATATACCTTTGAAGTATATTCAAGACCAGGAACTGCTTTGGTATTTGATCTAAAAGAAACTAAGCCAAAATGTACATTGTTAGATAACTTCTGATCTTTAATCTCTTTTGTAATAGCATTGATAGTCTGTTTTGTTCTATCAATGTATTGTTGCATTGAAATACTTGAGTCAATTACAAATACAACCGCAGCCTTAAAAGTCTTTAGTTCATTTGAAGCATCTGTCTTTTTGGCATTTGGGTCTTGCTTGGTAACAGTTGCAATATTGATTTCCTGTACATTAGAACCATCATTAAACATTGATTCTTCAAAATCTAAAATTGGTAAAAGATAAAACTTCTTTTTGTAATCAACAAAATGCTCAGGCTCTGCTGAAATAACTCCATCAATAGCCTGTGATGAAGCTAGTTTTTTCATCATAGGTTCAACTTCAGTCTTAGGTTCTGATGAATCTATAATGTTCTGAAGAGCTTCTTTAGTTTTAAAGATTAAAGCTCTATTTCTATTAGCAGGATTTGTAAACATCAATGCTGTTTGCATCTTCCAATCAACAGTACAATCTTTGTCTAAAAAACCGGCAATCTTTCCTGTTGTATCAGGACCTACTTCAACATTCTTACCATCATCACTATAAACATAGAAACGGGAGAATACATCTATCTTCTTACCGTCAGTTGCGGTTGCACTAGATTTTAGTTTGCATGAAGGAGTGGTCAAAACTCTCTGATAAATTGAGGTTTTACCTTCTAGTTTTAAAGGTTCAGCAGCATTTGCACTTCCTACACAAATGCTTGCAAAACTAAGAGCGATTGCTAATTTTTTAGCTAACATAATTATTCCTTAAGTGTACTTAATGCTGACTTTGACTCTTCGTCACCTAATGACACTGCTTTTTCATACCAATAAACAGCTTGAGTCTTGTCTTTGTTTACACAATTAGAAGACATTTGGCTATTTACATCATAGTAAGAAGCGAATGTCTTTGCCATATTTGCATCACGTCTACCATAGCTTGAGAAAATTCTCTTTCCTAAATCGCATCTGTTCTTTTCAAATGCTTCTTTTGCAAGTGAGCTAAAGGCTGCAATATTAGGCTTTGTAGCTGTACAGTTACTAATAATTTCACCATCTGAGGCTTGTGTAATAGTACAAGGAACAGCGTTTGAGGTAGTTGTTGTAGTTGACTGAGTTACAGAACTTTGATTTACAGGCTCTTGAACTTGAGTTTCTTCCTTTGCTGGATTCTCAGCTACAGGTTCTTCTTTAGGTTCCTCTGCTACAGGCTCTTCTTTAGGTTCTTCTGCTGCAGGCTCTTCTTTAGGTTCTTCTACAACTTCTGTAGTTTGTTCATTTTGATTATTATCAAAACCTAACATGCCCATAAGCTTTGAGAAAATACCAGTAAATAAGGCGATAGCAACTAGGATAGCTAAAAGCAGTAAGATACCACCTACAATAAAAGCAATCATTTTTCCAGACAAGCCTTTTGAGCTATTAGGAGTAATTGGTGTTACAGGTATTGGATCATTTGCTTTAGATTCTGTTGTGTCAGTTGGGGGAATAGGTGTTGAAGATGAATCACCAAAACCTTGGAATAAAAAGTCTTTTTCAATTACTCCCTCACAAGTAGTATGGTAAAACTTTTGTGAGCCAACATCATTTTGACTTGATAAGGAGTACTCTTTTGCAATTACCTTAAAAACATTAACTTTAGTTTGCTTTTCAGAAATTACATTGGTGAAATCACCTGGAAGACTTATTTTGTAAAAGCCATCACCTGTAACAGAAATAGAGCGTGAATCAAACTTTGTTTCATCAACAATTGTATTATTAGAACTCTTCTCTTGAACAATAACCTTAAGTCCATTGCTTGCAGATGCTGTTCCTAAATTGATATCTGAAAATACGCCTGAAAAAGCACCAGATAAAAACAAATAACCATGACCATCTATAGATCTAAATTTAGCATCTAATTGATCCATCTTAATTAGTTTCCTTATTCATAAAAACTTCATCCATCTGATTTAGAATATCGCAAAGCTTATTATTATCTTCACTGTCAATCTTATATGGATTTTCAGCAGTTATATTCATCTTACAGATTGCCTTTAATAAAGCACTAAAGTAGTCATTGTAGAAATGTTCTGAAGTTGTTTTGGCCATAGCATCTGTGATATCAGGAGTATACTCGCCATTTTTAATATCAATTCTTACATCTTCATTAAATAAAGGACGATTTGCTGTATCACTATCTGTAAATGAACGTGTTAAACTCTCCATATCTTCAGTTGTCAAAGATAAGTAAGTATTAAAATCAGAAATAATTTGTAAAGCACGTGCACACTGCTCATCACAAATTTCATCTTTCTTACTTGTAGATGACTCTTGTGAAGATAAAGCTTCAATTACAACATTCTGCACACCATAAGCATCATATGCTTTTTTAAGCTCACCACTAAAGTACTGAATAAGATCTTTAAATTTAGACTTTAACGCACTCTCAGAACGAATTAACTGATTAGACTCGTCTAAGAAGAAGATAAAGTCTTTCATTTTTTCCTCTTCTGAATATGCTTCAACAGTGTCCTGAGCAGTCTTTGTCCAAGCACTCATTAGATTTGAGAACATGGTTGCAAAGAATGGACCATTGTATAAAGAATCAAGATTATCATTTCTCATCTTAGTTAAAGCCTGAGCAAAACGAGGAGAATTCTTGATTTCAGAAGTGTTAGCAAAATTATCTAAATAATCTTTTTTAGCCATTTGTTCATCAATTTCGATGAAATGACGCATATCAGATAAAGTATGAGCTAACTTATCGCATTCTTTTAGTTTCTTTATGTTATCTAATGCCTTTTTGCGAGCTAATTCTTCAGCCTTTTGACCAGATCTCTGAGCATACTTTGAAAGCATATCTCTAACATTTTCCTCAGATGTTTTAATCATCTCGTAAAAATGTTTTTTGCTCTGAGTGAAATTCTGTGAGAAGGTTTTTCTTAAGAATTCAGATAAATATGAAACACCACCATCATTTGGTATTAATACCTGATTTATTACAGGTGTATCCTCAGGATGTCCATCGGCATTGTACTTATTAAATTCGTATACACATTTCATGTATGGATCTTTAATAATTTCACGTCTGTAAACATCTAGACCGTATTTAACATTATCTGTATCTAAAAGCCTTATTTCTTTTATTCCTGTGCTATCAACTTCAAACAATTTTGTTTTATCTAAATTTGCTTTTCTGACAAAAAAGAATTGATCAAAGGTTTTACCATTTGCAAAATTATCAAACCACTCAGGCTTTTTCAAACGCTCTAACTGTTTAGAAATTGTTCCTGAAATGTCTGAGTTTTGCTTTGGTTGAGAACCAGGTGATGGAACGTCTCGTTCACAAACTTCATCAAACATAGTAAAGGTAGCAACTAAAGGATTAACTTGATTGTTTTCCTTTAAATACTTCTCTCTTTCATTTTGAGTTTTACCAATATTTTCATCTACCCACATAGTGATATAGTTGGAAGTTTCCTCAACTTCATCTTGTTTAAATGCAGAACGACAAATTAAAAGAATATCTATTTCATGACGTTTAACAAAATGCTCAATTAAATAACCAACCTTTCCACGAACAATAAAGTCATAAGGATTATGGTCTGCATCATCCTTAATTTCATTCTTCCATACTGAGATTATATTGCCACCACGAGAACGAGCGCCTGGAAAATCTAAAATATCAAAATCACCTGATTTACGATTTTTAGCTGCAGGGAATTCAAATTCTAAGGTTAGACAAACAATTGCAGAGAAAGGAATGGATACAACATCCTGAGCCTTATCATCTAAAGCAACATTGATAAATTCCTGGTCATCACCTTTAAAGATACTTTGTAATACTTTAACGTCTGCAATAGAGCCTATCTTCTTGTCACAAATAGAACCATCTTCATTAAAATCAACAACAGCATTTACAGGTAAGTATGCTTTTTGAATGCCTTTAAGTTTTTCAAAATAAGGAGAAATGGTTGCAAAGATCTTTTTAAATACAGGCAAATCAAACCATAATGTTCCATAAAACTTTTTACGGCCTTCAAGATTTAACTTAGGTACAATTTTACGAGCTTGACTCCAGAAATAGCATTTAGAGCCATAATCAGAATTCTTTAAAATACTGTCTTTAGCATGAGTATTTACGTACTCAGCTAATTCAATTAGGTGATGTGGTTTTACATATGATTCTTCATTTGTAGCTAGCTTATATTGTGCTGACTCTAAATCTGCGAAAAAAGCTTTAGTCTTATTTATATCAGTAAATAAAGAATCACGCTCAGCCATGTAATCAGGTGTTACTTCGATATCCGCAAAATAAGAGTTTACTAATACTTTAACAAACTCTATTTCGTTCATAACTTTGATGTTTACAGGATAACCTTCAACATTTGCACTCATGTGCTCTGTAAATCTTGTAACTAAGCCTGTAGCCTCACGGTTGCCACCCTTTGGATTGACATGAGTCATGAAAAGAATATCATGTCCACTCCAATTTGCTGTTAGCTCAATGTCTGCGCTTGTTGCAGCCAATACTGAAACTAAATAGCTCTTACCTTCTTGAGATGATCCAAAAACACCTAAAGAATTAGATAAAGGTAAAACCTCATGACCTGCATTTGCCTTGTATCTAAGATTGCAAATATCAACTGCTAAATCATTTTCCTGAGCTTTAATAGCATCTACACTATTGCTAAGTTTTCTTACTAGATCTACAGCCTCGTCACAAGCATTTGCTAGTTTATCAATTTGGTTATTTGTATATTGATTGCTCATTTTCTGTATCTCTATAAAATTAGGCCGTCGTTATTCCAATACTCATCATTACCATTAATTGTTTTTAGACGTAATCTAAAGAAATTAAATAGGTTATCTCCGATTTCTTCTGTGATTAAATCACCCTTAGCGTTTTCTTTTGCGCCAGTTAGTTTTAATAAACGAAGAGTTGGAACAAGATCTTTTTGCTGAGACTTAATAAAGCCAACGCTCTTTCCTACAAGGCTGTCTTTCATATTTGTATCATCAAAATCAAAGGTAATATCAAATAAATGACGTTGAGCACTTAATACCTTAGCTAGTTTCTTTTCGCAGTCTTCAATTAAATCTTCAAATGACTTATTTAAAATCATAGAAAGACCTCTTAAGAATTCACTTCTTAAAGCTTGATTTTTAGCTTCGATAGCATCTTTTAACTGCTTTAGAGCTTCTGCTCCATGAATAGATCTATACTCAATTCTATATTTTTTCAGATCAGCTTCTCTGTCCTTTTCAGAATATGAGAATTTAGAGAACAATCCCTTTGGCTTATTCTCATCAGCCTTTTGAAGTGAATACGCTTTAACCTTGTCATTGAATTCACCAACAATAGATATAAACATATTGTCAGCTCTTACCTCTTCAGCATTTTCTGCATCAGGATCATCAGTTAAACAGTTATCTCTATCTATAATAAATTTTTCCATTTGAGGACGAATGGAATCAAATAAATCCAAAGCTTGTTGTTGATAATTCTTACCTTCGACATTTGTCTTTGAATAAATTTTACTAAATAAAGTATCATTCAAATGAGCCTTAAATTCATCCGTGAATTCTAACTCTTCCATAGAAGGAGCTCTTAGCTTTTGAGCATCCTTTACTCGCTTTAGATCTCTTGCATCATCATAAACCTCAAGAGAATAAAGCATAGAGCCTTTTAGTTTTTCATCTCTAAACTGTCTATAACCAAATAAAGCAGGTACGCCTGTAGTTACCTTAAGACCAGTTTCAGCATCCTTATCAACAAATGCTTTATTAGCCTCTTCCTGTGTCATAATTTGGTTAATAGGTTTGTCTGTTTTGTCTAATTTGATGATGTTTTCAGCTTTAGTTGAAAACTTAAAGCATACTTCTTCATCTTTAACATTATCAGAGTTATCGACAATACCTAAGTATCTAATTGCAGTACCTGCCTCTTGATAATCAGTATTTACTCTAAAGTTCTCTAAGCTGTTAGGATACAAGTGCTTAATAAATCCTAATAAAGCTCCAACTACAACTGTGGTCTTAGGATCACCAATTTTTCCATTTTCAAGAGTAAAGGCTGGATACCAGCTTTCACAGTCGTATTCATGTAGATTGATAATTCTACGAGGAGATAGATATGACTTAGACTCAATTAGAGTTCTGATAGCAGGGATCTTTGATGGGCGACCAGTTAGAATTAAAACATCGCAACAATATGCATTAACAATAGAATTTAATAAATCTAAGCTATTACATAGATTGTAACTACCGTTATAGGCAATTTCTCTATTCAACTTATAAATATCAAATTCTAAAGGACGTTTTAAGAAATCCTTTGCGTTCATACCAAGATATGTATTGATGTACTCAATAACATTTGAATCTACAGCATAAATATCTAACTTTTCTTGTTTCAAAGCTAATTCACGTTTTTCTACGTGTGACTTAATTTCAGCTTGTGAATCAATAGACAGACAATCATCAGTGCCATTGATAAAGTCAGCTATAGTACCAGTAGCTACAACGTTAGTCATACCAGCTTTAACAGATGTTAAATGTTCAAGTCTTGAGATAATTCTATAGGCAATTTTAGTAAATACTTGCTCTACTAACTGAACTCTCTTTTTAACTTCCTTAATATCAGTGGTCTTCTTTGCAAATAAAGGTGTGATATCTAAGGTATTGTTACAAATCTGTTCAATGACCTTTTTGTTAATCAATTCTAAAACTAGATCATCACCTGCAATCTTATAACCTTCTTTTAGAATTTCACGAATTTCTAAAAAGCCGTCCTGATTACCAAGCTCGCGTCTCTCATCATTTACATAGTTTGCACAAGGACATGAGTAATCTGCAATAACCAAATCAGTAGTACCACCACCAATATCGATAGTAGCCACACGAGCAGAAACGTATTCTGCTTTATTTCTGCCTACATATTCTTTGTTGTACTCGTTAATACGACCTTTTGCATCTTTACGACGAAGATGTTTAATAAAATCAAGCTGACGACCAGAGAATACTCTTTGAGTCTCGTTGTAGATATAAACTAACTGGCCTGCTAAAGTCTCATTCCATTCAAGACTAATCTCAGGAGGAGCAGGATACATCTGCTTCTTGTTTTCCTCAAACTTAAATTCTGTAGCAGGAGTCTTGTCATAATGATAAGTTTTCCAAATTAAACCCACTGCTTGATATGCACATGAACGGAAAACCTCACGCTCAAGCTCTGACATTGAAGGTGGATAAGTAAGCACAATTGCTTTTAATCTACGAGGGCATTTTGCAGAACTTTTTGACTGTCTATAATGGTAGCTATTCATTTGCATCATAGCCTGCATAAAGATCTCCATGAGCATAAAAGTCATGGTAGATTTACCAGTATAGTTAGACTCCATCTTACTCTCAGCGCCAGTATCTGCAAATCGAGCATCACCTGTATTATTGATGCACTCAGAGATTGGGCCCCAAATAGCAGAACGAGGTTCTTTACTTTCTATAAAGAAAGACTCTTCAAACTCGTTATCCTTATTCTTTTCCATCATTGGAATTTGATAATAAGAATTATTAAACTGCCATTCTTCTTTTTTCTTTGAGCTTGAATCTAACTGCCATAAATAACGCTTAGGAGAGGTTAAACCTGATTTTCCTTCAGTACCGATAATTCTAGCGGCTAATTTAGAGGCTTCTGTACCAACACGGACTAGTGAAGGCCAACTAAAGGCATAAAGACGACTTGATTTAGATGAACAATTATAAAAATCAAAATTTGCCTGTTGGAATTGAATTTTGCTATCAAAGGTACCTACATATAGATTTTCAACAGCATTTAAATCGCGAATTTCTAATTGAGGGTTGCTCTTTAATGAATCTGCTTTTGAAGAATCCTCTTCTACAAGAATACCTGATGAACGAGAATTACCAACATCTAGAATTAAGCTAACATCGATTACAGAGTTGCTTCCACCTTCTTCAAATGGAACTAATTTTATGTTGTTTGGCTGAACAAAGTACTCTAAAAAAGCAACCAAGTTTAGATAGTGTTTTTCAAAGTTATTGTTTCTGTTCCATATATCCTTAATTTCATCCATGCGTTTTGAATTTGCAGAATTATTTATAGGATAAATCTGCTCGCATACACTCTTTGCCCATTCACGAACAAAGCTCATGCCATCAGGACCATTGATAAACTGATCGGATGCATCTTTTGCAGAACCAAAGATGAAGTAATTGTTGATATCATTAGAAGTTGGAGCGCAGTGAAGCCCCATATTCTCATTATCAACAGCTGTATCGAAAGCTAAGGTTACGTGATACTCACCACCCTCGGAACGTTGATCTATATCAGATAGGTTGATTACACGTGCTCGAGCCCAGTTAGTAGGAACTTGATTTTGTCCTTTTACATAATAAGGAATTGGGAACCAAACGCCATTATATAGATTTAGAGAATCAATCATTTTTACAATGGTGGTTCTATCATCATCATTATCTAAATCATTTTGGTATTCTTCTTCATTACAACGAATGTAATGCTCACCTACTTTATCAAATTGACCGTTAATTATATATTTAGGAACATAGTCATCATCATCTCTATCAGTACTTCCTAAATTGATTGGCATATCAAATTCAAAATCAAGAAACTGAATTCCTGAGTTAGCAACTAAATCGATTGGTCTATTATTATCATCATTTTTATCGTTTATTTTTTTTCTAAAATCTAAACTACGATTGCCTAAATCTTTCACTGCAGACACCTTATGATTAAAAAGTATAATTGGTAATAATTTATCATAAAATAAAGGTGGTAGGACTAAAATATTTAAGATTTTGGTCTTGATTTTAAGCTAGCACACATTTTTTAAACGCAAGTAAAACAGAGGATTTGACAAGACTAAATTTTGATAAAAGACAATTAGATGGTTTTAATCTCAAAGAATTTGGACATAAAAAAAGCAGCTTATCGCTGCCTATCTTCTAGATGGTGGATGTTATAGGACTCGAACCTATGACCCTCTGCTTGTAAGGCAGATGCTCTAACCAAACTGAGCTAAACATCCAAATGGTGGGTTGTGAGGGGGTCGAACCCGCGACCAACGGATTAAGAGTCCGCTGCTCTACCAACTGAGCTAACAACCCAACTAATTTTTGTTTATCGCATGGTGGGTTGTGAGGGGGTCGAACCCGCGACCAACGGATTAAGAGTCCGCTGCT
>CAZEXR010000018.1:0-18622 GCA_964516675.1 uncultured Enterobacterales bacterium | reverse complement strand
AACTTATCTCGAGTTTGATTTTGTGATGTCAAACGCATTGGTAGGTTTCCCATATATTAATACCGACGTATTGATAAATAATATTTTTTTTACAAAGTTATTTTTGCTATTTTTGGTTAGTAAGGACATCCATAATCTTAAAGAATTCATCTGGATTACAAATTCTAAATTCTCCATTCTTTTCCATAATGTAAATCACCCCATCATGGTAAAAAAATCATCGTTATAACATGGCTCATAAATTTTATAACCATCATATAAACCAAGATATTCAGCAAAGTAGCCTAAATCTTCTTCTTTTACATATTATCTACTGTCATAAGTGTCTCCTTTTATTTATTTTATAAACAAATAACGTTTAATCTTTGACATGCTATTGTTATAAAAAAATATGAAATTTGTTCTTTAACATAATTCACACAAAGGTTATATTGTTATAAAGCATAACACTTTGAAATAACAAATTAAAAAACTATACTTAAAGAAAAAATGGCAATATACTATACATTTTCTCAAGGAGCCTTTTATGAAACACGAATTTTTGAAAGCACTTGAAAATACACTTAAATCTTCAGATATAGCCCATATTAAAGATGGTCATGAATATTTATTTCGCAAAGTAATTACACCTTGTGTGTTCGAAGATGATCTTAAAATTCTTGAAATTCAGCTCTCCCCTAATACAAGATTCTATGCTGAAGGTTTTCAAATGTTATCCCAAAGTCATGGAACATTTGAGAATGTTGTTGAAATAGGTCGTTGTCCAGATGACAGAGAGCCCTATGAAAAAAGACCTAATTATAATTACAAAACAGCCTACAATTACATCATTATTCGTAATGAAAATGAGCATGTATTATTAGGCTTTACAAGCTGTACTAAATACACAGGTTACTTTAAGATTTATCCTTCAGGACTATTGCAGTTTTATATGTCACTTGAAGGACAGAGTTTTAGAAGTGGTGATGTAATTGAGTCTGAATTCTTTACAATTTTACAAGATACAAATAAATCAAATTTATTAAATCATTTTGGCAAGTTAATCCAAAAACATCACCATAAATTACCTGTAAAGCAAGCACCTATCGGTTGGTGTTCTTGGTATTGGTATTATCAGGATATCAGTGAAAATGATATTCATGAGAATTTAGAGCTATCAAAAAACAAAGATTTCATTAAATACATTCAGATAGATGATGGCTATCAAACTCACATGGGTGATTGGTTATCATTCTCTGATAAATTTCCAAATGGTCTTGAGAATTTAATTAAAGAAATTCACTCATTAGGAAAGGAGCCTGCCATTTGGGTAGCGCCTTTTATTGCAAGCCCTGAATCTACTCTTGTGAAAGAACATCCAGATTGGTTTGTTCGTGATGATAATGGAAATATATTAACTGCTAATGACTTAACCTATGGTGGATGGAGAGATACTCCATGGTGTCTTTTAGATTTTACGCAAAAAGAAGTAAATGACTATATCTGTCGAGTATTTACCTACTTTAAACATGAGTTAGGTATTAAATACTTTAAATTAGATGCCTGCTATTGCGGAGCCATTAAAGGTTGTAAGTTCAAAAACAATGTTTCAAGAATTTATAACTACAGAACTTGCTTAAAAATGATTTTAGACACGGTCGGCAGTGATGGATTTATTCTTGGCTGCAATGCTCCTTTATGGCCTTCCTTAGGTCTTGTTCATGCAATGAGAGTATCTGATGATATAGAAAGAAAACATCATCGAATTAAACAATTAGGATTAGAGTGTTTGCATAGAAACTGGATGAACAGTCACTTATGGACTATTGATCCAGACTGTCTTTGCTTTAAAGATTTAAGAGATCAAAAGGCAAGTAAGAGTGACTATCGTTTCCATCTAGCAACGATTCTTCTTTCAAATGGTGTTTTAATGTTAGGAGACAGACTTTCAGAGCTAACTGATAAAGAATACCGTCTTTTAGAAAAGATTTTACTGGTAAAAAAGTCAGATGTAACAATAAGCTTTGACAATAAATATGACCATTTTTATATTAAAAATAATAAAACAAATGAATGTATTGATGTTTATTTAAATTGGTCTGATTCAATTAAAACAATATACGGTCTTGAAGACAGTTTCAATTATTTAACCGAAGAGAGATTGCCTGAAAAAGTAGAATTAAACGGGCTTGATGCGCTTATAGTGAAGGTAAACTAAACACCTTCTTTAGTGTTCCATGCTCTAATATGAGTTCTATCAGTATAGTTAAAACCTTTTTTAATACACTGTTCTACAACAAAAAGTGTATTGTCATTAAGCTCTTGTTTGTTACCGCCTAAAGGCATTAAATAAACAGGAGCTTTGTATTCTACAGCATCTAGAATTTCATCAATTTCTTTTTCATCTATTGACCAAGTCTTAGGATTAACAACAAATTTAAAATATGAATCCTTTGAATTGTCTATTAAGTTTTTAATAGCAGATAGGTTTATTCTCTTTTCTTTTTTCTCACCTGAGTTTTGAAGCTTTACGCTCATAGAAAAAGATACTTGACGTTGATAAGGCTTTGTAAAACTAATATCAAGGGCTGCATTAGTTTCAACTGTTATATGATGAGATTTTTTTATAAAGGTCTCTAGTGTTTCTTGCAACACTTGATTATTCCAATGAAGTAAAGGCTCTCCACCAGTTACAATTAAATCTTGTTTTAATTGCTCAGATTGGTATAAACGAACATGAGATTTAAGCTCTTGAATAAGAGCATTAGAATCATCAAAGTATGTCCATGTATCTTTAAATTTTGTAGATACAGCTCTTATGGTATCGCATCCTATAACATCTGTATCATCAGGAGCTTTAAGATGACAAGCAAATCCCTGACACTTAAAACAGCATAAGGCTGTTCTCAAAAAAATAGCAGGATGTAATCTAGGACCTTCGCCTTGAATAGAATCAAATATTTCTACAACAGGAAGAGCTTGTGACATATTAAACAGAGTAAGCGCAATGAGATTTAGGTGTTTCGTTAAATTCGATGCAATTTACTTTTACTGATAAATCTTTAAGCATCTCATTTGCTATATCACAAAGCCACTTACAGATATTCTCAGAAGTTGGTACAAATGACACTAGGACATAGCTCTCGTACTTCTCTTTTACCGCATTTACCACGTCATCTGGTAAATCTTTTGGAAGGGCTAAAGCTTCAACATCAATAGTTTTATAGAATTTAAAGTCATTGGTTTTAGTAATGACTTTAGCCTCTAAAAAGAACAAAGGATCGTTAACATCAAGAATAAACTTATGATCAAGAACATCATCAACAAACTTTTTAAAAATATTTAAATGTTTAAAATCAGTGACCATTCCATCTACTAATGTTTGAGATGATAAATGAACTTTAACTACACCATGGTGTCCATGAAGATATCGACAAATACATTTGCTATCTAAACTAAATGTAGAATTTAGCTTTTGAGACCATACTCGGTGGCCATATTCAAATTCAAATGTTTTATCAATACTGTACATAATTTTTTTATTCTTTGTTAATCATCTTCGCCTTTTTGGCATGTTCTCTTACTTTTTGAGTAAGTGCCATTATTGCAAAGAAATTTACCATTTACACATTTTTGAATACCGCCTTTTTTCCAGAACAAGGTTCACGGGCAGCAAAAGAATTAGAAGTATAGCAAAGACAAGCAAAAGCTAAAAAGATAGTAAAAAATTTTCTCATAATTTATCTCTAAATACTGTCAAAATTAGGTTTTTCACCTTTAGTAAAGGCAATTAGACCTATTATTGCAGCTAAAGTTGTTTTTAATCGAATTTCTTCTCTATCTCCTGTAAAGTGATGACAATAAGCATATGGCTTATCTCCCTTTACCATAAGTCCCATATAAACAGTTCCAACTGGCTTTCTTACAGAGCCACCATCAGGACCTGCTATACCACTTACGGAGACCCCTACATTAGCCAGTGAAGAGTGTTTTAAAGCTCCAGACACCATCTGCTTTACTGTATCTTCACTTACAGCACCTACTGTATTTAGAGTTGTTTCACTAACATCTAATAATTCCATCTTTGCTTCATTTGAGTAAGTGATAAATCCTCTATCAAACCAAGCTGAACTGCCAGGAACTTCGACTATTGAAGCTCCGATAAAACCTGCTGTTAAAGATTCAGCTGTAACATAGATTTTATGGAATTTTGGGTATAAAGATTTAAGCTCTAATGCAGCATTAGAGATATCATTTAATAACTTTTCTTTCATGATTTTAGCGTAAGCGTCTTAAGCTTGATTTTGAGCCTATACCATAAGCATCACGAGCTTTGTTGTTAGCAACATGATGTGTTGGTTGAGTCATAGTTTTTTGCACAGGTTCCTGAGCATTCTGTTCTACAGCCTGAGATATTGAGGTTGGATTTGCAAAAGCAGCAGCTTGAGCTTTTACCTCTTCTTCAACAGAACGAGCTTTGTTAGATAAATTATGAACTTTAGCTAACATCTCAACTTCGTATGATGGAAGATTTGTTTTAGCAATAACTTCATTTATAGACAAACCTTCTGCTAATAATCTTTTAGCTAAAATGATAGGTTGATTTTCAACGGAGTTATTTTGAATTTCTTTTTTCTGTTGCTCAATTTTTACAGATAGATTGTCAAAAGAATGATCGATAACCTTCTGTTTATCCACTAAGTTTTGCTGAGCATCAGTTAAATACTGTAAAGACATATCAGATGCCTTTACCTTACGTTCTAGATTCTCAATTGCAGTATTACTTTTTAAAGCTTGCTCGGTAAAATTCTTTGATAAATCTTCTAGTGAAGCTTTTAAAGCTGTATTTTCTTTCTCAAGATTTGAACAACGATGAGAAGTAATAATAAAAGAGATAAGAATGAATAATAATAGGACAATTGCTGTTCCTATAACTACCATTAAGCTTACATCAAGATATGACTGCATATATACTCTTAAATAAAATTACTTACTTCTTGTAATATAGCACTTTTTCAAATTTTGCTCAAAAAAAACATAAATTTAGTGTGATACAGTTCAATTCAAAGCAAGAACTAATGGAAAAACTAAAGGATTTTATCTAAATATTGTCTTTTTAGGAGAGGAACGTATTGTTAATACATAAAAAAGAATTTTTATTTAAGTAAAAAGCAACTCAATATAACTATCGAATTGCTTTTATGGATATTTTAATTATTTAGCTTTTGTAGCCTTTATAACTTTTTTATAAAAATAAAGCATGCAAATAACGAATGCGGCTAAACCTAGCAACTTAGCTACATAATTGAAGTTGTCGATTGCAATAGTAAGAGGAGATGAACTTCCGCCTGCTGATACTGAAGCTACAATTACAAAAGCTAGAATTACACCAATGATACTCTCACCTACAATTAAGCCCGCTGAGAATAAAGTTCCATTATGTTCAGCATGTTTTAAAGGAGTTTGAGATTTATCACCCTTAAAGATTTTCTTAATCTTAGAACTACTTATCCATGAAATTAGAGCACCTAAGAATAAAGCAGTACTGATAGTTGCAGGAAGATAAATACCAATACCAACAGCTAAAGGAGGAAAACTTTTTTTACCATTTGTAGTCTTTCTTAAGACTACATCAGCAATGATACAAATTGCACCAACAACAAAACCAATTAGAATGTATGTCCATTCTAGGTTTTCATTAAAAATACTAGATGCAATAGTTGACATCAAAGTTGCTTGAGGAGCAGATAAAATTAAAGATGGATCCATATCAGCACGAGGCACAGCTCCTGTAAAACCATATGCTTCGTATAAAAGTTCAAGAACAGGAGCGATAACTAAGGAACCAGCAATTACACCTAAAACAAGAGCAATCTGCTGTCTCCAAGGTGTTGCTTTAACTAAGAAACCAGTTTTTAAGTCCTGCATATTGTCATTTGAAATTGTAGCAATTGCCAATACAACAGAGATTGTAAATAAAGCTAAAGCAGTTAAGAACTTAGAGCCACTTTCAATATCAAAAATACCTGTTGATTTTCCTATAAATAAAAGCACGGTTGCAACGATTAACATTGAAACGATACAAATACCTGATATAGGACTTGAGGATGTGCCAATTAAACCAGCCATATAAGCGCAAGCTGATGCAACCAAGAAACCAATTAGAAAAGCTAAAAGAGTAACAACAAAAACTAAAGTCCAACACAAAGCAGGGCTAAGAGCTGCACTTGAAATGAAGTTATAGAACACACCAATAATCATTAGCACAGATATAACAATGTAGAACAATATTGCTTTTGGAGATAAATCTTGGAAGATACGTTGTGTTGGCTCTGTATTAGATTTTTTAAACACATTGATAGAAGAACTTATGCCCTGCATTAAAGGTTTAAATAAAATAATAACAGTCCAAACAGCAGAAACTGCAATAGTACCAGCACCAATAAAACGTACTTTAGTTGCCCAAAGAGTCATTGCATAATCAGCAAAATCTGAGCCTGTAGCATCAGGATAAATCAAAGATAAAACAGGAACAGCTCCCAACCAGGAGAACACAGCACCTGCAATCATAGCAGTACCGCCAATAATGCCTACAAGGTAGCCTGCACCTAAAAGAGCAAATGAAAATCCACAAGGAATTAAAAAGATTGAAGATCCTGCCTTAAAACAAAAACTAATAGAATCACCAACTAATCTAAAACCATTAGTAAATAATGCAAATAAACCTGAGGTTAAAGCACCTGATAGCAATAACTGCATTCCCTCTTTTGGAGAATCTGAATCATTATCATCTTTTTTATCAGAGTGTTCCTGACCTACTTTTAAAATTTCAGCAGCAGCAACACCTTCTGGATAAGGAAGAGTTGATTCAACAATCATAATGTGACGCAATGGTATGGTGAACATAACTCCTAAAATGCCACCTGCCATACAAACAATTACAGTTTGAATAAATGGAAATCCAGACCAATAGCCAAGCATTAACATGCCAGGTAAGACGAAAATAATTGAGGATAAACAGCCAGCTGATGATGCTTGAGTTTGAACCATGTTGTTCTCAAGGATATTTGAGCCCTTAAAGAACTTTAATACAGCCATAGAAATAACAGCAGCTGGAATTGAAGATGCAAATGTAAGACCAACTTTTAGGCCTAAATATACATTTGATGCGGTAAATAATACGGTGATAAAAGCGCCTAAGAGCATTCCACGAAGTGTAAGCTCCCGCACTTCACCAACGAGAGTTTTAGAAGTGTTTGTCATTGTATTTTTCTCTACCGATCCTGGGTAAGGATCGTTTTTGTCATAAGATTTAAGTCTTGTGAACCTAAATACTTAAGGCTATAAAATGTAAAATCTCTTAATTATAACAAACATGACTATAACTTCAAAATGCGATAGGCTGTGATTAAAGGCTATACAAAATTGAAAATGAAAAGCACAGAGAAGATAAAAACAGATAGAACAGAAAAACAGAATTGAGATTACTTAAAAACCCCGCATCAGAGCGAGGTTTTAAATATAAAGCTTAATTTAACCTTAAAACTAACCTAAGTTAGTTACTTCACGCCACTCACTATCATTGAACAACTTAGTTAAATCAATAAGAATTAGTAGATCATCCTTTCTGTTGCATACACCAGAGATGAACTGAGCATTCTCTTCTGTACCAACATTAGGAGTATCATCGATATCGTTAGTATTAAGATCTGCAACTTCTGCTACAGAATCAACTAAAATACCAATTACATGCTTCTCAGATTCGATAATCATAATACGAGTATTATCGGTTACATCGGTAGGAGGAATACCAAAACGTGAACGTGTATCAATAACTGTAACTACGTTACCACGTAAGTTAATGATACCTAAAACGTATGAAGGTGCACCTGGAACTGGAGCGATATCTGTATAACGTAAAACTTCGCGAACTTGCATAACGTTCACGCCATAGATTTCATTTCCTAGCTTAAAGGTTACCCAACGTAATAACTCGCCTTTTTTAGCGTTAACGTCAATTGGGCCCTCTGGGATTGATTCTTCTTTAGACATCTCAAATTCCTCTTTGTCCACACACCTTATATTTTTTGGTGTAATCAAATAATTATCTTAATTTTAATAGACTTTACGCATTTGTAATGCATAAGTGATTAAAACTTTGATCATGCACTCATTTGTAAGTCAAGATCTTTGAGGTTTACACCATTTTCAAACATCTTAACTAAAGCTTCAACGTGTAATAAGGCACACATTTCTTTTTTCACGATACCGGCAAGCCAAGGACGGTTTCCTGCAGTCTGTCTCCAGGTTACACTTTCTCGTGATAAAATTCGATTGCCTTCAAGCTCATCACAGCCGATTGACCATAATGTTTTATCAAGGGCAATCATATACTCATATTTATCGGCTAAAGGAGCATCATTCTTTACCCATTTTAGAGTATCAACTACATTCATTTTTCTGCCACGAATATCTGCAATACCTTGGAACCAAGCTGGCTTTCCAAATAAAGGAGTAACCTTATCACATTGGAAAATGCCACCTAAGTTAACTAAAGGCACAGCAAATCTAATTCCTTTGCATAAAAAGAATAGAGCCTGAAATTCGTTTGGCATTTCAATATTAGACCATTCATAAGGAGACGAATTCTCAGTCTCATCAATGGCCTCTTTTTGAACCACCATATTGTCAGCTGCTGAATCTTTAACTTCAACAGCTGTTTGAGTCTCTTCTAAAACTTCTGTTTTAGCTTCAACCTTCTTTTCTACTTTGGTCTCTGTTGCAACCTTTGTTTCTGTTGCGACATGAGTCTTAGTATCAACTGATTCTAAAAGAGACTGCAAGGATTTATGTTCTGCAAATGGCAGAGCTACTGATTCTTGAGACTCATCTTGAAGTTGAGTTTGAAGTTCTGGTTCATGAATTTGTTCAGTACTAAAAGAACTTAAATCGTGATTTGCTTCAGGATGATAATCATCTGAAGCATAATCGATATTCTCTTCACTATGTGTATGAACTTGCTCAATCTCTGACTCTTTAGTTTCAGATACTGGCAAATCACTATTAGATTTTTCATCATCAAGCTGATCTTGTGTTTCATCAACATCAACACCAAGCATCTGCTTGAAATATGAAACTAATGTGTCATCAATCTCGTTAAATGACATTGTCTTATCCTTTACCTTAAAGCTTTTTTAATTAAGCATCACATCTAAATCATTTGCAACGATATTATCATCATCGCTTTCTTTTTTGTGCTTTGGTGCTAATGATACTATAGCTGCAGCACTTGGAGAAATCTTATCTGGATTTTGTTCAAGTTCTTTTGATAATTGAGCTAATAATAATTCTCTATAGGCCTTTGCTCCGCGACATTTATCGTCAAGCATTGTAATAGGCATACCTCTTTGAGATGATTCTCTAAATAAAGTATCAATAGGAATTTGTCCATGCCACAAATTATCTTTGTAATGAGCTATTAAGAAGTCTAGTGAAGTACGACTAGCCTTAGTACGCTTGTCAAACATTGTAGGAACTACGGTGTAGTTGATATTACAAGCACTATCGGCTTTCTTCATGATATTGAAGGTACGAACCATACCTTCAAGACCTTTTAATGATAAGAATTCTGTTTGTGTAGGAACTAATATAGAGGTACTTGCAACTAAGGCATTTACCATAAGAGCACCTAATACAGGAGGACAATCAACTAAAACAATATCATATTCATCTTCAATTAACTTTAATGCTGAAGTTAGTATTCGACCAACACCAACTCGACCTGAAAGCTTTCTATCAATTGTAGCTAAGGTCATGCTTGAAGCAATTAAATCAAGATTTGGAAAATTTGTATGGGTAATGCATTCCATTACACCATCTTTTGTTAAATCATTTTGAGTATATAAATCGTATAGACTCTTTTCGATACCGTTATAGTCAAAACCTAAATAGCTAGTTAATGAGGCATGCGGATCAGTATCTACAATAAGAACTTTTAAGTTTTCTTTTTGAAACCAACCAGCTAAAGAGGCTACAGTTGTAGTTTTACCTACACCACCCTTTTGACTTGCAATTGACCAAACTAACACTTTAGCTCCTTACTATTATAATTTTAATGATCGAAATTTAATTCGATACTATTGCCTTCGCCACGAACAACCTGAACATTACCTGCTCCAGCCTTAGCATTGTTTGAGCCTGGACCTGTAGCATTATCATCGCCATTTGGAGCTGTTACTGGATCTTTTCTATCCATAGCATATCTAGAAATTGCAATAACAACCTTTCGATTTAAGGCTCTACCTGCTTCAGTCTTGTTTGAATACTTAGGAGAATACTCACCGTAAGCTTCAATAGCCATTCTTTCAGGAACAATACCTGCATGCTCTAATTCACTTAAAACAGACAAAGAACGATTTGCAGATAAATCCCAACTATTTTTAAAAATACCATTTGGAACAAAGGTATTATCAGTATAACCACGAATTCTAATATAGTTATTGATGTTTGCAATAGCTACTGCAATTCTTGCAATTACAGGTCTTGATGGAGCAAGGACAGAAGCACTACCTTCAGCAAAAATTAAACCAGAATTAATATTGATTGATAACCAGTGAGGATTTTCTTCAATATCAATGTATTTTTCCATGCCTGACTCTGAGATAGCCTCTGATATTGAGCGACGAACAGCATCAAAATGAGTTCCCTGAGTGCCCTCACCTTGAGAATCAGCATCAACATCTGACTGGCCACCTTTCTCGAAATGATCAGAAGAACCACCAGCTTGGAAACCACCTTCACCAGAACGAGCACCTCCATCAGGAGCATTTGATTTAGGAGTTTCGTTTTTAGATACAGTATCATTATCAGAAATCACTAATTCACCTGCAGCCATTGCAGAGTCAGAATTATTTTGACCTTCTAACTGATCATCAGAACCTGAGGTTGTATCATCACGATTTTGATTAGATTGAGTGGATGTGGTTTGAAAGTTCATCATCATGCCACCATTTTCAATGATCTGTTTTCCAGAATCACCTTCGGAGGCATCCATCTGAGCTTGAACGGCTTCTTGAACTTCTTCAGCTAATTTTTGAGCTAAAGTTCCTGGAACTAATAAAGCACCACCAGGTGAATTGATTTGGCTTGTTTCTGTAAATGCCTGAGCAATACTCTCAACCATTGACTTTGCTTCTGACTGTTTAGCCATAGCAAAAGAATACAGAACCACAAACAGCGCAAACAATAGTGTCATGAAATCAGCGTAGGATACCATCCAACGCTCAAGGTTTTCATGCTCTGGCGGTTTCTTTTTCATATTCTTATCTTATTCTTTATTTATTGGCCTTCAGACTTTTCACCAGTGTAAACAGCTAAACGACGCTTTAACATCATTGTATTTTCACCACTAGCAATAGATACAAGACCTTCTAAAGTCATGTATTTAAATAAAGTCATTTCACCAATAATTGATTTAATACGGTTTGATGCAGGCAAACAGATAATGTTAGCTAGAACTAGACCATAAATAGTAGCAACGAATGCAACGGCAATAGCAGGACCTAATTCATCAGGTCTATCTAGTAATGACATCGCATGAATCAAACCTAGCACCGCACCAATAATACCCATGGTAGGAGAATAACCACCCATACCTTCAAGCATCTTAGCGTAAGGCTCATACTTAGCTTCTTCTACTGCAATACCATTTTCAAGAATCTGATGTAAGGCATCTTTATCAACACCATCCACAATCATCTGGATACCATCTCGAGTAAAATCATCAGAAGCGGATGCAATTGAGTTTTCTAGAGCTAATAAACCTTGTTGACGAGCGGTTGTTGAAAGGCCTACTAACAACTCAACCTGAGATTCAAAAGAAATTCTAGGAGGAGAGATAGTCCATAACAAACATTTGAATGCACCAGCAATCTGAGGTAGAGGGAACTGAACCCAACATGCGAAGAATGAAGCACCCACCACAACTAAGAAGGCCGGTAACTCAATCATCATAGCTGGAGAAGTACCTTCTAGGATCATTGATGCAAGAATGCATCCGATAGCTAGGAAAATACCCAAAAAGTTCATAAAAAAACCGCCTTAAAGTGAATGTAGTAGGTTTTTAACCTAATTCTTTAACAATACAACCTGATATATCTTGTAAAGGAAGAACAAGGTTTGCAACGCCAGCATTTACGATTGCTTGAGGCATACCGTAAACCACACATGATTCCTCATTCTGAGCCCAAACAACTGCACCTTTCTTCTTTAAGATAGAACAGCCTTCACAGCCATCAGATCCCATGCCAGTTAAGATCATTGCTAAAACCTTGCCACCATAAATATTAGCAAGGGAGGCAAATGAAACATTAACGCAAGGGTTGTAGGTTACACGACCTGTATCAGCAATAATTCTGATACGAGTTTTTACACCAACTTTTTCAAAAATCATTTGCTTACCGCCAGGTGCGATATAGCAATTACCAGCTTCTAATAAATCACCGTCTTTTGCTTCTACAACGTGTAACTTTGACATTGCATCTAAACGAGCAGCGAAGGTGGTTGTAAATGAACCAGGCATATGCTGAACAATTACAACAGGTACTGATAATTTTGGTAACTTAGGAATAATTTCCTGAAGTGCAATAGGACCACCTGTTGAACTACCAATAGCAACAATAGAATGAACTTTGCCTGATTTCTTAAATGCAGTAGTCTCTGATTTATGGTCACCAAAAGTAAACTTTCTAGCTGCAGCTGGCATGCCAGGATCAGAAGCTAACATTTCGTTAATCTTTTTATACTGACCTAAAACTGCACCTGCAGTTGGAGCAGGAGCTGATGCAGTTGTAGAGGTTCTAAGAGTACTTGTAGTTGTACCTAGAGGACGAGCTGCTGTAGTAGTTAAAGTGCTACGTGTATTAGTTGTTCCTAGTGTTGAACTACGAGCTGTGCCTAAAGTAGAGGTTGTAGCTCTTGGAGCTACAGTAGCATTAGATGCTGGTCTTATGGCACGTACTCTACTACGAGATACAGCCTTAATAGATGCGATTAAGCTTTTTACAGCCTCTTCACGACGATGGGCAATATCATCAAAATTCTTAGGCATAAAATCAATAGCACCAGCCTCAAGTGCCTTGAATGTTGAATTTGCGCCTTCAAATGTTAATGAAGAGAACATCATAATAGGTGTTGGGCATTTGGACATAATTTCTTTAACAGATGTAATGCCATCCATAACAGGCATTTCTACGTCCATCGTAATAACATCTGGACGTAACTTAATTGTTAAATCAACGCCTTCTTTGCCGTCTTTAGCTTCTCCTACAACCTGCATTGTAGGATCTGACTCAATCATTTCCTTCAGTCTTTTACGGAAGAATGTTGAGTCATCTACAATCAAAATTTTGGTTGCCATAGGTTTTCCTTAGTTATAGTTATAATCGAGCTATTTATAAATAGTTGTTACTGCAAACGCTCTGCATTTTTGTGAGCATATGCTCTCATTAGTCCTGGAATATCTAAAATTAAAGCAATACCACCATCAGATGTTACTGTTGCGCCTGCCATACCAGGAGTATGACGGAGAACATCATCTAAAGGCTTAATCACAACTTCTTCCTGTCCTAATAACTCATCAACTACAAAACCAACAGTCTGAGCGGCTGAAACTTGTACAAGAACAATATGAGCTTTGTGTTGCATATATTCTTTAATTGAGACATTTTCAAACCACTGTTTCAAGAAGAATAGTGGAATTGCCTTGTCACGAATAACGATGGTATTCAAGCCATCAACATTTCTCATTGAATCCAACTCTAGGTAGAAAATCTCTGAAACAGAGGTTAAAGGTAGAGCAAAAGTTCTGTGAGAAACAGCAATCATTAAAGTAGGTAAAATAGCTAAAGTTAAAGGAACTTTAATCTCAATTGTGGTGCCTTTACCATACTTAGAAATTACATGAACAATACCATTTAACTTAGAAATGTTGGTCTTAACAACATCCATGCCTACACCACGACCTGAAATATCTGTTACTTCAGAGTTGGTTGAGAATCCAGGAGCAAAAATTAGATTTAATGCATCAGAGTCTGACAATCTATCGGCAGCACTCTCATCCATCAATCCTTTTCTTACAGCTGTTGCACGTAATGAGTCTGGATCCATACCCTTACCATCATCAGAAATCTTAAGTAAGATATGATCACCTTGCTGAGATGCTGATAACAATACAATACCAGATTCACTCTTACCTGCTTCAATACGTTCAGCAGGAGATTCAATACCGTGGTCACAGCAGTTACGAACCATATGAATCATAGGATCAGCTAATGCATCTACTAGATTCTTATCTAATTCTGTATCCTCACCTTCCATGCGTAGTTCAATTTTCTTATCAAGCTTACGAGCAAGGTCACGAACAACACGAGGGAAACGGCCAAATACTTTTCTAACTGGTTGCATACGTGTCTTCATAACAGAGTTCTGAAGATCACCTGTTACAACATCAAGATTCGAAATTGCCTTTGACATTTCTTGATCAGATCTACGTGATGCCATGTTAACTAGACGATTACGTACTAGAACAAGTTCACCTACAAGATTCATGATGTCATCTAAAATCTTAGTATCAACACGAACTGTTGAATCTTGCTCAAGAGCAGAAGATGCGGCAGCTGCAGGTTTAGCAGGAGCAGCAGGTGCAACTGGAGCCTTAGCAGCAGGAGCCTCTGGCTTTGGAGCAACCTTAGGAGCTTTAGCTTTAGGAGCAGCAGCTTCTTCTTTTGCTACTTCTTCTTGAGCCTTTGCAAGCATCTTATCAAAATCAGAATCTGTAGCATCAGATGCTGCAGCCGGAGCATCATCATCAGCACCAGGAGCATGGCCTTTACCATGTAACTGATCTAATAAAGCTTCAAACTCTTCTTCAGAAATATCATCAATTGATGAATTATCATCAGCAGCAGGAGCTTGTTCAACAACAGGTTCAGGTTCTGGTTCTGGCTCAGGTTCTGGAGCAGGTGCTGGAGTTGCAGCTGCAACAGCCTGACCTGATGCTAAAGCATGTAATCTATCGATTAAATCAGGATTTGGAGCTTCTGGCTGAGCACCATTTTTTACAGCATCAAACATTGATGTAATTTCATCGTAAGCCTGTAAAACTGCATCCATCAAATCAGGAGACATAGGAATACGGCCATTACGTAATTCATCAAACAAGCTTTCAGCTGCATGGCAGATTGTTACCAAATTAGTTAATTGTAAGAAGCCTGCGCCACCTTTAACTGTATGGAAACCTCTGAAGATAGCATTTAATAAGTCCTTATCATCAGGTGTTTTTTCAATCTGGACTAGCTGCTCGTTAAGATTTTCAATAATCTCACCAGCTTCTACTATAAAGTCTTGTAGAATTTCCTCATCCATTTTCGGGTCTCCGTTATTATTAGAATCCTAAACTTGCCAATAGATCGTCCACATCGTCCTGGTTAGCAGCAACATTGTCTGACTGCTTTGAACTACCAGTGACTGGGCCCTGAGGGGCAAGTCCATTTACGGACTCATGACTTTCTAATAATGTTTTCTTTTCGTCTTCGCTAAAGTGCATTAAGAACTTAAGTAATTTATCTTCAACTTCAGAAACAAGAGTAATAACTTTTTGAATCATCTGTCCTGTTAAATCTTGATAATCTTGAGCCATTAAAATTTCATTTAATTGTCCATATACCTTTTCGGCATGATCTTTTGTATCATGAATTAATTCATCTACATTTCGGCACAAGCTCACAAAATTATCTCTATCGATACGGCCACGCATCAATGCATTCCAAGCTGGTAAAAGCTTCTCTACTGAGTTATTTAAGCTTTTAACAAGTGGTTCACATGAATCAACTGCATCTAGAGTTCTTGAAGCAGCAGAATCTGTCATAGAAATAATTGAAGTCAAACGCTCTGATGCTTTTGGTATATCAATATTTGCAATAACTCTTAATCTATCGTCTTCAGCAAAGCTCTTTACAGCATCATGTAAATCACGAGTTAAAGCACCAACTTGTTCGAATACCTCATCACCACGAAACTTACTAAAGCCTTTAGCTAAAGAAATAATTAAACTCTCAGCCTCTTCTTGCATACCGCAATCAAGTAGGTTACGAATTTCTTCTAAGTCAGCGACAGTGAGCTCTTTTTGTTCATCAGTTGACATTCTTCTACCTCACTTATTCAAAACGCTCAAAGATCTTATCTAATTTAGCTTTTAAAGTAGCTGCGGTAAATGGCTTAACAATATAGCCATTAACACCAGCTTTAGCAGCTTCAACAATCTGTTCTCTTTTAGCTTCAGCTGTTACCATTAGCACTGGCATTGCCTTTAATTTAGGGCTTTGACGAATTGCTTTAAGCAAATCAATACCCTGCATAATAGGCATATTCCAGTCGGTAACAACGAAATCAAAGTCGCCTGCTTCAAGCATAGGAAGTGCAGTAGCACCATCATCTGCTTCATGAGTGTTGTTAAATCCTAAATCGCGAAGTAAATTTTTAATAATACGACGCATGGTTGAGAAGTCATCAACAATCAATATCTTGATATTCTTATCCAAGATAGTCTCCTTAGTACAGTAAGTAGCCTGTAAAAACTGGAAATACCTTTATACTTTATAGATAGTAACTACTTAAATTACTACTAAAAAAATATAAAAGTGTTAATTTAAACCTATTTTCCACTCCAATCTTTGAGCATAGATCGCAATCTAACCATTGATTGAGAAAGTAATTGACATATTCTAGACTCACTTAAATCTAAAACTTTGCCTATTTCCTTTAAGTTTAGTTCTTCATCATAGTAAAGGGCTAAAACTTGTTGTTCCCTTTCAGGAAGCTTTCTTATAGCCTCTGCTAATGAGCGTTTAAACTTAGATGTAGCTAAAAGGTCAAAAAGTTTATCTTTACGATTATCTCCACCCTCTGCTATAACATCGTCAGTTACGCCCAAATCTTCAATACCAATTATCTGACTTGATGAAGTATCTACTAGCATTTGATTATATTTTGTTAGGTCTACGCCTAATTCAGAAGCAATTTCAATATCTTTTGGTTCTCTACCTAATTCGTGAGAAAGCTTTGAAATTGCGGCAGAAATACTACGAGTATTTTGATGAACTGAACGCGGAGCCCAATCAGACTGACGCATTTCATCAATCATAGCACCACGAACACGGATAGAAGCATAAGTCTCAAAGACAGCACCATGACCATCTTCATAATGAGAAACAGCATACATTAGACCAATCATACCTGATTGAATTAAATCATCTAATTCAACGCACGCAGGAAGTCTTGCCTTAAGATGTAAAGCAATTCTTTTGACCAATGGCGCATAGGCTTCTACCATCTTTGACATATCAATGCGAGCTTGCGCTTGATATGCTTTTGCACCGTTTACAATTCCTGCCATAATAATTCTTTTTTTTGTTATGAAATATATTCTTATATAATAAGCGTTTTATTTAATTTTTCTTATTGGTATTGATCAAATTTTCAACAAAAAATTCTAAATGACCATTTGCACCATCAGGGATCGGCCAAGTTGTAATTCTATTTGCAAGTGTTTTAAACGCACGAGCTGCTGGAGATGTTGGGAAAACATCTACTATACATGATCTCTGACGAATAGCTTTACGCATATTCATATCAACAGGAATACATGCAACAAGCTCTAAGGTTGCATCAATAAAACGCTCAGTAACAGTTACTAATTTTTGGTACATTAACTTACCTTCATCTAAAGAATGAAGCTGATTACCAATAATTTTAAACTTCTTAACGCCATAATCACGAGATAAAACTTTCATCTGAGCATAAGCATCGGCTACAGATGTTGGTTCATTGCATACTACCATTAGGACATCTTGTGCAGCACGGCAGAAGGAAAGCACCATGTCTGAAATACCTGCGGCAGTATCAACAATAAAGTAATCTATATCTTCTTTTAAAGTAGAAAACGCTCTAATTAGACCAGCATGCTGTTCAACTGATAGCTCTACCATCTGTTTTAAACCAGATGAAGCAGGAACAATTCTCACGCCATGAGGACCAGTTTGTAGAATATCAGCTAACTCACATTCTCCGTTTAGAACGTGACCTAAATTCTTATCTACTTTAAGACCTAACATAACATCGATGTTTGCTAGACCTAAATCGGCATCAAAAAGCATTACTTTTTTGCCAAGTTGGCTTAAAGCAACTGCAAGATTTAGTGACACGCTTGATTTGCCAACGCCACCTTTACCGCCAGTTACAGTAATTACTTTAACCTTTCTACGTTTAGTTGCTGCATCAATAGCCATTTTCATTCCTTCTAATAATAATTCTTTTCTTACACATTTTGTTCTAAAGCATATTTCGCTACGTCATTCTCAACAGAACTTAAAGCCTTTATTGCCATAGCTCTTGCATTTGGAATTTCAAGATCTTCAGGTACTCTTTGACCATCAGTAACATATGAAAGTGTTAAATCTTGCTTAATGCATAAAGACAATGCATCTGCAACACTTTCACTTTCGTCAACTTTAGTAAGAATTAGTCCCTTAAGACCAATAGAACTAAAATGTTTATAACTCAACTTTTGCATTTCAAAAATTGAGTA
>CAZEXR010000017.1:0-18763 GCA_964516675.1 uncultured Enterobacterales bacterium | reverse complement strand
AAGGCTTGCAGCTAGATTTTTTTAGAGCTTAAGGTCCTGTATATGAATTTTTTATGCATTAAGACTTGAAATTTTTGTTATGTTAGCATAAAGTTACATCAGTTAATTTATGCTAACTTTATTTAGCTCCAACTAATAAGATTAAATATATGCTAACTTTTGCAATATTTGGAAAATTAACAATAGAAAAAATCATTTATAAATAAGCAGGTTTAAACAATGACTACCTTAGATTTAGCCAAAGTAGGCCAAACAGTAGAAGTTTCAAAGCTCAATGGTGAGGGAACATCCCTTAGACGTCGTCTTCTTGATATGGGTATTACACCAAGAACTAAAGTTACTTTAATTCGTACTGCTCCATTAGGCGATCCTATTGAACTTAATGTAAGAGGTTATTCATTAACTATTCGCAAGAGCGATGCTGCTTTAGTGGAGGTTATGTAATGTCAAATAAAACTATCGCGTTAATTGGTAATCAGAATTGCGGTAAGACAACTTTATTTAATGTCTTAACCGGTGCAAATCAATATGTGGGTAATTGGCCTGGCGTTACTGTCGATAAAGTTATAGGTAAAGTTTCAAGTCTTGATTGGGATATCGTTGATTTACCTGGTTTATATTCTTTATCTCCATATTCTCCTGAAGAAGTTGTATCTCGTAATTACCTACTAAAAGGTGATTTTGATGCAGTTCTAAATATAGTAGATGCTTCTCACTTAGAGCGTTCATTATCTCTTACTTTAGAAGTTGCTTCATTTGGTTTACCAATGGTTGTAGCCTTAAACATGATTGATGTTATGGAAGCTACAGGCATTAAGATTGATGTTGAAAAGCTTTCAAAAAATCTAGGTATTAAAGTAATTGATATTTCTGCTTCTAAGAATATAGGTATTGATAAAGTTCTTGAAGCTTTAAAGAATGCTAAAGCTCCTGTAAGAACAGACTTCTTTGATGAGAATGTAACTTCATCTATCAAAGCAGTTGCAAGCCTATTAGATAAATCTCTATCAGAATCTGCAGCTAAGTTTGTCGCTACTTCTCTAATTCAAAAAGACGATATTTATCTAGAAGAGTATAAGAGTGCTGAATCAGTATTAGTTGAAGCTGCAAAGGCAAGAACTCTAATTGAATCTGAATACTCAACAGATGCTCAGTCATATTTTTCAGAGCGTCGATATGAAGTAATTGATAGTATTATTTCAGATTGTAAAATTACAACTGAAAGTAAAGCCTCTATTATTACATCAAAAATTGATAGCATTGTATTAAATAAGTTTTTAGCTTTACCTATCTTCTTATTTGTTGTGGGTCTTGTTTATTTCGGTGCAATGTACTTCACATCATATTTAGGTGTAATTCCTGTAGAAGGTGATGAAGGTACAGAATTTGTAACCATTACTGATTGGGTTAATGATAACCTATTCGGTGGTTATGTAACTGATGCTGTTCCAGGCCTTTGTGAAAGTGCTAGCGCTCCTGCTTGGTTATCATCATTAGCTGTAGATGGCGTTGTAGGCGGTGTTGGTGCTGTTTTAGGTTTCGTACCTCAGATTGCATTCTTGTTCTTATTCCTATCTTTCCTTGAGCAATCAGGTTATATGACTCGTGTTGCTTTCGTTTTGGATAGAATTTTCCGTCACTTCGGTTTATCAGGTCGTAACTTCATTCCTATGGTTATTGCTACAGGTTGTGGTGTTCCAGCATTGATGGCTAATAAGACTATTGATAATATCAATGAAAGACGTATTGGTTTAATTACAACTACCTTTATTCCATGTTCAGCAAAACTTCCTATCATGACAATGATCTTTGCTTCATGTTTTGATGGTGCTTGGTGGTTTGCTCCTGTAATCTACGGCTTATCAATCTTCTCAATTATTGCTACTGGCATTATTTTAAAGAAGAATCGTGCTTTCAAAGAAGAAGTATCTCCATTTGTTATGGAAGTACCTGATTATCATTTACCAACAATTGGCAATATTGCAAAGGCTGTATATGAAAGATGCCGTGCATTCATTATTAAAGCTGGTACTGTAATTTTTGCTGTAGTTGTAATCGTTTGGTTCTTAGCAAACTTCGGCTTAGATAACGGTTTTGTAATGGTGGATAATGTAGATAATTCATTCCTAGCTGCAATAGGTGGCGCTTTATGCTTTATCTTTGCTCCTTTAGGCTTTGGATCTTGGCAGGCTACAGTTGCCGTTATCAATGGTCTTTTAGCTAAAGAAAACGTTGTAGGTACTCTAGCTGTTGTTTTAGGCTTAGACGGTGAATTTGAAGGTGGTGAAGAGAGCTTAAATGATGCTTTAACAAACTACTTTGCTTCTATTTCAGGTGCTGAGGCAAGTTCTGCATTAGTTCCTTTATTAGGTCTATCATTCTTAGCTTTCAATATGTGGTCAACTCCATGTGCAGCCGCTTTAGGTGCAATGAAGCGTCAGTTAGGTTCTAATAAGTGGTGGGTATTTGCAATTACTTACATGACTGTTTGGGCTTACGCTTTAGCTTTAGTTATCTTCCAAATTGGTGGTCTAATACTAGGTATCGTTCCATTCTCATTCTATACAGTAGCTGCATTTATCGTCTTAGCTGTATTCTTATATTTACTATTTAGAAAGGATAATTCAGGTACTACACCTCTACGTATTCCTTCAAAGTCAGTTTAATTAAAGTTTTTACTGTATAAATTAAGTCCTCGGTAGAAATATCGAGGATTTTTTTTATTTAGAATAGTTGCACAACTGCTCAACTATTGTATAATTAAGAAAAGGATATTTTAAAGGATCAAAATTATGAAAGTACGTTGCGATATCAATGGATTAGATTGTCCTCATTGTGCATCTAAATTAGAGAATTTAATAAAAAATAAATTTAATGATGCTGTTATTAATTTTTCGATGGGTAGCTTAGTTATCGATGCGGATGATTCTTTGGATGAAGATTCTGTTTTAGTTTCTGCTCAAGAAATTGCAAATAATTTTGAAGATGGCATTAGTATTGAACTTAGAGATTAAATAATAAGCGTGGATATACCACGCTAATTTTTAAAGTTAATAGTTGCACAAGTGCTCATATATAGTAATAAGGAATAATAGTAATGAGTGTATTTTTAGAAAGAGAAGAAAAGAAACTTCTTATATTAGCTTTATTTGTAATGATTTTTTTAATCTACCAAAAGTACTTTTCTTCAACTCCATTTTCCTTTGTCTATCAGTGTCTTATTGCTTGTACAGCATATTTACTTATTGCCTCTGATATCATTTATTCAGCTTTTAAGACCTTGTTTAAACAAAGAAGAATGTCTGAGCAATTTCTAATGATGATTGCCACATTCGGAGCATTTGCTCTTAAAGATTTACCAGAAGCTTTAGCTGTTATGATTTTTTATAAAGTCGGTGAACTCTTCGAAGCCTTTGCATCTGGAAAAGCTCATAATGAAATTTCATCTCTTATTAAGTTAAAACCTAATTCTGTAAGAGTAATAAATGAAAGTGGAGTAGAGGAAATTATAAAACCTAAAATGGTAAAAATAGGTCAAACCATTAAGGTATTAGCAGGTGAAGTTATAGCAATTGATGGTGATTTAATTGAAGATAGTGCGGCCATTGATACTTCAGCATTAACAGGCGAATCTGAGCCTAAGTTATTTACAAAAGGTCAGTCTGTTCCATCAGGCTGCATCAATCAGGGTAATGTCATCACTTTAAAGGTAAATACCTTATCAACAAATTCATCAATTACTAGATTACTTAATTTGATTGAAGATGCTGCAGCTAATAAGTCAAAACCTGAAGCTCTAATTCGTCGTTTTGCTATTTGGTACACTCCTTTTGTCGTAGGAGCAGCTTGTCTTTTAGCCTTAACTCCGATAGTTATTGAGGGTGCTTTATTTTCTGATTGGATTGAAAGAGCTCTAGTATTTTTAGTTGTGTCATGTCCTTGTGCTCTTGTTTTATCTGTTCCTCTTTCGTTTTTTGGTGGAATGGGCGCTATAAGTAAAATAGGTGTCATTGTTAAAGGATCTATTCATATCGAAACTTTAGCAAAATTAAAAGCTATAGCTTTTGATAAAACAGGAACATTAACCTTTGGTAAATTTAAGGTTGTAACTGTAAAGAGTTATGATTTTGATGAGTCCAAGCTTATTGCATTAGCCTCAACTCTTGAAAGTAACTCCACACATCCAATCGCAAAATCAATCGTAGATTTTGCTCAAAATAAGAAAAGCGAGCAAGTCTCTATTACAGATATCGAAGAAAAGTCTGGTTTAGGTATACAGGGTAAATATAACGAAGGTCTTGTAAGAGTTGGAAAAAAATCATTTATACAAGAGTTTGTTCCTAATCTTAAGTTACAAGATGAAGCAAATGATAAAACTCAAATTTATGTAAGCCTAGATGATAAGTGCATCGGTTTATTTGAATTATTCGATGAGCTAAAACCTAGTGCTACTACCTTAATAGATAGTTTAAATAAATTAAATCTACAGACTGTATTGATTACAGGTGATAGAAAAGATGTTGCTAATAGTGTCGCTAAGAAACTTAATATATCAAAGGTCTTTTATGAACAAAGTCCAATGGATAAACTTGAAAATTTTAAAAAGTTTAAAAATGAAAACGAGATAGCAGCTTTTATTGGTGATGGCTTAAATGATGCCCCTGTTTTATCTACAGCTGATGTAGGTATTGCTATGGGCGATATAGGATCAGCCTCAGCCGTTGAAGCTGCAGATGTTGTGATTATGAAATCAGATCTTAATGCCGTTGCTAAAACAATCCTTATGGCCAAGAAAACTTATAATTTAGCTTTATCTAATTTATATTTTGTTATGGGCATTAAGGCTTTAATCTTGCTTTTAGGTGCATTTGGTTTTGCAAATATTTGGCTGGCAATTTTTGGAGATGTTGGCGTTTTAATCTTAGCTGTTTGTAATGCGATGAGAGCTCTTCGTTTTAAATAGTAATAATAACCGTTAATAAATCTATAACATAAGGAAATCTCACAAAAGATTGCCTTTTTATCGTTATTTAGATCTAAAATAACAGAAATAAATCTAGTATATTAGATAAAAATAATTATCACAATGGTTCAAATTAGCTGTTTATAAGTTAATATATCTGCCATTAAATGAGGGTTATAAATGTTACAAAAAACTTTTCTTGTTAAAGGCATGTCATGTGCGGCTTGTTCTGCAAAAGTATCAAAAGCTGTTCGCTCTGTTAAAGGAGTTAGCAAGGCTAATGTTGAACTTTTAAAAAATGCTTGCACTGTTGAATATGATGAGAGAAAAGTAACCGATGCTCTGATTATTGCTGCCATTGAAAACAGTGGTTATAAAGCAAAAATATCAGATGGTGGTAATCTGTACCCAGAGGATATCGATTTAATCAATAAAGAAAAACTTAATTTGATTATCTGTTTTGTCTTAACCTCATTTTTACTTCTTTTATCAATGGGCCATATCGTAGGTTTAATGCCCATAAAAAATGCCTTTGTAAACGCACTAACTCAAGGTGTTATTTCTTTTATTATCATTTGTCTTCAAAAGAAATATTTTATTTCAGCTTTTAATGCCTTAAAGCATTTCAATGCCAATATGGATACCTTAGTATCTCTAGGTTCAATGGCTTCTTTTATTTACTCAGTATTTATATTAGGCACAATAGAATTTACTGATACTTGCTCTGTTTTGTATACCACTAAACCTATTTTCTTTGAAGGTGCAGCTGGTATTTTAACCTTTGTAGCATTTGGTAAATTCATAGAATCAAGAGCTAAACATAAGACTACAAATGCAATTTCTGCTTTATATGATTTAGCTCCTAAAACTGTTTTAGTAAAAAAGAATAAGGAAATCAAAGATGCACTTTTAAGCGATTTAAAAGTTGGAGACATTATTATTGCTAAACAAGGTCAAAGACTAGGTGTTGATGGTGTTGTATCTCTTGGTAATGCTTATATTGATGAAAGTGCAATCACAGGTGAAAGTAAACCTTGTAAGAAGGTAATTGATAGTAAAGTCATTTCTGCAACAACTGTAATACAAGGTTATATTGAAGTAAAAGTAACAGCTGTAGGTTCACAAACTACTTTGTCTAAGATTATTGAGTTAGTTGAAAATACAGCTAAAAGCAAAGTGCCAATTGCAAGAATTGCAGACATTATGGCTTCTTACTTTGTTCCTTTTGTTTTACTAGTTTCACTAATCACCTTTAGTTATTGGTTTTTTGTTGTAGATTTATCTATTGATAAAGCTCTGTCATTTGCAATTAGTGTCTTGGTAATTTCTTGTCCTTGCGCTCTTGGTCTTGCAACTCCAGTAGCAATCACCGCAGGTACCGGAAAAGCAGCTGCAAATGGCATCATCTTTAAAACTCCAGAGGCAATGGAACATCTTCCAAAGATTAACTGTTTTGCCTTTGATAAAACAGGTACTTTGACAAAGGGTAACATGGCTGTATCAAAAGTCATTTCCCTTGATACTAATACTTTAGAAAAAGATGCTTGTTTAATTGCTGCTTCATTAGAAGTTAAAAGCCCTCATCCACTGGCAAATGCTATTGTTAAAAAAGCCTGTAAAGAAAAGCTTTTTGATGTAGATATGTTCTCTTTTTGTGAAGGTTTAGGTGTTGAAGGCCAAATTTTAGGTAAAAAATACTATGTTGGTAATTTAGCTTATCTTCATAAACATTCTATTACTCTTGAAGACCGTGCTCTCTCTAGTTTTAAGGATTGCCAAAATCAAGGTGCAACAGTTTGTGTTTTATTTGATGATGTTAAAGCAATAGCTATGTTTGTTATTGAAGATGAATTAAAAGAAGATTCAATTGCTTTAATTGACAAATTAAATTCTGAAAATATAAAAACACTAATGCTAACTGGTGATGATGAAGCGGTTGCAAAGAGTATTTGTTCAAAATTAAAGATAAAAGACTACAAAGCAAAGTTGCTGCCTCAGGACAAACAAAGACAGATTGAATTTTTACAAAACAATGGTAATAAGGTTGTAATGGTAGGTGATGGCATCAATGATAGTATTTCATTGTGTCAATCTGATATAGGTATTGGACTTAAGGGTAGTGCTGATATTGCACTTACTTCATGTGATATAGTTTTATTGAAAAACCGTATGATTGACGTATACAATGCCATGAAAATATCTAAGGCTACAATTGCAAATATTAAGCAGAACTTATTTTGGGCCCTAGTTTATAATGTAATTGCAATTCCTGTTGCCTGTGGCGTTTTATATGAAGATTATGGTGTTTCATTAACACCTATGCTTTGTTCAATTTTAATGGGATTAAGCTCTGTTTGCGTAGTCACAAATGCACTTCGCTTAACATTTTTAAAAGTAGAAAATGTTGCTCCTAAAAAGGAAGATAAAATAATGAAAATAACTATGTTAATTGATGGCATGATGTGTTCTCACTGTGTCTCTTCAGTTAAAAAGACTTTAGAAGCACTTCCTAATGTTTCAAATGTTGTTGTTAATTTAGATAAAAAAGAAGCAACCTTTGATACAAAGGATTCAATAACTAATGTTATGCTAACTGCCGCAATTGAAAACGCAGGTTATAAAGTATTGGAAATTAAGAACTCATGATTGATTTAGATACAAGTGACTTACAACTTCTCTGTGCTCTTCGCGATGATAGTAGATTATCATTAAGAGATTTAGGTGCTAAATCTCAATTAAGTGCTCCATCTGTATCTGCTCGTTTAAAAAGATTAGAGCAAAGTGGAGTAATTAAAGGTTATACAATAACCATTTGTGATAGTGCGTTTTCTTTAGAAGTTGAAGCACTTATATATACTAAAGTAAGATTAGAGCGCAAAGATGATTATCTTGATTACATGAAAAAATCTCTTGCTGTGAGCTCTTGTATGAAGATTGCAGGCGAGTATTCTTATATGGCAATTGCTTCATTTAAAGATATAGCTTATTTAAATCAATTTACTGAGTGTTTAGAACAGAATTATGGTCAGTGTTTAGTAAACATTGTACTTAATAAAGAGTTTGTAAATCGTCCTCCAATGGATGTTACATCTCATTAAAAATAATAATTTTTTTAGTACCACTTAAATTATAGAAGGAACACCTTATGTGGGATTATACAGATAAAGTAAAAGATCATTTTTTACATCCTCGTAATGCTAGAGTTATTGAAGATGCTAATGGCGTTGGCGATGTTGGCTCTATCATTTGTGGTGATGCTCTTCGTTTAATGTTAAAGATCGATCCTGTAACTGAAGTTATTGAAGATGCAGCATTCCAAACTTACGGTTGTGGTAGTGCTATTGCTTCATCATCTGCTTTAACTGAAATGTTAAAGGGCAAAAGCTTAAAAGAAGCAGAGAAGATTACAAATCAGGAAATCGTAGATTATTTAGGTGGTCTTCCTCCTGAGAAAATGCATTGTTCTGTTATGGGCAGAGAAGCTTTAGATGCAGCTATTGCAAATTATCATGGTCAGTCTTATGAAAACTCTCATGACGATGGCGAGTTAGTATGTCATTGCTTTGGTGTTGGTATTAACAAGATTAAAAAAGCAGTTTGGGAAAATCATTTAACTACAGTTGAAGAAGTTACAAACTATACCAAAGCCGGTGGTGGTTGCGGTAGCTGCAAGATGCGCATCGAAGAAATCATTGATGAGGTTTGGGTAGATTTAGAAAAGTGTGGTGTGCCTCGTCCAGGTCACGCTCCAACTCCAATTCCATCAATTACCATTACTACATCTACAACTAGTGCTCCTTCATTTAGCTCAATTAGCACGGTTACAAGTAGCGCTGCTGCAACTACAGCAGTTAATGCTCAAATAGATGAAAAGACTAAGTCATCTCCAATTTACGAAGATGTTAAATCAATTTTAAAGGAAGTTAGCGAAGGTTTAGGTGAAGGCTCTTCTGTTGAGCTTGATGCAATTACTGGTGCTGATGTAATTGTTAAGTTATCAGGTCCTGTTGCTTCTGGAATGATGAAAGATATGACTTTAGGCTTTATCAAACAGAAACTTTCAGATGGTACAGGTCGTCAGATCACTGTAACAACACGATAATAGGCAATAATAATGAATACAATGAATTTAGGCGAAGGTTTAGGTGGTATTTACCTAGACAACAATGCAACTACACAGATAGATCCAAAAGTTGTAGAAGCAATGCAGCCATACTTAAGTGTTTACTTTGGAAATGCTTCCTCACAACATGGTTATGGTGTTCCTATTGAAAAGGCAATTGCAACAGCAAGAGAGCAGGTTGCTGATTTTCTTGGTGCAGAATATCCTGATGAGATTATTTTTACCTCATGTGCTACAGAGTCTGATAATACAGCATTATGGTCAGCACTATGGTCTCAAAAGGGCAAGAATGAAGTCATCACAACTCCTGTAGAACATCCAGCTATCATGCAAACATGTGATTTTCTATCTTCACATGGAGCTAGCATTAAATACCTAAAAGTATCTAGCAATGGTGATTTGGATTTAGACGAATTTGAAAGCCTATTAACACCACAGACTGCTTTAGCATCTGTAATGTGGGCAAATAACGAAACAGGTAACATCTATCCTGTTCCAGAATTGGCTAAGATTGCTCATGATCATGGTGTAATGTTCCATACTGATGCTGTGCAAGCTGTTTCTAAAATTCCTGTTGATTTAAAGTCAACAGAGATTAACATGCTTTCTTTCTCTGGTCATAAAATTCATGCTCCAAAGGGAATTGGCGTTCTTTACGTACGTCGTGGCACTCGTTTTATTCCATTCATGAAGGGTGGTCATCAAGAAAGAGGCCGCCGTGCTGGTACTGAGAATGTCCCATACATTGTAGGTTTAGGTGTAGCTTGTCAGTTAGCAAAAGCTCATTTAGAGGAAGTTAACTCAAGAGTAAAAGGCTTACGTGATAGATTACAAGATGGTCTTTTAAAAGCAATTCCTGAATGTTTTGTAACAGGTGATTCTCAAAAGAGAACTGATAATACCTTAAATATAGCATTTAAGTATGTTGAAGGTGAGGCTATTCTTCTTATGTTAAATGAGTATGGCATTGCAGCTTCTTCAGGTTCTGCTTGTTCTTCTGAATCTCTTGAGCCTAGCCATGTTATGCGTGCAATGGGGGTTCCATTCTCAGCTGCTCATGGAACCATTCGTTTCTCATTATCAAGATTTACAACTGAAGCTGAAGTTGATAAAGCTATCGAAGTTCTTCCTGGCATCATTAGCACTTTACGTAGTATGTCTCCATATTGGAAAGAAGGAAAAGCAAAGATTAAGAATCTTGATCATGACTTCGATGCTGACAGTACAGAAGTAAGAGCATAATCTTACAAATATTAACGATATCATTTTAAAGTGTCTCTCTTAGCTGGTTCTACAATTAGCCAAAGATTGACACTTTATTATTTGAATTTTAAGAAATAATAAAAAATAAATCTAAAAAAAATGGAGTTTTAGAAGTCAGAAATAATTTAATCTAGATAATTTTGGCTATCTAACGCGTATCATTGTAATATACAGACTCAATCACATATTCAAATTAAAAAAACTTTTGTTTATATTATTCTAATTGTAAAAATTGAAATATAGAATTAAAATGGTAACGATAACTTTATAATGTAAAAAATATTAAAATAATACTGTATTAAATATAATAACTAAAAGAAACAATTCGGGTAATAGATTTTGGGTATATTAGCTGGAAAACTTTGGCTTTTACTATTTTCATCATTGATGTTAATGCCAATGTTTTACAATATTGTAAGATCTGAGGGTAGAGCATTCGGTGTACATGCCACTGCTATCATTTCTGTCTTATTCACAATGTTTATGAAGGCAGTTGTTGTTACTTTTGCCTACTTTAAACTTCCTTATTTAAACATCAATATTGTTGCAATGATTTGGCAATTAAGTTTGTTATTTGTTGCTGTTGCTGTTTTCTATCTAGTTTTAAATGAACTTAAAGAGAAGTTTTTAAGATATACAAATACTAATGATTGGAGATACATTGTACCTGCAATTTTTGAAGCCGCTTTATTAGTGTTTTTCAATATCAACTCTTTATCTGTTGAAGACAGTGCTCCTACTTTAGTTGATTCAGCTACAGCCATTAGCTTGTACTTTATCATTAACTTCTACGTACTAATCGGTGCTTGGCTTTGCTATAAGTCATATTTATATAATCTTGATTTTGATATTAAATATATCGCAAGAAAACATTTTATGTATTATCTTGCCTTATGTTTAGCTTTATTTGTCCAACAGTTACTATTTAATGACGTTGAGGTTGGTTTTTCTTTTGCTGTGTTCCTATTCTTTAATTACATGACAAGAAGCAGAACTCTGATTTCTCAAGACTCACTATCTGGTGTTAATAACCGGGTAAGTTTCAATAAATACATCAATAATGCCTTTATAAATAAAGAGCATGATGGTGCTTATATAATCTTCATTGATATTGATAAATTTAAACAGATTAACGATAAATATGGTCATATCGAAGGTGATGAGGCAATCTCTATTGTAGGTAAGACTTTAAAGAGTATTGCAGGTGAAACAAACTCCTTCGTATCTCGTATGGGCGGTGACGAATTTGTTTTAGTATCACAATCTCGTAATGAAGAAGAAATTCAAAAAATTATTCAAAATATTCAGTTTGAACTTGAAGAACGTCTTATTTTCTCAGATAAAGAATATTCTGTTACTGTAAGTTGTGGCTACGTATTTGTTAAGCCAAATGCTCACAATATTAAAGAACTTTTATCTAAAGCAGATAAGAGAATGTATATAGAAAAGCAAAAAAAGAAGGATGAGGATTCATCTGATGCAGTCATTTAGTTATACCTATGACACATCAATTCTTTATTTTGTAATTGGTTGTATTTTAGTTTTATCTTGTATCATGATCCAAGATAGAAATTTCAAAAATACATCAACTCTCATAACTACAAATATTTGTTATTTACTGCTTGCTCAATCAGTATTATTCATTTTTTTTGCATTTCTTGAACATTTATTTGTAGTTTTTAAGATAAAAGATTATTCCTTTTTTGGTTGTTTTAACGTTTTTCTTTGGATAGTAATTAACTTTATTTCTTCTGTTTATCCTTACTTTATCCTTTGTCTAATAAAAAAATACAAAAAGCAAAAAATTTGGGAAGGCGATATTCTTAGCAAGTTTAAGTTTGCTTTATTTATCCTAAGTTGCATTGTTTCTCTTGGTTATACCTGTTTATGTATTTATGCATACGCTGTGAATTTAGAAGATAAAGAAACATATTTATTCCATCTTTTGTCTGGTTTTTCCGTTGGTTCAATAATATTTTTTATTTTATCAATTAGACAATTTCATGAATTTTTGAGTACTTTATTAGCAGATACTTTTTTAAGTCGGAATGCAAATAATGCTACATTATTTTTGGTTATTTACCTTCAGTTATTCATTTGGCCTCTAAGTTTTTTCTTCTCCGTTCCTGTGATGTATATGTTTGCAGTACTATTAGTTTATGTAGTACATGTTGTATCTCAGCATCGCCAAATCTCAATTGATTTTTTAACTGGTCTTAATAATAGAAATGAATTATTAAGATATTTAGAAAAATTATTCAAAAAATCATCAGAATTAGATAATAAAACTCATATTGCTTTTATTGATATAAATGATTTTAAAAAAGTAAATGATACTTATGGTCATAATCAAGGAGATAAAGCTTTATTATCTTTAACAGCCTGTCTAAAAGAGGCATCATATGATTATGAATGTTTTATTTGTAGATATGCAGGTGATGAATTTACAGTCGTATTTAAAGATAGTGAAGAACTTACTGTAAAAAGTTATTTATCAAGACTTCAAAATTTAATTGACGATACTAACAATTCTCATAAACACAAATTTAATTTATCAATTTCGGTTGGATTTGTGTCATATAATGATAATTACAAGACGGTTGATGATTTTATCAATGCAGCAGATGTAAAAATGTATCAAGAAAAAGAAAAAAATAAGGCTAGAGAAGTATTAAAAAGATAGGTTTTGTTAACAACATGGAAATACTAGATTTAACTCATAACTTTACTATAGCCGATTCTTTCCGTTTTTTTTACGGAAATGCTATTCTTTATTTGGCAATTGCATCGATTTTAATTCTATATAGAATTATTTATAACGAGAATTCCAACCGCACAAGTAACTCTGTTTTAATTATCAATTTATGTAAGCTTTTAGTTGTTCATGCTGTATGTATTATTTTATTTACAGTCTTTAATATCTTGATTTATGACTACGGTTTTATTGAATATCCATTTATGTCATTTTTAATGGCATTATTTGGATTATTAACCATATACTTTGGTGCGATTTATCCTTATTACTTTTTTGTTATGATTAGAAAGTATGTAAGTGATAAAACTATTTTCTCTGGCGTCTTAAACAAGATTGCCTTTTTGATCTTCTGTATCTTTACTTTTATATTCTCAGGCTTTGCATCTCTTGCTTTAAACTTATTTTATCAGCAAGAAGACATTGCCCTTGAGATGCTAATTCATATTGTACTTATTGCAGCTGCTATTCAGTTTGTCTGTTTCTTCTTGGCAATTAAAGATGTACATGTTTTTGCTTTAAAACTGCTACAAGCCTCCTTCTTTACAAAGACTGCAAGTTTTATTGGAATGACCATTTTTGTTTACATTCCATTTTTAGCATGGCCTATTTCATTACTGTATGGCTTACCTTTATCTTTTGTAATCGCTGTTTCATTTATTTTTGTTGTGCATATTATTTCTCAGACAAATTCTATTTCTAGAGATTTCTTGACAGGAATGAACAATAGAAATGAGCTTGTAAGATATTTACAAAAGAAATTTGAGCGTAGAGACGAGCTAACCTCAAGACTTTGTTTAATATTTATAGATATCAATCAATTTAAGAGTATCAATGACACCTATGGTCATTCTCAAGGTGATAAAGCGTTAATTAACATGGCAAAGTGTTTGTTCAGATCTGCATTTGATTCAGATTGTTTCTTATGTAGATACGCAGGTGATGAGTTTGTAGTAGTTGTTAAAGAGAATGCTGTAAATACAGTTTTACGTTTTAAAGAAAAACTAGAGGCTAATTTATCTGCTTTTAATGCAGAAAATACCGATCCTTATACTTTATCTGTGGCCATCGGTTCTGTAAGCTATTCTGATGAATACAATACTATTGAAAAATTCATAAATGCAGCAGATGCATCTATGTATAAGGTAAAAAATAGCTCAAAATCATAAAATGATTTGATAAAAAAACTAATAAGTTAGTCATTTGCACCAATGTGCACTAATTTGTTAGTTTTTTTTTATGGTTTGAGCTTTTAAATTTTTGTCTTTAGAATGATACTTATATTAACTAAGGACATTTAAATGACAGACTATAGCTCATATGCTAATGGCGGCATTACTCTTATTAAGCCATATCAAGCTGGTAAACCTATTGAAGATGTCCAAAGACAATTAGGTTTAAAAGATGTAATTAAATTAGCTTCCAATGAAAATCCTTTTGGCATGGGCCAAAAAGCAAAGGAAGCAGCTTTAAAGGTTATTGAGCAGGGTAATATTTATCCTGATGCAAATGGCTATTATTTAAAAGAAAAATTACATTCAAAGTTTGGCTATAATCCTGAAAAAATAACATTAGGCGCCGGTTCTAATGAACTTATCAATCTTTTATTTGAAGCTTTTGTTAATAAAGATGTTAATGTAGTATTTCCTGAGTATTCATTCGTTGTGTATCCAATGGAAACCACTGTCAATGGTGCTACAGCAAAAGTAATCCCTTTAAAAGATTACAATGCAGATTTAGATGCAATTGCAAATGCAATTGATGAAAATACAAGAATTGTTGCTTTTGCAAATCCATCAAATCCTATTGGAACAGCAATAAGTTCTAAGTCAATGTATGAGTTTATCAAGAAAGTTCCTAAGACTACATTAGTTGTGATTGATGAAGCTTACAATGAATTTAATAGTGATGATAAAACATTTGAAGATACTGGTAAGTGGATAGAAGAGTTTGATAATCTTGTAGTATCAAGAACATTCTCTAAGGCTTACGGTTTAGCAGGTCTTCGTGTTGGCTATATGTTAGCTAATAAAGATATTACTTCAATTTTAAACCGTTTAAGAGCTCCTTTTAATGTAAACATTGTTGCTCTTGCAGCAGCTGTTGCAGCATTAGATGATACAGAGTTCTTAGTGAAGACTGTACAAAATAATACAAAAGAACGTCAAAGATACGCAGATTTTTGTAAGGCTCATAATTTATATATGATCCCTTCAAAAGCAAATTTCGTTGCAATTGACTTTAAAGGCTATGATGCACAGCAAATAGCTGATAAATTATTACATATGGGAATTATCATTCGTCCATTGCTAGGCTATAAGCTAAAAGATATTTTACGTATATCTATTGGTAAGCCAGAAGAGAACGATCTCCTATTTAACGCATTAGATAAACTACTTAAGGAATAGAGTAATTGAAAAACACCCTTAATCTTAAAAAAATCATTTCAGTATCAGGTCAAGTTATTTTACCTGGTTCAAAGAGCTTGTCTAATAGAGCCTTGCTTGTTTCTGCTTTAGCTAGTGGTAACACAAAACTTTTAAATATGCTTAAATCAGATGATACAGCACGTATGATTGAAGCTCTTCAAACTTTAAAAGTTAAGTTAAATGTTAATGCAAGTACTGTTGATGTTGTAGGTTTAGGTGGTGTTTTCGACGAAGGTCTTAACAAGGTAGATCTTTTCTTAGGTAACGCTGGTACCGCAATGCGACCTCTATGTGCTGCATTAGCTGTGTCTCAGGGCGTATTTACACTTACTGGTGAACCTCGAATGATGGAACGACCAATTGGTCCATTAACAGAGGCTCTAAAGTCTATAGGCTGTAATATAGAGTATCTCAATAATGATGGTTTTCCTCCAATTCAAATTAGAGGAACATCACCTAAAAAACATGAGGTTACAGTAAGTGGTGGTACCTCAAGTCAGTTTATTTCTGCGCTTTTAATGGCAGCTCCTATTTGTGGTGGTTTGAAGATTATCATCAATGGCGATCTGATTTCAAAACCATATGTAGATTTAACTATAAACTTGATTACTAAATTCGGTGCTATTGTCCATCGTAATGGTTATAGTGAATTTGTAGTTGAACCTACAGGATACACTTCACCTAAGACCTACCTAATCGAAGGTGATGCAACTGGTGCTTCTTATTTTGCAGCAGCAGCTGCTATTGGCGGTGAACTTGAGCTTTATGGATTACCAGAGGACTCAGTTCAGGGTGATATTAAGTTCCTAGATGTATTAAAACAGATGGGAGCAAAAGTAGTTCGCCATGAAAACTCAATTGTTGTTAAGAAAGGCAAACTTCATGGTATTGAAATTGATATGAACTCAATGCCAGATGCTGCAATGACACTTGTTCCTATGGCAATGTATACCGATGGACCAGTCATTATTAAGAATATTGCAAGTTGGCGAGTTAAAGAAACTGATAGAATTGCTGCTATGGTTAATGAGATGAGTAAGCTTGGTGTGAAGGTTGAATCTGGTGAAGATTACATTAGCATTGATGCTTCAACATCAAATAATGAAACTCCTCATTTTGATACTTATAACGATCATCGTATGGCAATGTGTATGTCTTTAATTGCTTTTGACAGAGATATTGTTATCAATGATCCAGAGTGTATTAACAAGACTTTCCCTTCCTATTTCACAACACTAAAGTCTATTAGTAAGAATTAAGTGGAAGGCAAACAGATATTGCTTTATGAAAAACCTTTTTTCTTTTTTATTCATTAGTCTGTCATTATTTTTAGGGCAGGCTAATGCTCAAGTTGCTACTTTTTTTAATCACAAGTTTGATGTTAAATTACCAAGCGATTACTGCACTTTACCTATAGATTCAAATTTTTATAAATTTAATAAAGATATGTTCGGTAAAAGCATTAAGCTTGGTTTTATTGCAGCGCCTTGTACCACTGTTCGTCTATTGACTCATAGCAAGATTTCGTCTTTGCCTCACTATATTGCTTTTGAATTAGTTGGAATTGAAAATACCTTTGTAAAATTTCCTTTTGGAGATTACGCATATGTTAATTTAATTACAGTAGCAAATCCTGAAGATCTTAATACAGTAAGTGCAAGATTAAATAGAAAATCAAATAACTATAGAGTCTCTTTTAGTAATTTAGCTTATAAGTTAATGAATAAAAGCAATAAAGCTGTAACTTATGTTGCAAGGGCAACTATGGACGGATTTGGTAAGACAACAAATATCTCTTTACTTGCAATGTCAAAATTAGTGAATGATATTCCTGTTGCTGTTCACGTATATGACGAGGACACATCTCAAAGTAAACTTCAGATAAGTTATGCTCAGCTATTAGATGCGGTTAATTCTTTGAAGTAAGTAAGATAAGTGTTCCGGTTTATATTGTTTGACAGAAGTTATTTATTATCTATTTGCCAATAGTATCGCTGTATAGCTGTACCTTTAAAGGTATCTCTTTATAGTTTACCTTATTAAAACCGGAACCACTCCTTGAATTTGTATCTTTATATTATGCTTAATTTTCAAGCAATTTTAAAGATCTTTGTGGGTATTTACGTAATCTAAAAATTCTTTTGTTTTAGACCAGTATTTAATTCCCCAATTCTCAAAATTCCATTCATCCATGTATCCATTACACTCAAAATCAATGTAATAGAGAATACCTTTTTCAAATATGAAATTGGTTGGAAAATAGTCAATGTTAATGCCTTCTGGATAGAGCTTTTCACACATTTGCTTTACCTGATCAATGCATTCTTTAGGTAGTCTATCTTCTTTTATCATCGTATAAGCGGTATCGCCTTCAATGTAATCTTTTAAGATAGTTTCCCTTGTAGTATCGACATCAATCATATTTGGGATCTTGATGCCAACTCCTTTGAGTCTGTTGTAATCATTGATTTCAGCTTCGATTTTATTACCGAAGTTATAATAGTCACAAGGTTCGTGATGGATTTGTTTAACTACGTATTTCTTGCCCTCGTGAGTAGCAAGATAAGAGTAGCCACCTTTACCTTTACCTAAAAGCTTTACAATTTGAAATTCTTGTTGATTTACAAAAATGCTATTCATATTTATCTCAAAATGCACATCATTTGATGCAAGTTAATCTTAACAAATAAAAAAAGTAAAACTTGTACAAAAAATTACACTAAATTAACTGTTACAAAATTAAACTAACTTTTAAAATTATCGATTTATAAGCATTTTGTTGAAGCTATAGAAAATAACTATAACTAGCTATTGAATTATAGTATTTCACAGACTGTAAATTCCTTTATATACTTACATCGTTGCTAAGGAACATCAAAGAGATACAGATTGTTGGACTGTGGTTCCTTATTGTTACCGTATTTTATCTTGGTAAATTAAAGGATTTTAAGATTTATCTTACCTTTTATCCAGTGTCTTTTTGGGCACTGGATTTTTTTTGCCCTCTCTATTAACTAATTATTTGAAAATTCATATTAAGATAATCATCTGAATTAAATTCTTTAAAATAAGACATTTACAAACTGTCTTCTTTGAATTACTATCACTTTTTGTATTAGCTTATATTGATTTGCTATAACCTTAAAACATAACTTAATAATTTTTTTATCAGTTTTATTTATTATTAACTCTAGTTTCCCACATAAAAATTAGAAACAAACCTTGATGTACTC
>CAZEXR010000016.1:0-19110 GCA_964516675.1 uncultured Enterobacterales bacterium | reverse complement strand
TAAGAGCTGCTCTTGATTCTATTACTTATCAAGTTAATGACATTTTAGATTTAATTAAGAAGTCTTCAATTGTACCTATCACAGAGCTTCATGTTGATGGTGGTGCTACAAAGAATGATTATCTAATGCAGATGCAATCTGATTTAGTAAGAATTCCTTTAGCTTTACCAAAAGAAGCAGAACTCTCAGGTATGGGTGCAGCTTTCATGGCTGCAATTGCTCAAGGTATTTATGATGAAAGCATTCTAAAAGAAGATAGATGTGCTGCAAGATACTTACCAAAGATGGATGAAGGCAAAGTAAAGACTTTAGTTGAAGGTTGGCACAAAGCTGTAAATGCTGCTATTGCCTTTGGCATTTAAAAGAATTCGTTGTTTATTGTGCTCTGTAGCATGATGTTCGGGGATAGGTGAAAGCTTATCCCCATTTTTTATTCTAGATAGCTCTTAAGAACATATTGATTTATATACATAAAAAAGTGTGGTTTTGTCTTGATAAATATTCGCAAGCAAACGTTTTAAATTTTTGTAAAAATATTTTGATTTTTTTATGTAGATCACTATACTTAGCATATAAAAAATCACATATGGCTTCTTTATCAATTTTTTCGGAGCATTCACCTTATGAATATTAAAAAATATGTTTTATCCTTTCTTTTAGTGATAGCAACATTATTTTCCTCTTTTGCTTTTGCGGCTACAAACGTTGATGCAAAGCAAAGTCAGCAAAAACTTATCTATGTAATCATGCCTAATATATCAAACCCTTTCTTTAGAACTGAGACTCGTGTAGCTACTCAAAGAGCTTTAGAATTAGGTTATGAAGTTAAGACTGTTTTCCACTGTGAGAATACTTCTAAAGAGTTAGATTTATTCAGACAGGCAATTGCCGAAAACGCTTCTGCCATCATCTGTGATGTTGCAGATTCTTTTACTTCTATGAAGGCTATTCAGGAAGCTTACGATAAGAAAATTCCTACCTTCTTAATTGATAGAGAGATTGAGATTAAAGGCGGTTTAGCAGAGTCTCAGATTTTATCTAATAACTTCTGGGGTGCTAGAAGTTCTGCTGTTGAGTTTTCAAAAGCTATGGAAAATCAAGGCGAGTATGCCGAGCTTGTAGGCCCTGAGTCTGATATGAATGCTCAAATTCGTTCTCTAGCATATAACGAGGTTATCGGTGCTCATCCTTTAATGAATCAAGTTGCTCAAGAAGTTATTGAGAATTGGGATGAGGAAATTGCTTATGTTAGAACTAAACAGCTTTTAGAAAAATACCCTAACTTAAAAGGTATTATCTGTGGTAATGATGTTCTTGCAATCGGTGCAGTTAAGGCAATTAGAGCTGCTCAGAAGAAGATTTTTGTATCAGCTTTAGATGGCTCAAATGAAGCTCGTGATGCAATTTTAAATGGTGAGATGGTATCAACAGCTCTGCAACCATGCGCTCAAATGGCTCGTCTTGCAGTAGACCAAGCTGATAGATATATTAAAACCGGTACCTCAGGTCAGTCTGAAATTCAGTTAATCGACTGTGTAACTATTACAAAAGAGAATGCAGCTCGTCTAAATAACTTTGAATTAAGCGCATTCTAAAAAGTTTTTATTAGCTATAAATAGCCTCTTTGTTTAATTCACAAAGAGGCTATTTTTTTGCTTTTTCCTCATAAAAATCACTAATTGTGCACTTGTTTTGTGAAAACTACGCTCTAAAAAGTACACAATCTTCTAAAACTGCACAATCAAATGTCAAATTCAAAATGCCCTAATTTTCTTTAGTATATTGAACGTAAAGAAGAATCTAGGGTTCCAGTTTAAAAGCGTTCGGTCCAAGAGATCCTCACCTGAAAAAGGTACACGGCGGGATAAAAGCCCGGGAGAGATAACGGTATTCAAAATTACTGCTATCTCTTTTTTTTACCTCAAAGACATATAAAGAGGTCATTATGACAATTTTAAAAAGCAAACTTTTAAAGAACTTAACCATTTCTACATGTGCTTTAGCTGTTGCTTTGAGCACTATGAGTGCAGCACAGGCAAAGGACTCATTTAAGGTTGCCTGGACTATCTACGCAGGTTGGATGCCATATGATTATGCAGATGCTAGCAAGATCATGGATAAGTGGGCTGATAAGTACAATATTGATATCGATGTAGTGCAAATTAACGACTATGCCGAGTCTTTAAATCAGTTTACAGCAGGCGATTTAGATGCATGCGTAATGGCAAATATTGATGCTCTTAATGTACCTGCTGCAGGTGGTGTGGATAGCTCTGTAATTATCATCGGTGACTATTCAAATGGTAATGATGCAATTTTGGCAAAAGAAGCTAAAAGTGTAAAAGACTTAAAAGATACTAGCGTAAATCTTGTTGAGTTATCTGTATCCCACTATTTATTAGCAAGAGCCTTAGAGAAAAACGGTATGGCTGAAAAGGATATTACCGTAACTAATACCTCTGATTCTGACATGATTTCAGCTTTTGCAACAGATGATGTTAAGACTGTTGCTACCTGGAACCCAATCGTATCTGAAGTTCTAAACCAATACCCACAAACTAATAACCTATTTAATTCAAGCATGATCCCAGGTGAAATTCTTGATTTAACCGTAGCAAAAACAGATGTAGTTAAAGAAAACCCTGAGTTTGCAAAGGCTCTAACAGGTGCTTGGTATGAAATCATGGGCATTATGTCTGGAACTGGTGAAAAGACAGATGAAGCTCTTAGCATGATGGCAAAGGCAGCAGGTACTGATTTAGCTAATTACAAGCTTCAGCTTGATGCAACCCATATGTATTACAACGCAAAAGATGCTGTTACCTATAACTTATCAAAAGACCTATATAGCACTATGAAAAACATTGCAGTGTTCTCTTATGAACATGGTTTATTAGGTGATAGTGCAGGCTCTTCTGAGTATGTCGGGATTGAAACTCCAGCAGGCGTTTATGGTGATAAAAACAACATTAAATTGCGTTTTGACCCATCCTTCATGCAGATGGCAGCAGATGGAAAGCTTTAAGTTAAGTCTTTAGGGGAACATTATGTCTAGATTGATTAACTATGAAACTCGTAAGACTAACAGAATGATGCTTAGAGTTTTGCCTTTTGTCATTCTTCTATTTGCTTATGTAATAGTTTCTGCTGCAAGATTAGAAGTAAATCCTAACGATAAGTTATTACCTTCTCTTGCTACAATCGGGCAAAAAGTAGTTTCCCTTATTAGCGAACCTGATAAGAGAACCGGTAACATTCTTTTATGGGCAGATACCTTAGCTAGTTTAAAACTACTTTTAACAGGTGTACTTGTAAGCTCTGTTCTAGGCTTAGTTATCGGTCTTTTAAATGGTGCAATTCCAATTTTTAGAACTGTTGTAAGTCCGCTTACAACAGTGATCTCCTTAATTCCTCCAATGGCTATTTTACCAATCTTATTCATTAGTTTTGGTTTAGGAGATTTTGCAAAAATAATGCTGATTATTATTGGTATTTGTCCTTTTATCATCCGTGATATAGAGCAAAACACTAGAGCAATTCCTCAAGAGATCATTGTGAAAAGTTTAACTCTAGGTGCAAATACCTATCAGATTTTAACCAGAATTATTCTTCCTCAAATTTTACCAAAGCTCTTTGTCTCTGTAAGACTTACTTTAGGAAGTGCTTGGTTGTTCTTGATTTCAGCAGAGGCAATTGCTGCAAATCAAGGTTTAGGTTATCGAATTTTCTTAGTTAGAAGATATTTAGATATGTCTGTAATTCTCCCATACGTAGTCTGGATTACTTTACTTGCTTTCCTAATGGATCTGTTTTTAAGAAAGTTATCAAAAAGACTATTTAGATGGTACTTCATTTAGAGGGCATGATGATGAATAGTATGGACACAACTACAAAAGACGTACCAATTATTGAAGCGCAAAACCTTTATAAAGAGTATGGCAATTCTATTATCTTAGAGAAAATTAACGTAAAGATTTCTAAAGGCGAATTCATTACTGTAATTGGAACCTCTGGATGCGGAAAGAGTACCTTTTTAAAGCTTATTTTAGGCACAGAACAGTGCTCTAGAGGCAAGCTTTTATTTGAAGGTAAACCAATCTCAAATGAGCCAAATGAACAAAGAGGCATCGTTTTCCAAAAGTATAGTGTTTTTCCTCATATGACTGTGCTTGAAAACGTAATGGTCGCAAGAGAGTTTGAAAAAGCTAATGTTCTAGGTTTTGTCTCTGAAAAAGATAAAGAAGAAATTAGGGCCAAAGCTTTGGGTTTAATTGAGAAAGTAGGCCTTTCACATGCTTTAGATAAATACCCAACAGAACTTTCAGGCGGTATGCAACAACGTCTTGCTATTGCTCAGGCGCTAATGAAAGAACCAAAGATATTACTTCTAGACGAGCCTTTTGGTGCTTTAGATCCAGGAATTAGAAAAGATATGCATGCTCTAATTCAAGATTTATGGAAGCAAAATAATTTAACTATTTTCATGGTAACCCATGATTTAAGTGAAGGTTTTAAGTTAGGTAGCAGACTATGGGTTTTTGACAAGATTAAGGTCGACCCGACTTTACCTAATGCTTATGGTTCAACCATTACCTATGACATCAAATTAAAAGATGGCGAAGTTGAAAAGCAAAACCAATCCATTATTCATAATATGAAATTAGATAAGAAGGACAAATAAAATGGCAAAAAAACTTATTTATTCAGAAGATATGCCAGGTGCAGCGCACTTTTCAACCATTCTTCCTGCAAATTCTCTTTTAGAGTTTACTGATGTAGATGGTGGTGCAAATGTAGGCATGATGTTTTTTAATCCATTAAACCTATGTGAAAGATATAACGCTCCAGATACCTTAAAGTGTCAGCATACTTTCAAGATAACCAAAGGCAATTGCATTTACTCTGATATGGGGCGTGTAATGTGTTCTGTTGTTCGTGATGATACTTCATGGATTGATACCGTAACAGGTAACTGTGATAAAGAAATGGTTAAATCAAAATGGGGTGAGCGCGATTATCAAAAAGATAGAAACAACTGGAACCAAAATGGTTTTGATAGTTTCTTAGTAGAGCTTGCTAAGTATGGTTTAAGTGCAAAAGATATGCATATGAATCTAAACTTATTTAGCCGTGTATCAGTAGATTATGACGGTAATTTAAAGTTTGTAGAAAACCATTCTAAAAAAGGTGATGTTATCACTTTACGTTTTGAAATGCCTACCTTGGTAGTATTCCACACTTGTCCTCATCCTTTAAATCCAGAGAAAACCTATCCTCGTCATGGTGTTCACTACGCAGTTTATAGCACCGACAAGGCAGATGAGTTTGATTGTTGCAGAACTCATTGTGAGGAAAATAAACGAGGCTTTGAAAATACAGCTCGTTATATGTTTGGTATTAGGGATCTATTTTAGGGGTAAACAAAATGAAAAAAGAAAGTTTATTAAAGCCTGAAAATGCTGTTTTTAATCAGACAGTTAAAGCTGGTGACTATTTCTTACATGATGTAAAAGCTGGTCAAAAATTCCGTATTGTTGATGTTGAAGGCAACCAAGCTTCAGATTCTTTGTTCTACAACACTCATAACAAAGAAGAACGTTATAGTGCAGAAAACACCATTCGCGAACAGATGAATATCTTTTTGACTACTGGAACTGTTTTACGCACTAATTTTAACAAGCCAATGTTAAAGATTGTCGCTGACAACTGTGGTCGACATGACACCTTAGGTGGAGCCTGTGCAACTGAGAGTAATACCGTTCGTTACGCAATTGAAAAGAAATTCATGCATGCTTGTCGTGATTCTTGGATGTTAGCTTGCAATGAAAAACCTGAAGATGGCTTAACCAAAAGAGATATTGCCCATAATATCAATTTCTTTATGAATGTGCCTGTAAATGAAGATGGTTATTTAACCTTTGCCGATGGCATTAGTGCACCTAGTCTTTATGTAGAGTTTGAAGCTTTAATGGATACCACCATTTTAATTTCAAATTGCCCTCAGCTAAATAACCCATGTAACGCATATAACCCAACCCCAGTACAAGTTTTAGTTTGGGATTAAATTTTTGTTTCTTTTTAGGAAAAGGATCGGTGCGAAGACGACTTCGATTAAACACCCATAAGTAGGACGGCCTACAAAATAGATAAAAAGGAAGATTTGGATGTTTACAAAAGTTTTAATCGCCAACAGAGGCGCAATTGCTTGCCGCATTATCAATACGTTAAAGAAGTTAGGTATTAAATCTGTTGCAATCTACAATGAAGCAGATAAAGACAGTCTACATGTTCAACAAGCCGATGAAAGCTATTCTTTAGGCGAAGGCTTAGTAGCTGATACCTATCTAAATCAAGATAAAATCTTTGAAATTATTAAAAACACAGGTGCCCAAGCTGTGCATCCTGGTTATGGCTTTTTAAGTGAGAATCCTGAGTTTGTAAAACGCTGCGAAAAAGAGCAGGTTGTATTTTTAGGTCCAACCTCTGAGCAGATGATTTCTTTTGGTCTAAAGCATGAAGCAAGAGCAATTGCTAAAAAAGCTAATGTGCCATTACCTCCAGGTACTGATTTACTAGATTCTAAAGAACAAGCTGTAAAACTAGCTAATGAGATAGGCTATCCTGTCATGCTAAAGAGTACCGCAGGTGGCGGTGGTATCGGCATGCAGCGCTGTTATAGTGAACAAGAATTAGTAGATGCCTTTGATAAGGTAAAAAGACTTGCAGAGCATAACTTTAAAAGCGGTGGTGTTTTCCTTGAGAAATTTATCGAAAATGCTCGTCATATTGAGGTTCAAATCTTTGGTGATGGAAAGGGTAATATTTTAGCAATTGGCCAAAGAGATTGTTCAACCCAAAGACGTAATCAAAAAGTAATTGAAGAGTGTCCTGCACCTAACTTATCTGATGAAGTTAGAAAGTCTTTAAAAGACACCTCTGTAGCTTTAGGCTCCATGGTTAAATATCGTGGCGCAGGTACTGTAGAGTACGTTTTTGATACTGATGCAAACCAATTTTATTTCCTTGAGGTAAATACTCGTCTTCAGGTAGAACACGGTGTAACCGAAATGGTTTATGGTGTTGATATCGTTGAGATGATGCTAAAGCTAGGTTCAAATGATTTAGCTCCTTTATCTGAAATTGAAAAAACTTTAACTCCTCATGGTCACGCAATTGAAGCTCGTTTATACGCAGAAGATCCTGCTAAAAACTTCCGTCCAAGTGCAGGTGTTGTAAGTACTGTTAATTTTGTAGAACAAGATAGACAGAATATCAGAATTGATACCTGGATTGAGTCTGGCTCTCAAGTATCAGCTTTATTTGATCCAATGTTAGCAAAGTTAATTGCATTTGCTCCTTCAAGAGATGAAGCTTTAGACAAGTTATCTAATATGCTAAAGGATTCTACTGTTTATGGTATTGAAACCAATCAGCAGTACTTAATTTCTTTATTAGATTCTGATTTATTACGAGATTGTAAGGTATTAACTAGATCATTAAATGATTATCAATACAGTGCTGATACAATTGATATCTTATCCTCAGGAACTCAAACAACCATTCAAGATTATCCAGGTCGTGTAGGTCACTGGGATATTGGTGTTCCACCTTCAGGTCCTTTTGATAACTATGCTTTTAGATTAGCAAATAGAATTCTAAACAATAAAGATGATGCAGCTGCCTTAGAAATTACAGTTACAGGTCCTAACATGGTCTTTAATTGTGATTCACAATTTGTTCTAACTGGTGCTTCAATTAAAGCTTCTTTAGATGGTGTTGCTGTACATATGTATAAGGCAACTAAGGTACTAAAAGGTCAGACTTTAAAAATTGGTAAGGTTCTAGACACTGGTGCTAGATCATACCTTGCAGTTCAAGGTGGTTTTAACTGTCCTTTATATTTAGGTAGTAAATCAACCTTTACCTTAGGTTTATTTGGCGGACATGCAGGTCGTTCATTAAAGGCTGGTGATGTATTACATATCAATGCTTATGATGAGAGTATTCATGCTGATGTAATTGAAGAAAAAGCAATTCCATCAATTGATAATACTTTTGAGATTAGAGTTATATACGGTCCTCATGGAGCTCCTGATTTCTTTACAGAGCAGGATATTCAAAACTTATTTGCAGCAAACTATGAGGTGCACTACAACTCATCAAGAACAGGTATTCGTCTAATTGGACCTAAGCCTGTTTGGGCTCGTACAAATGGTGGTGAGGCAGGTTTACACCCATCTAACATTCACGATAACGCATATGCAGTAGGATCAATTGATTTTACAGGTGATATGCCTATTATTTTAGGCCCTGATGGTCCAAGTTTAGGCGGCTTCGTTTGTCCTGCAACAATCATTAAAGCAGACTTATGGAAAATGGGTCAGCTAAAAGCTGGTGCTAAGGTTAGATTTGTTCCAGTTTCCTTGGAAGACGCAAAACGCATTGAAGAAAATCAGCTATTGCAGATTAAAACACTTAAGCATAAGGAAATAAAAGCAGCTCGTGTTGAACCTACAAGTTCAATTGTAAAGACCTTATCAGAAGAGCAAACTCATGGGCCTAAAGTTGTGTACCGTATGAGTGGCGAGAATAATATTCTAGTTGAATATGGTCCTCAGATTATTGATTTAAAGCTTCGTTTTAGAGCTCATGCACTGATGCTTGAACTTCAGAAGTTAAACATGGATGCAATCCTTGATTTAACTCCAGGCATACGATCACTACAAATTCACTTTGATAACCTAAAACTTGATATTAATGAGTTATTTTCAATTTTAGAATCAATTGAAGTAAACATGCCTGATCTTGATTCAGTTAAAGTTCCTTCAAGAATAGTTTATCTTCCTGTTTCTTGGGATGATGAGCAGACACAACTTGCTATTAAAAAGTACGATGAATTAGTTAGAAAGAATGCTCCTTGGGCTCCATCTAACATTGAATTTATCAGAAGAATTAATGGTCTTGATTCTATTGATGATGTTAAGAACATTATCTTTAACGCTACATATCTTGTTTATGGTTTAGGTGATGTTTATTTAGGTGCTCCTGTTGCAACTCCTGTTGACCCACGTCATCGCTTGGTAACTACTAAATACAATCCTGCTAGAACCTGGACTCCAGAGAACGCTGTTGGTATTGGTGGTGCTTATATGTGTGTCTATGGCATGGAAGGCCCTGGTGGTTATCAATTCTTTGGTAGAACTCTTCAGATGTGGAACAGAAACCATGTAACAGAGGAATTTGAAAAACCTTGGTTATTACGTTTCTTTGACCAGATTAGATTTTATGAAGTAACTCATGATGAGCTAATGGATATTCGCCATAAGTTCCCATTAGGTCAGTATCACCTAAAAATTGAGAATACAACATTCTCTTTAGCTGATTACAACAAGCTTCTATCTGACAATCACGATGAAATTGTAAAGGCAAAAGAGCGTCAACAGAGCGCGTTTGATGCTGAATATCAACGATGGGTAGAGCAAGGTCAAGTAAACTTCTCAGCATCAGATCAGGTTGTAGAGCAAGATACTCAAGAACTTGTACTTGAAGATAATGAAGAAGCTGTTGAGTCTGTAATTTCATGTAGTGTTTGGAAAGTCTTAGTAAAAGAAGGCGACATAGTGAAAGAAGGCGACGTTGTGATGGTTGTTGAGTCTATGAAGATGGAGATTCAAATCCCTGCAACATGCTCTGGCTCCGTTACTAAGATTTTAAAGAACGCTGGTTCTACAGTGACATCAGGTCAACCTCTATTAGTTATTAAGGCGGCCTAATATGGAATATTTTTCATCTATTGCTTCATTGCATGAAGCGTATAAAAGTAAGAAGGTGGAGGTATCTGCCTTTTTAAAGCAGTGTCTTAAATCTATAAGAGATGATGAACACAATGCTTGGATAAGTGTAATTACAGATAAGCAGCTTTTTGCTTATCTTGAAAATTTATCCAAAAAAGATAAGTCTCTTCCTTTGTGGGGTGTTCCTTTTGCAGTGAAGGACAATATTGATTTATTTGGTCTTGATACTACAGCAGCTTGTAAAGAATATGCTTATACTCCATCAGAAAATGCTTACGCTGTTGAGCTTTTAATAAAGGCTGGTGCTATACCTTTAGGAAAGACTAACTTAGATCAATTTGCTACAGGTCTTGTGGGGGTAAGAAGTCCTTATGGTGCTTGTAAAAATTCTATAAAACCTGAGTATGTATCAGGCGGTTCTAGCTCTGGATCAGCTGTATCTGTAGCTGTAGGCCAGGTTATGTTTTCTCTTGGAACTGATACTGCAGGCTCAGGACGAGTTCCTGCTGCCTTTAATAATATCTTAGGTTTAAAAGGCACTTGTGGACGAGTAAGCACAACAGGCGTTGTTCCTGCTTGTAAGAGTCTAGATTGTCTTACTGTATTTGCAAACAATACAGACGATTTATCAAAAGTATTTTCTGTAATTAGCAATTTTGATAAAACAGATTGTTATGCTCGTCAATCTCCTGCAACACCATATGGATTTAAAGAGAATTTTGTCTTTGGTGTTCCTAAAGATACTGAATTGGAATTTTTCCATGATGATGAAGCTAAACAACTTTTTTATAAAGCTGTAGATAACCTAATTGAAATTGGTGGCAAGGCAAAACAGATAAGCCTAAAACAATTTTTAGATGCCGCCAAACTTTTATATGAAGGTTCCTTTGTTGCAGAAAGATTATCTGGTAATAAAGATTTTTTTGATACCCAAATAGATGATTGTTTGCCTGTTATTAAAACTATCATCGGTAATAGTGCTAAGTTCTCAGCTGCTGATGCTTATAGTAACAACTATAAGTTAATGGAGCTTGAAAGAATTGCTTATCAAGAGCTTGAGGGGACTGACTTTGTAATTACTCCTACTACAGGAACAATTTATAAGATAAAGGATGTAGAACATAATCCAATAGAGCTAAATTCAAATTTAGGTTACTACACTAACTTTATGAATTTATTGGATTTCTGTGCAATAGCATTACCTGCTGGATTTAGAAAAATTGGTGATAAAAAAGGTCTACCTTTTGGTGTAACCTTGTTTTCTAAGGCTTTTAATGATGAAGCATTATTAGCTCTTGCTGCAAGATATACAAATTACTGTAAGTATCCTATTGGAGCTAACAAACTAGAATACACAGAACAACAAGTTAATACATTAACCGATAGTCAAATGCAGATTGTTGTATGTGGTGCCCACCTTGAAGGTTTGCCTTTAAATTATCAGCTTACTCAATTAGGAGCAATGCTGTATAAAAAAACAAGAACATCTGCTCATTACAAGATGTATAAGCTTGAAGGTGAGGTGGTAAAACCTGGTCTTGTTCGTTCTGAAAACTCTGGCTTTGATTTTGAGGTTGAGGTTTACAAAATTCCAAAGGAAAGAGTGGGAGATTTTCTATCTTTGATACCTTATCCTTTAGGTTTAGGTAAAGTTGAACTATCAGATGGCAGTTTTCAAACAGGTTTTGTCTGTGAAGGTGAAGCTATAAAGAACGCAGAGGATATCTCATCATTTGGTAGCTTTAAGTCTTACTTAAAGTCTTTATAACTAAATAACTCTAGGCCCTGTTAGGACCTAGAGTTTAATTCTTAATTCTTCTCTTTTACTTTAATAATAATTGCAATAGCTCCTAATAAGCTGGCAATGATTGAGTACCATAGGGCTTGATGAAGACCAATTAAATCACCAAGAAGTCCAACGAAGACACAACTTGAGTAACCAATTCCAAAAGTAAATCCTAACATCATTGAAGTTGCAAAAGAATCAGCCTTTGGCAGAAGTCTTTGCGCCCATACAATAGCAGGAGGAGTTGATCCGTAAAGTCCAACGCCTGCAAAGAAAATACTGATGTATGAGATTAAAGAATCATCAGCTTTTATTAAAAATACAATCATCATGACTGTAGTTAAGATATAAGAACAGATAATCATAGTCTTTAATCTAAACTTTGATGCTAAGCCACCTACAGCTAATCCACCAATTGCAGTACCTATTAGCATGGTCATTAAAATAGCTGATGAGCTAACTGATGAAATTCCTTTTGAGGTAAATAATAGAGGAATATACAAAACTAATGCGCAGTAACAGATTGATCTACAACCGATAGATGCTACAAGGTATAAAAAAGGCTTATTAGCTAGGATAATCTTTAAAGATACATTCTTACCATTAGTTTTAGCAACAGGTCTTGTATAAAGCTTTTGCTTAAAGATAAGTAAAGTAATAAGAATTGGGAATATTGCCAAATACCATAATTCTTGTTGTTCAAAGTGCTTTAGATAGATTGCTGTTATAAAAGGAGAAATAGCAAATCCAATATTGCCACACACAATGAAGATACTAGTTGCTAATACTGTTTTTCCTTTTGGTGCTAGGCTTGGTACCATACCACCTGCTATAGGGTGGAATCCAGATTGGCAGATGCCAGATAATCCAACGATGCAAACAAGCATCAATACAGAACTTGATAAACCTACTAAACTACATAACACACCACCAAATAAAATTGATAATGGGAAAATTAGTCCTAAGTTTTTATTATCTGCTGCAATTCCAATTGGAGCTTGAAGTAGAGATGCTGACACTTGGAAAATCATAAACAGCAAGCCGCATTCTGAAAAGGAAAGTCCAAACTGTAATGCAAGAATTGGTAGCATTACAGGCAGAATGTTTGAGTAAAAGTCGCCTACGAAGTGGCCTGCACTTAAAACTCCTATATTTAGCCAACTAGATTTAGGAGTTATATTAGGGTTTAAAAACATTTTTACTGACTTATTTTGTGTAATAGTGTGGTTAATTCATCTTTATCAAATTTATAAGTCTTACCACAATGCTGACAAGTCATTGATGTTCCATTATCTTCAATCAGGCTCTTAAGCTCGTCATGAGATAACTGTAATAAGGCGTTCTCACATCTTTGCTTTGAACAAATGCATTTGAATAAAACTTCTTGCTGACCGAATACCTTTGTTTCTTCATGGGCAAATAATCTGCTCAAAGACTCTTCAAGAGGAAGAGAGAAAAGCTCCTCTTTGCTTAAGGTTTCTGCTAGAACAGATAAATGCTCTAATGACTCTAAATTATCTTTAATTTCAGGAATAATCTGAAGCATAATGCCACCTGATTTAAAGTTTTCTAAGTCAGATTGAATCATAAAGCGGGTTGGCAATTGCTGAGAGTCTTTAAAGTAATCCTCTAGTGTTTTGCTTATTGATTCGCCATTAATAGAAACGATACCTTGCCATTTAGGTCCATCAACAGGAAAAACTGATAAAGCTAAGATGCCATCTTGTCCACATAGTTCATGAATTGAAGCATCGTCTGCAACAGTCTGATTGTCTTTTAAAGCTGCAGAGCCATAAAAAGATAAATCTTGACGAATATTGATTAGAGCATACTTAAGTGGAGCATCTTTACCGCCACGTAACTGCACCATAATCTCAGAGCCATCTTTTAGAGTAGATGCAACAAGTACAGATGAAACAGCTAGCTCCATCATTACCTTTTTTAGGCATAAAGGATATTCTTTATGTAGTAACTCCTCAAATGGAGTTTGTAATTTTACAATTTCGCCACGTACGCCGTGGTTGTCGAATAAGAATCTTTCAACACTGTTGTTTTCAAAGGTTTGCATAATCTTTTCCTATGATCCGTATTTCATGTTTAGTAGAGCGCGTCTTTCTTTTTTATTAGGCTTATCCTCAGGATGTGGAGCTAATAGTGCGTTAATTTTCATCTGCGCTAACTGTTTTTCTTTTGCTTGAAGACTTTGTTCAGTCTCATTATAAAGAGTTTGCGCAATAGGTGCGCTTCCTCTTACATCTGAGATCTTAATAATTTCAACTTCACGTCGAATGTTGCCTTGTAAAATCTTTACAAGAGCCCCAACTTCAACGGTTCTTGAGGGTTTTGCTTTTACACCATTGTAATCGACTTTTCCGCCTTCGATCATGCTACGAGCAATACTTCTAGTTTTATAGAATCTAGCAGCCCATAGCCACTTATCAAGACGAACTTCAGTTCCTGCATTATTTTTAGGCATAAATCTCTTATATTCTTTGATTTAGAAAATGAAAATTATTAGTGATAAAGTATAACAATGATTTAGGAAAATTGGTGGTGTATATGGATCTTTCTGTATTAAATAAACAAGTTCCATTAATATTGGCAAAACGTAGAGAAAAAGTATCAAATTTCTTTACTGTAGAACAACTAGATTTACAGTTTTCTAACAATACAAAGATGACTTATGAACGTTTAGCTGGTGGCAACGGTGCCATTATGGCAGTTCCCTTTGATGGCAAAGATTTTTATTTGTCAGCTGAATATGCCTGCGGTTTTGAACGTTATGAGTTAGGATTTGTAAAAGGCAAAATTGATAAAGGTGAAGAGCCTAAATTTGCTTGTAACAGAGAGCTAAAAGAGGAAATTGGTTTTGGTGCTAAAAACATTAAAACCTTACGTAATGAAATGACTGTCGCTCCTGGTATGTTACAGTTGCGTATGTATACATATTTATGTACTGAATTGTATCCAATGCAATTAGTAGGAGATGAGCCTGAACCTATTGAAATTATTAAGGTCAGTCCAAAGGAAGCAAAGGATCTGATTTTTGATGTTGATTCTCCTTTGACAGAAGCTCGAACAATTGCTGCACTAACTTTAGCCATGAATAAACTAGGATTACTTTTTTAGTAAAATATTAATGATATTTGCACACAAAAGTGGCATTATAAATTTTTAGAGATTTTTGAATCATTATTGCTTATTATTTAGTTTTGAATAACTACCGTAATGGTTTTGTTTATCTACTGTTGCAAAGGTAATACTTTGTAAGTCGCATGGGAGATTGTGATGCGTCATTTATTAACTGGCTTTGAATTTAGCCAAGACGAATATCTAGACATTTTAGATACAGCTGCTGCTATGAAAAAAGAACCAAAGAAGTTCAATCAGGTTCTAGCAGGCCGGAGCGCTGCTATTATGTTTGAGAAGCCATCACTTCGCACAAGAACTACCTTTGAATTAGCTTTTTATAGACTTGGCGGTCATGGTGTTTACCTAGATTTACAAAATGGTGAGTTAGGTAAGAGAGAGACAATCGCTGATTACTCTCGTAATTTATGCCGTTGGGTAGACTGTTTAGTAGGTAGAGTATTTGCTCAGAATACCTTAGAGGAACTAGCAAAATACGGTTCAGTGCCTGTAGTTAATGCTTTATCAGATTTGTATCATCCAGCTCAAGCAATGGCTGACTATATGACAATTCGTGAACACTTAGGTAAATTAAAAGGTGTTAAGGTTGCATATGTTGGTGATGGTAACAATGTTACTAATTCATTGTTTGTTGCAGGTGCAATTTTAGGTGCTAATGTTACTTGCTTTAGCCCTGAGAATTGTTCACCAGATGCAGCTGTATTTATCAAGGCAAATGAAATTGCTAAGAAGAATGGTTGCTCTCTTGCTGTTGAAAATGACATCAGCAAGTTAAAAGACTTTGACGTAATTTATACTGATACTTGGGTTTCAATGGGTGATAACACTCCATTAGACCAGGTTAAGAAAAAGTATATGCCATACCAGATTAATCAGAACTTAGTAGATCAATCAGGTGCTCAGCTAGTAATGCACTGCTTACCTGCACATCGTAACTATGAAATTACCGATGAGGTAATGGATGGTCCTAAGTCTGTCGTATTTGATGAGGCAGAGAATCGTTTACATATTCATATGGCAGTAATTGCCAAGCTAATTAACGCTTAATATTGAGGAAAGAACAATGTTAAAACAAGAAAACAAGCACTACAAAAAAGTAGTTTTAGCTTATTCTGGCGGCTTAGACACATCAACCATCGTGCCTTGGTTAAAAGAGAATTATGGTGGCTGTGAAGTAGTATGCTTCGTTGCTGATGTTGGTCAGGAACGTGAAGATCTAGAAGGCATCGAACAGAAGGCTAAGCAGTCTGGCGCTAGCAAGTGTATTGTTAAAGATCTAAGAGAAGAATTCGTAAAAGAATATGTTTTCGAAATGATGAAGACTGGTGCTTTATACGAAGGCGAATACCTATTAGGTACAGCTATTGCTCGTCCTATCATTGCAAAGGCAATGGTTGAGTGCGCAATTGCTGAAGGCGCTGATGCTATTGCTCACGGCGCAACTGGTAAGGGTAACGATCAGGTTCGTTTTGAGTCAGCAGTTTCTGCTCTTGCTCCTGAGTTAGATGTTATCGCTCCATGGCGTATTTGGGATATGCAGTCTCGTGAAGAGTTATTAGCTTACTTAGATGCTCGTAATATTCCTTGCAAGACCACATTAAAGAAGATTTATAGCCGTGACGCTAACTGCCTACACATCTCAACAGAAGGTGGCGAGTTAGAGAATACATGGAATGCTCCTACCGAAAACGTATGGGTATGGACTACCGATCCTCAGAAGGCTCCTGATACTCCAGAGACCTTTGAATTAACCATCAAGAATGGTTATGTAACAGAGATTGATGGTAAGGCAATGTCTCCATTTGAAATTATCTCTGAGTTAAATGAGCGCGGTGCTCGTAATGGTGTTGGTCGTATTGATATCACCGAGAACCGTCTTGTTGGTATGAAGTCTCGTGGTTGTTACGAAACTCCAGGCGGCACCATTATTTATAAGGCAATTCGTGCTATTGAGCAGTTAGTTCTAGATAAGGCAACTCGCGTATTCCGTGAGCACTTAGCTATCGAATTTGCTCAGTTAGTTTACGATGGCCGTTGGTTTACTCGTCTTCGCGAAATCTTATTAGCTGCTGCTGATAACTGTGCAAAGGACGTTAATGGTAAAGTTGTTATCAAGTTATACAAGGGCAACCTAGAAGTAGTTCAGAAGGACTCTCCAAACAGCCTATTTAACTTCGACTTCGTTACCTTTGGTGCTGATGATGTTTACAGCCAGGCTGATGCTGAAGGCTTTATCCGTCTATATTCTCTACCAAGCAGAATTCGTGCTATTAACGCTAAGTCACAGAAGAAATAGTATTCTGGTGAATAGATAGATGATACGGTTCAGGGAGTAATCTCTGAGCCGTATTTTGATCTAAAAGATGATATAAATGCGTATTGCGTGGTATTATCAAAACAGTTTTTTATCATATTGAGGTTTATATGGCTTTATGGGGCGGAAGGTTCACTCAAGGACCTGATCAGAGATTTAAGGACTACAACGATTCATTAAAGTTTGACTATCGCATGGCGATTGAAGACATCGAAGGTTCTATTTGTTGGGCTGCTGCTATCTACAAAGCAGGCGTCTTAACTCAGCAGGAAAATGTTGATTTAAAGAACGCACTAAAAGAGCTTTTAGAAGAAGTTTCAAAGGATATTCACGCTATTGCAGATGCAGGCGATGAAGATATCCATTCATATATTGAACGTCGTTTAATTGAAAAAGTTGGTAATTTAGGTAAGAAGTTACACACTGGTCGTAGCCGTAATGATCAGGTAGCATTAGACTTAAAATTATGGTGCCGCAAAGCTGTAGAAGATACTTTAAAGGCATTAGTAACTTTACAAAAAGAATTAGTAAAAGTAGCTGATGAAAACCAAGGTAAGATTTTCCCTGGTTATACACATTTACAGCGTGCACAACCTGTTACTTTCTCTCATTGGATCTTAGCTTACGTTCAGATGTTTGAGCGTGATTATCAGCGTTTATTAAATGCTAAAGAACTTATGTCTACCTGTCCTCTAGGTTCTGCTGCTTTAGCTGGCACTGCATACAATATTGACAGAGATGAATTAGCTGTTGATTTAGGCTTTAAGTGCGCAACTCGTAATAGCTTAGACGGCGTGTCAGATAGAGATCATGTAATGGAGCTTCTATCTTGCGCAAGCATCTCAATGGTTCACTTATCTCGTTTAGCTGAAGATTTAATTATCTATAATTCAGGCGAAGCAAAGTTCGTTGATTTATCTGATAAGGTAACTTCAGGTTCATCTCTAATGCCTCAGAAGAAGAATCCTGATGCACTTGAGTTGATTCGTGGTAAATGTGGTCGTGTAGTTGGTTCTCTAACAGGTATGCTTGTAACTACAAAGGCATTACCTTTAGCTTATGACAAAGATCTGCAAGAAGATAAAGAACGTTTATTTGATGCAATGGATACTTGGACTGACAGCTTATACATGGCTTCATTAGTATTCGAAGGCATTAAACTAAATGAGCAAAACGCTATCGATGCTGCTAAGGGTGGTTACTCAAATGCAACAGAGTTAGCTGACTATTTAGTTTCAAAGGGTATTCCTTTCCGTGAAGCTCACTCAATTGTAGGTCGTATCGTTCTATACGCAATCTCAAAGCAGAAAGCTTTAGAAGATTTAGCTGTATCTGAGTACAAAGAGTTTTCTGATGTTATCGGTGATGATGTTTATCCTTCATTACAGCTTGAAAACATCTTAAAGAAGAGAGACATCATCGGTGGTGTAGCTCCTAATCAGACTGCTATTGAAATTAACAATTTAAAGGCTTTACTAGCTAATCGCTAATAAGTACTAAATTTTCTACAAAGGGCTGTTTTTAACAGCTCTTTTTTTTACCAAAATTTACCCAAAATAATGCATTTGTATTTAATCCTGACCTATAAAAAAGCATTCTCTTAATCCTCTGTATTTAATTTGTAAGATAAAGATAAGTAAAAGAGGAGAGATATTATGTTAGCAATTACAGCAATCGTAAGACCTGAAAAGATTTTTGATGTTCAAGATGCTCTTTATACTAAAGGTTTTAGTGCATTAACCAAAACTCCCGTAGCAGGTCGCGGCAAAGAACGTGGCATTAAAGTTGGTGATGTTTTGTATCAAGAGATGTGCAAGGTACAGATTTATCTTGTTGTTGCAGATGACGAGAAAGATTTAGTAGTAGATACCATTATGCAGGCTGCAAAAACTGGTGCTGGTGGAAATCCTGGCGATGGAAAAATATTTGTATCTCCAGTCTATGAAGCTTATACCATAAGCTCTCAGTCAATGGATTTATAAGATAAAAAGTAGGATTGTTTAAATCCTACTTTTACGTGTGCTCGGCATGAGCATTATCTCTAGGGTGTAAGTCCCAAGCACGGC
>CAZEXR010000015.1:0-19156 GCA_964516675.1 uncultured Enterobacterales bacterium | reverse complement strand
TTAGTAATAATATCATTACAATCAGACCTAATATTAGAATTTGTACTCTAGTGCTATTTAATATGTCATCTGAATCATTAAGAGCTTATAACGAAAGACACAATGTTTCTGAAATAATGTCCCTGATAAATAAGTCTAACAAAGAAGAAGTTTTAAATCTAAGAAACAATCATGAGCTAGATACTAGTTTATCTGATTTTATGAATGAGAGAATAAAGCAGCTTGTTGAAGGTAAAAAGTAATGAAACCTCAAACTGCACAAAAAATATTCATGATTTTCTTATCGCTAATACTGGATTAAAAGATGATCTTATTTTAAGGATTGCAAAAGAGCAATTAATACATGCCAATAGAATTGCAAAGGTAAAAAAAGAGCCAACTCAAGAAGAAATAGATAATTACATTAAGTCTCAAATTCACTCTCTACAGAATGATGCTGAAATCGTCCTTAACGATATGTGTAAGCAATTGATACCAGAAAATATTTTTGTGTATTTAGTTAAACAATTCTCTATATTATCAGTTTTTTTGCTTTTGCCTTTTGGAGTATTGATTCACGTTGCAATCGGCGTGTACTTTAATCCTCCGATTGATTCTTTATTTCTCAGTGAGATTGTTACCAGTATTTTTTTGATTCTTATTGTTCTATTTGTTTCAGCAAACTCAGTTATCAAGAAGTAATAAAAGTTAGGCAAGAATTTCTTGCCTAATTCAAAATTCCATATCTAAAACATTATTCATAAATCGTATTTTTTATTAGTCATTAAGCTTGTATAAGCAATCTCAAATTATTAACCTGTGATCTGCTTTACATTACTAAATATATTGTGCAAAAAAATTGTTTACGCACAAATTGCATAACTATCTGATTTATCTTAATTTGCGTGATTTTGAGAGAATTTCATTTCTTGAATTAATAATTTGATTTGATAAACTAAATGGGAAAAAGTGGAGAATTGTGGTGGAACTGTAACTATAGCAGTCCAATTTTCTACATTCTAATAAAGGGAACGTATGTTTAACGGTCTTCTACTTAGCGGAACAAGTGAGGTTAGCCTTGATACAAAAGGCAGACTAGCTATTCCTGCGCGCTATCGAGACATCATTACAGATGAATCAGATGGCCAAGTGGTCGTAACTCGTTCTTTATTTGATAAGTGCTTATGGATATATCCAACTGAAGAATGGGATAACGTAGTAGCCTCATTAGGCGCACTTCCAACTTTATCAGATCCACTTTGTCGCACAATTCAAAGAATTGTTTTAGGTAGTGCTGTCTTTGTAGGTTTAGATGCCCAAGGTCGCTTATTACTACCTTCAGAATTACGTGTATTGTCAGGCCTCGATAAAAAAGCTTATTTAATAGGTTTTAATAATAAATTCGAATTATGGTCTGAGGATAACTTTAAAGCTCAGCGTGAAGCTGATGATAAGCTTTTACAAGACGCTTGCTCTCAAATGGATGCACATAGCGTTTTAGCTGGCTTGAAATTATAAGATTTATTGTAGGTAAAAATGGCATTTTCTCATATTCCTGTTCTATTAAATGAAGTACTTGATGGTTTGAATATCAAGGAAGATGGAATTTATGTTGATGCTACTTTCGGCCGTGGTGGCCATTCTAGAAAAATTCTAGAAAAGTTAGGACCTAATGGTCGCCTATATGGTCTTGATAGAGATTTAACCGCTGTCGAAGCTGCTAAATCTTTAGAGACAGAAGATAAAAGATTTTGTATTACTCACTCAACTTTTTCAAATATAAAAGAGGTATGTGAGGATTTAGGTATTTTAGGTAAGGTTGATGGCATTCTAATGGATATTGGTGTGTCTTCTCCTCAAATTGATGATCCTACTCGAGGCTTTTCTTTTGAAAAAGATGGTCCTTTAGACATGAGAATGGATCAGAGCGCGTCTTTAGATGCAAAAACAATTGTTAATACCTATTCAAAACAAGATTTAGCCTATATTTTTAAAGTATATGGCGAAGAGAATTTTGCTTCAAAAGTTGCGGCAGCTATCGTACGAGATAGAGAAACAAAACCTTTTGAAACAACTTTACAATTATCAGAATTTATTAAACGTGTTATAGGTGGAAAGCCTACCCCTAAACATAAAGCAACTCGTTGTTTCCAAGCTTTAAGAATAGCTGTAAATGGTGAGCTTGACGAATTAAAAAAGGCATTAGACAGCAGTATTGAAGTTTTATCTGATAATGGCAGATTATGTGTAATAAGCTTCCATTCTCTAGAAGATAGAATTGTAAAAACATTTATAAAAGATCAGTCTCGCGGGCAAAAGGTACCAAATGGTCTTCCTTTAACCTATGAAGAAACAGAAAAGATGAGACTGGCTACAGCAAAGGTGGAGCCTGTAAGGGGAGCTATTAAAGCTACTCAAGAAGAAATTGAAGCTAATGTAAGATCACGTAGTGCTACATTACGTGTTTGCCAGAGGCTTATGAGGCAACCTTAAATGCAATCATCTGCGGCTTTACGCAAAATTGAAGAAACAGAATTTGAAGATCCCCTATCCAAAGAACCCCAATTTGGACAGAGACCTTTACACTCAAAAAAATCTGTATCTAATAAAACTCAAGAGCAACTAATTACTCTTAACCCTCCTGCTTTTATCACAAAAACAGAAGAGAAGAAGATTATTAGAATAAAAGATTTAGCTCAAGAAGACGAAATAACCTCGTCTGCTCAAATTGCATCTATTCCGATGTATAATCCTAGTGATTTTGAAGAGCAGAAAATTTTACCTTCTATTATTAAAGATGTTTTTTCAAATATCACCACTTTCATATTAGTCATCATAGCTACAACATTAGCTGTGTATAAAGTCCATCAAGTGCAAAGTACTCGTGAGATGACTGTAAAATATAATGAAGTGAGCAATCATAATGAGCAGATGCACAAAGAGTGGTTATCTTTGTTGTCAGAACGTGAAAAATTAACAGAATATTCAGTAATTCGTAGTCTAGCTACAGAAAACCTATCAATGGTACAACCAAAAACTGAAGACGAAGTTGTAATTGACTTAAGATAATATGGCTTTAAAACTCGAGGATGAAAGTGGCAGACTACAGGTAAGCAACACAAGAATCTTTTTGATTTGTTTCTTTTGCCTTGCGTTAGTTTGTTATCTTGTCGGCCGTCTGTTATGGATACAGGTATTGTATCCTGAAAAGCTTATTGCCGAAGGCAATGCACGTGTAATCAGAAATTATCAATACGAACCCCCTCGTGGTCTTATCACTGACAGAAATGGAAAAATTTTAGCTATTTCTGTACCTGTAAAAACAGTTGATGCAGATCCTAAATTCCTTCACGAAGAAGGCGTTTATGCAGATAAAACTAAGATGGCAAATATTGCTAAGATTTTGCAAATAGATGTCAACGAACTTTATAAAAAAACTCAAGATAGAACTCGTCGTTTTGTTCACTTAAAGCGCTATTTAGAAGTTCCTCAAGCAAAAATGCTTCAAAAGCTGTCTAAAAAAGGTTTAATTATTCGAGATAGCTATCGTCGTCATTATCCTACAGGTAAGATGAATGCTAACTTAGTAGGTATTCTAAGTGGTGATTCTGGTAAAGGTGTATATGGTGTAGAACAGAGTTTCAATAGCTATTTATCCTCAAAATCATCAACCTCAAAGGCCAAAAAAGATAAGTACAATAATATTGTAGAAAACCTAGGTACTGTGAAAAAAGGCGTACGTGGCGGCAGTATTATTTTAAGTATTGATAATCGTCTACAAGCACTAGCTTATGCTTCATTAGAAAAGACTGTAACCGAGAATGATGCTGACAGCGGTACAGCAATTTTACTAGATGTTAAAACAGGCGAGATTTTAGCTTTAGCAAACTCACCTTCATTTGACCCAAATGATATTTCAAATCTTGATTTAAACAATGCTAAAAATCGAGCTGTAACTGATATTTTCGAACCAGGTTCAACAATGAAACCTATTGTAGCTTTGGCAGCATTAGAAGCAAAGTCTACAAATTGGAGTGAAGTATTTGATACTAGACCATTTATAGTAGATGGAAAGATGGTTCGTGACTCTCATGCAATGTCAGAGGGTACTTTAGCTGATATCATAAAATACTCATCAAACACAGGTATGGCTCATATCTCTATGAGAGTCGGTCCTCATAAGATTATGCAAGTTTTAGACAGATTTGGTTTTGGCACTAAAACAACATCAGGTCTTGTAGGCGAGAGCTCTGGTAAGTTAAACGAGAACCGTCCTTTCTGGTCAAAGATTGATGAAGCTACTTTAGGCTTTGGTTATGGTGTTGCCGTTACCAATATCCAATTAGCTTCCGTTTATGCAACTCTTGCAAATGGTGGCTACAAGTTACCAGTTTCAATATTACGCTTATCAGCTCCTCCAAAGGGAACCTTAGTTGCTGATCCAAAACAAGTTTCAATTATGCAAAGGGCTTTAGAGTCAGTTGTAAGCAATGGTACAGGTGGTAAGGCTGCCATTGACAGATATCGTGTAGCAGGTAAAACCGGTACTGCTAAAATTGCCTCAGGTGGTACATATGGTAAGTACTATATGTCTACTTTTGCAGGCTTTGCACCAATTTCAGATCCACGATTTGCATTAGTTGTTGTAGTGAGCGCGCCAAAGGCCGGTAAATTCTACGGTGGTGTAGTATCAGGACCAGTGTTTAGTGAGGTTATGTCTAGGGCGTTACAGTTGTATAACGTAAAACCAGATGTACCTTTAAAAGAATAAAAAGTAGGGACTAGTTGATGAAAACATTACATGAAGTTACAAAGTTTCTAGGCATAAGAAAAAAATATGCAGAAACAGAAGTTTATGATTTAGAAATTGATTCAAGAAAAGTAAAAAGTGGATCAATTTTTATTGCTTTAAAAGGCACAAAGGTAAACGGTCTTGCCTTTACTCAAAAGGTTCAAGAGCAAGGTTGTGTAGCGATTTTACACGAGAGTGATAATCTTCCAAATGAAGAAGAGTTAGAGGATATCACTATTCCTGTAATCAAAATTCCAGCTAAAAAATCACTAGGCCAAATTGCTAACTGGTTCTACGGCGAGCCTTCAAAGAAATTAGGTCTAATTGGTATTACTGGTACTAATGGCAAGAGCACAATTACTCAGCTAATTGCTCAATGGCTAACAGATTCAATGTCAGCAAAGTGCGCTGTATTAGGTACTTTAGGTTTTGGTTTTCTACCTGACCTTGAAAAAAGTGCAAATACAACATTAGATGCTATAAATCTTCATAAAACTCTAGCAAAAATGTTTGAACAAGGTGCTAGATATGCAGCCTTAGAGGTTTCTTCAATTGGTGTTTGCGAAGGTAGAATTGAGGGCTGTAATTTTACAGCAGGTGGCTTTACAAACCTTACAAGAGACCACTTAGACTACCATAAAACCATGGAAAACTACGCTGATGCTAAGCAAGAGTTCTTAAGTAGAGTTCCTGTAAAGAAACTTGTATTAAATGTAGATAATGAGACTGGTCGAAAGTATGCTGAAGATTTTGATGATTGTATAGCATATAGCTGTGACCCTGATTTTATGTCTAGAGCATCATCTATTGTTTTAAACAAGTATGTTTGGATAAAACAAATTAAATACAAGCCAAATGGTATTTCACTTGATGTTGAATCTTCTTATGGAAAAGGCAAGTGTGAAATTGGGCTATTAGGTGGCTTTAATGTTGAGAACTTTGCTTGTGCTTTAGCTGTTCTTTTATCTTTAGGTTATCCTTTAGCAAAACTTTTAGCTACAGCCTCTAAATTAAAGCCAATTAAAGGCCGTATGGAATGCTTTAAAGCAAAGGGCAAGCCTCATATTGTTGTAGATTATGCTCATACTCCTGATGGTGTAGAACAGGTTTTACGTGGTGTAAAAGAGCATCATTTAGATGGTGAGGTTTGGTGTATTTTAGGTTGCGGCGGTGACAGAGATAAGGGTAAGCGTCCTTTAATGGCGATTAAAGCATCTGTTTATGCTGATAGAGCAATCTTTACATCAGATAATCCTCGTACAGAAGATCCTCAATTGATTTTAAAAGACATGGAAGTTGGTGTTCATGAAGCATCAAATGTTATTTCCATTGTCGATAGACGTAAAGCAATTGAGTATGCTTTTGAACATGCTAAAGAGAATGACTGCATTGTAATTGCAGGCAAGGGCCATGAAGACTATCAAATCTTTAAAGATAAAACCATTCATTTTTCAGATAGAGAAATTGCTTGTGAGCTTTTAGGAGTTAAATGTGATTAGTTTTCCTTTAAGCCATTTAGCAATTTTTGCAAACTATAAACTAGTGGGCAAGGATTTAGAAGTTAAAGCTGTATCTACTGACTCAAGAGCCTGCAAAGATGCTTTATTTGTTGCCTTAGTAGGTGAGCGTTTTGACGGTCATGACTATATAGCAAAAGCTATTGAAGGTGGAGCCGTAGCTGTACTATCCTCAAAACCATTACCTGTAGAAATTGAAAGTAAAGTCTCAGTTGTTTATTGTTCAGACACTCAAAAAGCTTTAGGTTATTGTGGATATTTAGTTCGTCGTCAGTGTAAAGCTAAAATTGCAAGCTTAACTGGCTCTTGTGGCAAGACCACTGTAAAAGAATTTACTTACGCTATTTTGTCAGAGTGTGGTAATAGCATGTGTACAAATGGCAATTTTAACAATGACATTGGTGTACCTTTAACTCTTTTACGTTTAGATAATACTTTAGACTTTGCTGTAATTGAGCAAGGCGCAAGTCATTTATTTGATATTGCTCATACCTGTGAATTTGTTAAGGCAGATACTGCTTTAATCAACAACGTAGGCGGAGCTCACATTGAAGGCTTTGGTTCATACGATGGTGTTTACAAAGGTAAAACAGAGATTTTAGAAGATGTTTTATCTCGTGGCGGTATGGCTGTAGTTCCTTCTGATTGCAAGTACTTTGAGCGTTGGGCAAGTGATTACAAATCTGCATTTAAGTCAGGTAAATTACTATCCTTTGGTAGCCATGATTTTGACTTTGTAAAATATTCAAATGTAAAAAGTAATATTGATAGCATTAGTTATGATATCCGCACCTTGAATAAAGAATTTAATCTTTCAATGAATGTAGCTGGAACTCATAACGCATCAAATGCCGCAGCCGCTTGTGCTTTAGCTTTAATTACAGGTGCTAATGAGGATAAACTTTTAGCAGGCTTATCAAAGGTTAATTCCTTAAAGGGACGTTTATTTGCTCATAAGTTTAATAAATTCTGTGTTATCGATGATGCTTATAACGCAAGTTATAATGCGGTAATTGCTGCTTTAGATACTTTATCTTTATATCCTGGTCATAAAGTTATGATTTTTGGTGATATGGGTGAGTTAGGGGACGCTGCCATCGAACTTCACGAGAATGTTGGCAAAAAAGCAATAGATACTGTTGATGAGATTTTGTGTGTAGGCGAACTTACAAAAAATACTTGTAAATGCGCATCAAATAAAGCTAAGCATTTTAATTGTCAGTCAGATCTCGTACAATATGCACGCACATTATTAGATAAATCCCCATATACAAGCTTCTTAGTCAAAGGCTCTCATGCAATGCATATGGACACAATAACAAAAGATCTTTTAGCTCTAGGAGAGCAAGAATGATAGTTTTATTATCAGATTATTTAAGCCAATTTATACCATCTTTTCGAGTATTTGAGTATTTAACATTTAGAGCTGTATTGTCTTTATTTACTGCTTTATTTATTTCTTTATTCATGGGCTCTTATGTAATCAGAAAATTACAGGTATTACATTTTGGTCAGGTAGTTCGAGACGATGGTCCTGAATCTCACTTAAAAAAATCAGGCACCCCAACTATGGGCGGTGTTCTTATTATTGGCTCAATTGCAATTTCAATGTTGCTATGGTGTAAGTTAGATAATGTATATGTTTGGTACACCTTAGCTACTTTAATTTGCTATTCTTTAATTGGTTTTGCTGATGACTTTTTAAAAGTTGTACGTCATGACCCTCACGGTCTTCGTGCTAAATATAAGTATTTTTGGCAGTCCGCTTGTGCAATTACAATTGCTTGCTGTATTTATGGAACCGCTAAAACACCAGCAGAAACTACTTTTGTAGTTCCTTTCTTTAAAGACTTCATGCCTGATTTAGGCTTTTTAATTATTCCTCTAGCTTATTTTGTACTAACAGGTTCTTCAAATGCTGTTAATCTAACCGATGGCTTAGATGGTTTAGCAATCATTACTACAATTACTGTAGCTTCAGGTTTAGGTATTGTAGCATGGGCAACCTCAAATGCTAATTTTGCTTCATACTTATACATCCCATTTGTTCCAAATGCAGCTGAAATTACAATCGCATGTACTGCAATCGTTGGCGCAGGTTTAGGTTTTCTATGGTTTAACTCATATCCTGCTCAAGTATTTATGGGCGATGTTGGCTCTTTAGCTTTAGGCGCTGTGCTTGGTGTTATTGCAATCCTAATTCGTCAGGAAATCTTATTATTCATCATGGGCGGTATCTTTGTAGTTGAGACCTTAAGTGTAATTTTACAGGTTGGCTCATATAAGATGCGCGGTGTAAGAATTTTTAAAATGGCTCCTATTCATCACCACTTTGAAAAGGGGGGGTGGCCAGAGCCACGAGTTATGGCTCGTTTTTGGATTATTACCTTAGTGTTAGTTCTAATTGGACTTATTACTTTAAAGCTTCGCTAATTGGAAAACACGGATTTACATATGAACACAGAATTAAATAACAAAAAAGTTGCTGTTATTGGTTTAGGTATTTCAAATATTTCTTTAATTAAATACCTAATTAAGCACGATTTAAAAAAACTTACTATCTTTGATACTCGTCATAACCCTCCACACGTAGGTGATTTACCTGTAGGTATTGATTTACGTTTAGGTGAAATTGATGGAAATACTCTTTTAGATTTTGATATTGTGGTTATCAGTCCTGGTATCAGTATATACAAACCTGAAATTCAGGCTGTGTTAAAAGCTGGTATTGAAGTTGTAGGTGATGTTGAACTTTTTGCTAGAGTAGCTAAAGCTCCTATTATCGGTATTACTGGCTCAAATGGTAAATCAACTGTAACCACATTAGTAGGTTACATGGCTGATGTTGCAGGCATTAAAGTTAAAATTGGCGCTAATATTGGTATTCCTGTTTTTGATATTCTAGCTGATGATGTAGAGCTATATGTGCTTGAATTATCTAGTTTTGAATTAGAGACTACCAAGTCATTAAAATTAGCAGCTTGTACAATTTTGAATGTTTCAGAAGATCATTTAGATAGATATCACTGTTCAATTGAAGAGTATGCTCAAGCTAAAAAGGCTATCTTTAAACATTGCAATAATGTAATTGTAAACCGAGATGATAAGCGTACTTATCCTAATGCAGACGATTTAGATAATCACACCATTATTTCTTTTGGCTTAGATAATCAGTGCTACGGCATTGAACGTGCTGTTGAAGGAACCTATTTAACCATCAATCAAGAACGAATTATCAATGTTAATGAACTTCGTGTTTATGGTGAGCACAATTATTTAAATGCTTTAGCTTGTCTTGCTCTAACTCAATGTGTAGGCATTACTCGTGAAGCTCAGGTAAAGGCTTTACGTAACTTCTCAGGTCTTCCTCACCGCTGTCAGCTAGCAAAGCAGATTAAGGGTGCAAGTTACTATAATGACTCTAAGGCAACTAATGTAGCATCTACCGAGGCTGCAATTGTAGGTCTTCGTGATTTACATAAAGCAGGTATTTTGTTACTAGCAGGAGGCTTAGGTAAAGGTCAGGACTTTACTCCTTTAAAGAAATATTTAGGACATGAAGTAGCTAAGGTATTTTGTTTTGGTAAAGACAAAAAACAGATTTTAGATTTATCAGATGAATACTGTGTGAATACTGAGACTATGGAAGAGGCGTTAAACCTTGCTTATGAACAGGCTAAGGTTGGACAAGCTGTATTACTATCTCCTGCTTGTGCATCATTTGATCAGTTTACAGGCTTTGAGCAGCGTGGTCAGATCTTTGTTGATTTAGTATCAAACCTAAAAGAGTAGTAAATGTTTAATCTAAGACATGGCAAACCAAATTACGATAGAGTGCTTTTATTAGTAACTCTCGTTTTGCTATGTCTTGGTATTGTCATTATTAGTTCTGCTTCAATCATGGAATCAACTGTTAAATACTATGATTCTATGTATCAAACTAAGAAGCATTTTATTGGTATTGGTATTGCTGTAGTTCTATCAATAATTTGCGTCATGACTCCATCTGAGTTTTGGAAGAAATACTCAGTTCATGCTCTTTTTGGCGTTTTAGGCTTACTAATTCTAGTTTTAATTGTAGGTCGCGAGATCAATGGTGCAAAACGATGGTTAAGCTTAGGTTTTATGAACCTACAGCCTGCTGAATTATTAAAAATCGTTTGGATTTTATATTTCTCAAGCTATGTAAATCGTAAGATTGAAGCTGTTTCGACCACCTTAGGTGGTTTTATAAAACCATCTGTGTTTATTGCTATTTTTGCCTTATTGCTAATGTTGCAACCTGATTTAGGTTCGACCTTTGTGGTAGCTTCAATAACCTTTGCTATCATGTGCATGGCAGGTGTGGGCTTATTAAAGTTTATCGTGGTAATAGTCGTATTCGGTGGAGCAGGTACGATTGCTGTAGCTTTATCCCCATATCGATTAAAACGTGTTACCTCGTTTTTAGATCCCTGGGCAGATGAGTTTGGCGATGGTTATCAGTTGACTCAGTCTTTGATGGCATATGGTCGAGGTGGCTGGTTTGGTGAAGGACTTGGTAATTCTTACCAAAAATTAGGTTATCTACCTGAAGCTCATACTGACTTTGTGACTGCTATTTATGGAGAAGAGTTCGGTTTTATTGGCATGTGTGTGCTAATTTTATTAGAATTTATTATTGTATTTAAAGCATGTTCTCTAGGTATAAAGATTTTAAAAAATGATGCTATTTACCAAGGTTATGTGGCAATTGGCATTTCAGCTTGGTTTGCAATTCAAACCTTTATTAACATTGCAGCAGCCTCAGGTGGAATTCCTACTAAGGGTCTAACACTACCTTTAGTAAGTTATGGTGGTTCTTCACTGATGGTATTTTGTGCTGCAGTTGCTATTTTGCTAAGAATAGACTTTGAATGGCGCAACAAAAAAATTGATAAGAAGCGATAATTATAAAAATGGATGTAAATAAAGTTTTAGTAATGGCCGGTGGAACAGGCGGTCATGTATTCCCTGCTTTATCAATAGCTAAGGAATTAAAGTTAAATAATGTTGAAATTCTATGGCTAGGTACTCGTGGCCGTATGGAAGAAATGCTTGTGCCTAAGTATGGCTTTAACATCAAATATATTGATGTTAAAGGTATTCGTAGAAACGGTATTATGGCTTTATTAAAAGCTCCTTTCATGATTTTAAAATCAGTAATGCAGGCTCGAAAAATTATCAAAGAATTTAAGCCTGATGTTGTTTTAGGTATGGGCGGTTATGCCTCAGGTCCTGGTGGTGTTGCAGCCTTTTTATCAGGTGTTCCTGTTGTATTACATGAACAAAATGCAGCAGCAGGTATGACCAACAAGCTTTTATTTAAGATTGCAAAAAGAGTAATGCTAGGTTTTCCTGGTGCTTTTGAAGGTCAAAAAGTAACTGTAGTTGGTAATCCTGTAAGAAATAGTATTTTATCTTTACATGATGAAGTTCGTGATTATTCTCGTGAGAAATTGCGTATTTCTATTGTAGGTGGATCATTAGGTGCAAGAGCGTTAAATGAGCTAATTCCTCTTGCCTTAACAAAGTTTGATGATTCAATTGAAGTGATACATCAATGTGGTAAGGGTAATGCTCAAAAGGTTGAGCCTTTATACAAGGATGCTAAATTCAGTGTTGAATGTAAAGACTTTGTTGATGATATGGACAAGTTATACAAAGACAGTGATTTAATCATTTGTAGAGCAGGTGCTTTAACTGTTGCAGAAACATGTGCAGCAGCTCTTCCTGCTATTTTTGTTCCTCTACCTACAGCTGTAGATGATCATCAGACTAAAAACGCTATGTTTTTAAAAGATGCTGGTGCTGCTTTATTATTTAAACAGTCAGAGCTAGATGCTGATAAGTTATATCAAGCAATTAAGAATTTAAACGATAACCGAGAGTTATTAAAGCAAATGTCAAAGGCAAGTTTTAAGTGTGCAACTATTGATGCTACACAAAAAGCTGTAGCTATTATTGATGATGCTTTTAACAATTAAGAATAAGTAAGAAAAAATGGAAACAACAAATTTAGTTCATACTGTGCCTTTAATGCACAAAGTTAAAAGAATTCACTTTGTAGGTATCGGTGGTGCTGGCATGTGCGGTATCGCTGAAGTTTTACGTAATGAAGGATATAGTGTTTCAGGCTCTGATATTGCTCAGTCTAAAGTGACACAAAGACTTGAGAGTTTCGGTATTACTGTTTTTATAGGACATGCAGCTGACAACGTAAATGGTTCTAGTGTTGTAGTTGTATCATCTGCAATTCACGAGGGTAATCCTGAGGTTGCACGTGCTCGTGAGTTACATATTCCTGTAGTACGCCGTGCTGAAATGCTAGGAGAGTTAATGCGCTACCGTAACGGTATTGCCATCTCTGGTACTCATGGTAAGACTACAACTACAAGTTTAATATCTTCAATTTTTGCGCAAGCAAAGTTAGATCCAACTTTTGTTATTGGGGGCCTATTAAATTCAGCTGGTACTAATGCTCGTTTAGGCACTGGTAATTATCTAATTGCAGAGGCTGATGAGTCAGATGCTTCTTTCTTACATCTTCAGCCTATGATGACTGTAGTAACCAACATCGAACCTGACCATTTATATACCTATGGTGGCGATTTTAATTGTCTTAAGAAGACCTTTGTTGAGTTCTTACATAACTTACCATTTTATGGTGTAGCTGTAGTTTGTATTGATGATCCAAACATAAAAGAAATCCTACCTCAGATTGGTCGTGCTATTGTAACTTATGGCGTAAGTGAAGAAGCTGATTTTAGAGTTACTGACTTTAAAGAAGTTGGTCCTCGTTGCCAGTTTACAATTGTAAGAAAAGACTCTGAACCTTTAAAAATTGATTTACCAATGCCTGGTTTACATATGGCAAAGAATGCGGCTGCTGCTGTAGCTGTTGCTGTTGAAGCTGGAATTGATGAAAAGGTAATAGCTCAAGCTCTATCCGAGTTTAAGGGCGTAGGTAGACGTTTCCAAAATTATGGTGACTTTAAGTTAAAATCAGGTAATAAAATTACCTTAGTTGATGATTATGGTCATCATCCAACTGAAGTTGAGGCTACCATTAAGGCTGCTCGTTTAGCTTATCCAGAAAAAGAATTATGCATGGTTTTCCAACCACATCGCTATACAAGAACTCGTGATTGTTATGAAGATTTTGTTCGTGTATTGCAGTTAGTTGATAAACTAGTATTAGTTGATGTATATCCAGCAGGTGAAGAGCCAATTGCAGGTGCTGACGGTCGTCACTTATGCATGTCAATTCGCCTAAAGGGCAAAATTGAACCTCATTTTGTAGAGACTGTTGCAGAAGTTCCTGAATTACTAGAAACTATTGTTAATGATAACTCTCTACTAATTACTCAAGGCGCTGGTAACGTAGTACAAGTTGCAAAGAACCTTTCAACTATTTTTGAAAAACTTTAATTTTTAAGGCAAAGTTAAATGGCAAAGTCACGACATAGTCGCGGTTATTTTATCGCCGGTATCATATTTTTATTGATACTGCTTTGTCTCGTTATAAAAGGTGATTTGCTTATCAATCACTTTTTGTCACAGTCAAATGCTTTGCCTGTAAAAGCAGTTCAAATTGACGGTGCTTTTCGTCAGCTAACAAAAAAAGGTATTGCAGATGTGACAGGTCGTGTATGTGCCGGTCGAAATATTGCAACACTTGATGTTAATATCTTAAAACAAGAACTGATGAAAAATCCTTGGGTAGCTCAGGTAACAATCAAAAAGAAGATGCCTGATACCTTAGTTTTATCTGTAATTGAGCATGTACCTGCAGCCTATTGGAATGATGCTGGAATATACGATGCTAAAACTAAGAGTATTTTTTACCCAGATTTAACTCAATTTAGTCAACCTTTAGTAAAGCTAGGCGCATTTCGAGATAATCTTTGTAATGATGTCTATGAAAGTGCGGTATCCTTTGTTAGAGTGATGAATAATAGTCCTTATCAGATGGTTGAACTTTATTTAGATAATGTACGTTGTTATACCATCACCTTAGACAACGGAACCAAGCTAATTTTAGGCAGAAGCCAAAAAGAAGGCATAGAAAGACTAAAAAGATTTTTGCGTTCATTTAGATATTCAGGTTTGAATATCGATGATGTTGAGTATGTTGATTTAAGATATGATGTTGGTTTTGCTGTTGGTAAAAAACAGTCTAATACTGCGGTAAAACAATAATAATTATAATAGGGGAGCTTTTTTATGGCGATCATGAAAAAGAAAAGCACTAATCAAGTAGCTAATAAAGATGATGAAAAGCTTATTTTTGCTTTAGATGTGGGTTCATCAAATCTACGTCTTATTGCTGGCGAAGTATTAGCTGATAGACAGATCTACGTTAAGGGCATGCTTGAGTGTAAGAGTGCTGGCGTTGCAAATGGTAATATCTCCGATATTGATGCATTAGCAAGAAGTATTGCCACTATCATCAGTCAGTTTCAACAAAAATATAATGTAACTATTGATAAGTTAGTAACAGGTGTATCAGGTAAGTATATTAAAGCAGAAAACCAAGTCGGTACTGCTACCGTTACAACTGGTACCGTAACTGTTTATGATAGAAACCGTGCAATTAAAAATGCAATTGCAGGTCTACGCGATATCAATGTATCAGAATTTAGCATTATTCATACAAATCCCCAAAGCTATAAGACTGAAACTTCAAATGCCATCGTAAATCCTATCAATATGTATGCAAAACGCCTCGATGTGTCTGTACATATTATCGGTTGTAACTATATGTTTAAGAAAAACATAGAACAAGCCGTGAAGATGACTAATCCTGATCTAAGTGTATCTAGTGTAATATTTACAGGTAATGCTGCTGCATCTGCTGTTGTTACCACTGGTGAAAAAGAGATTGGTGTCATCTGTATTGATATTGGTGGCGGAACTGTAAATGTGACTGTTTTTGAAGGCAATAGACAGTTATTATCATTTGGTATTGATGATGGCGGTAATTACATTACATCTGTGATTGCAAAATCATTTGGTATTTCAATGGAACAGGCTGAAAAAATTAAGTGCGAACAAGGCATTGCAAGTCCTGATTTTTTAAAGGAAGAAGCTAAAGACATCGAAATCCCTGTGCCAATGGGCAAGAGTGATGAACTTAGAATTCGTCTTGTTGATTTATCAAGAGTTATCAATGAAGCATTAGTTCGCATGATTGATTTGATTTTTGCAAGAATTAACATGTATGGTTCTGCAATCTTTGAAAGACAGTCTCTTGTAATTGGCGGCGGTATTGTTTTGACAGGTGGCACCTCTAAACTTGATGGAATTGAGAAAGTATTTTCACAATATATTTATCAAAGCGTAAATCAAGAAATGGGTGTTTTACGTTGTTCTACAAATAAAGTAAGAATAGGTCATCCTTTAGGCACAAGAGTTTATGAGGATGCAGGTGACGTAATGTTCTTATCTGATTCTGATAAGGCTGTTTGTACAGGTCTTTTACGTTCTGGTCGTTTTGAAGATTTAAGACAATACTCTGATGATCCTGTAGAAGAGAATGGATCGGTAAACAATAAATCACTAGGTGCAAAGTTTAAAGCATGGGTTCTTCGTGAAATGTAGTACGCAGATCTTTGAAAATGCTTAATCTTATGTAAAACTATACGAAGCATTCTAAAATTTTAGAAGATCTATACATATAACGTGAGCATTAACAAAAATTTTACGAATAAGTGAGCAATGACAGCTATTTATTGGTATGATTTATAAAAATTTTTTAAGAGAGTTTTAGAAAAATGAGCGATTTTCGTGTTGAGTCAGTAGCGAATTCTGGTGCAGGTAGCACCATTACTCCATCAGGAACATGTGTTATCCGTGTTTTAGGCATCGGTGGCGGTGGTGGCAACTCACTACAGCACATGATTAACGATAGCCTTTCAGGTGTTGAGTTTATTGCTGTAAACACCGATTCTCAGGCATTATCAAAATCAACTTCACCTCTTAAAGTTCAGATTGGTGTTAAGTTAACAAACGGTTTAGGTGCAGGTTGTGATCCTAATAAGGGTCGCAAGGCAGCAGAAGAGTCTAAAGAAGATATCAAGAAATTGATTCAAGGCTCTGATATGGTATTTATCACAGCTGGTATGGGCGGTGGTACCGGTACAGGTGCAGCTCCTATTATTGCTGAAATTGCAAAAGAGACAGGGGCTCTTACTGTAGCTGTTGTTACTAAGCCATTTAAGTTCGAAGGCAAGCGTCATACTGTTAACGCTGAGTCTGGTATCACTGAGCTATCTAAGCACGTTGACTCTCTAATCGTGATTGATAACGACAAATTATTAAAGAACTTAGGTGCAAATATTTCTATTGTTAATGCATTTAATGCAGCTAATGATGTTTTATTAAATGCAGTTAAGGGTATTACATCTGCAATTACAAAACCAGGCTTCATCAATCTTGATTTTGCCGATGTTGTAACTGTAATGCGCGGTCGTGGTCACGCAATGATTGGTAACGGCGTAGGTAAGGGTGCAAACTATGTAGAGGATGCTGTAGATAGAGCAATCCATTCACCTCTTATTGAGCAGGTTGATATTAAGTCAGCAGCTGGCTTGTTAACAAATATTCGTGTTAACCCTAATTTCCCTATTCAGAAATATGAAGAAATTTGTACTGCAATTCAGTCTTATGCAGACGAAGAAGCAGATTGCAAGTTTGGTATGACATTTGAAGAAGAGTTATCAGAAGACGAGGTAGCAATTACTATCTTGATTACTGGTATTTCTGCAACTGATCCTAATAATCCTGCTAATATCGCTCGTGATAGAGTTGCAGGTGCAAGTCGTGATAGAGCAAGTGCAATTAGCACTGGTGCTGGTGGATTCTTTGATAAAGTAAGAAAAGAGCCAGAACACTTTGCTCAAGCTCGTCCTGAAGCAGTAGCTCCAAAGACTGTACAGGTTCCAGATCCTTTCCGTTCTCAAGAACCACAGTACAATGATTACAATACAGCTCACAAAGAGCCAAGTTTTGGTGGTCATATGGACAACAGCAATGTTTCAGAAGTTGCAGTTGATTCTTTTGGTAAGAGCCCAGCTGAAGATAAGAATGATCTTTGGGATTTACCTCCAATCTTACGTTCAAAGTCTGAATAAGATTTAACTGATTTAAAACGGAGCTTATGCTCCGTTTTTAGTTATGTGTTATATAAATGCTCATTTGAAGGCTAAAGTTAGCTTTAATGAGCATTTTTTAATAATAGAATGTATAATAATTGTTTAATAGCACATTTATTATCTGATTTTCTACAATAAGTTACTTATATCGTCTATTATAAGTAATAAAAAATTAACAATGGAGACGAAGATGAGTACCGAGAATCCAGATTTGAACAAAATTTACAATGCAAAGATTATTGTAATTGGTGTTGGCGGCGGTGGCTGCAACACTATTCAGTATATGATTGATAGCGGCCTTAAAAATGTTGAATTTATAGCTGTTAATACTGATGCAAATTCTTTACAGCGTTCTACTTCACCTTTAAAAGTTCAAATCGGCGTAAAGCTAACTAATGGTTTAGGTGCAGGTTGTGACCCTAATAAAGGTCGCAAGGCAGCTGAAGAGTCAACTGAAGACTTAAAACAGTTACTAACAGATGCAGATATGGTCTTCATTACTGCAGGTATGGGCGGTGGTACCGGTACAGGTTCAGCACCTATAATTGCTCAAGTAGCTCGTGATGTTGGCGCATTGACTGTTGCTGTTGTTACAAAGCCATTTTCTTTTGAAGGCAAGCGTCACAGCGTAAACGCTGAGTCTGGTATTACAGAATTATCAAAATTTGTAGATTCTTTAATTGTTATTGATAACAATAAGCTATTACATAATTTAGGTGCTAATGTTGCCATTGTTAAGGCTTTTGAAGCTTGTAACGATGTTCTATTACATGCAGTTCAAGGCATCACAGATGCAATCACTATCCCTTCATATATCAACCTAGACTTTGCTGACGTTGTAACTATTATGCGTGGCCGTGGTCATAGTGTTATTTGTAATGGTTTTGGTAAAGGTCCTACCTTTGTAGAAGATGCTGTTGATAAAGCTATTAACTCTCCATTGATGGATAGAATTGATATCCGTTCTGCAACTGGTATTATGGCATACATTAAAGCAAACCCTAATTTCCCAATTAGTCAGTTAGATACAGTAAGTAACTCAATTCAGTCTTATGCTGAAGAAGAGGCTGATTGTAAGTTTGGTTTATACTTTGATGAGAATTTAGCTGAGGATGAAGTATCTGTTACTATGTTAATTACAGGTATTTCAGCTACCGATCCTAGAAAAGCAGATACTGCATTTAATCATCAATTTGCAAGCTATTCTCAAGCAGCTCCAAAGCCAAATCCTGATATTTTTGCTCAAGCACAAAACTCTGCACCTGCTCAAGCAGTTCAAAGTTCACAGAGTACTATTGTTTCTCAAGACAATCCTGCTACAAGAAAGTCAGACGGTTGGATTTTACCTGAGATTTTAAATTCTAAATAAGATTATTATCTTCTTTATTGAAAGCCATTTTTAGAGCCTCACTCTGAAAGTGGCTTTTTAATTTGTAGGTGATTTATTTTATTGCGCTAGTTAAAAGATCTGATATTTTTTTAAACATAATTTCGTAATATTTTTATGTTTGTACTAAAATTAGAATGATATGTTTTTAAACTACTAATAATAATTATTATCGATATAAATACGTTATTTATATGATAAGAGCTTTACTATATAAATCCTAATGCTTGTACATTAGTTGACATGGAATATGAAATTTTACCAAGTGTAAAATTTTAGGTGGAAAATATGACCTTATATAACTTAA
>CAZEXR010000014.1:0-19332 GCA_964516675.1 uncultured Enterobacterales bacterium | reverse complement strand
CTAAGAAAGAAGCTTTATTACGTACTCGTGAGCTTGAGAAGTTAAACCGTTCATTAGGCGGTATTAAGGATATGGGCGGTCTACCAGACGCTTTATTCGTAATCGATGCTGAAGTTGAGCACATCGCTATCAAAGAAGCAAACAACCTAGGTATTCCTGTTGTTGCTATCGTTGATACAAACTCAGATCCTGATGGCGTTAACTACGTAGTTCCAGGTAACGACGACGCTATCCGTGCTGTTGAGTTATATCTAAAGGGCGCTGTTGAGACTATCAACGTTGCTCGTGCTGATGTTGTTCGTCAGGAAAAGGCTGAAGCTGAGGCTAAGGCTAAGACTGAAGAGCCAGCAAAGGCTGAATAAGTTTTCGATTAGATCTTAATTGATCTAGCTATACGAATAAATTCGTAATTATTTGAAAATTTCTAAGGCCGGAACTCCGGCCTTTTACCGATTTTAAGAGGAATAAAACATGGCTACTGTAACCGCTGCTATGGTTAAAGAATTACGTGACGCTACTGGCGCTGGTATGATGGACTGCAAAAAGGCTTTAGTTGCTGCTGATGGTAACATGCAGGCTGCAATCGATGCTATGCGTAAGAGCGGTGCTGCTAAGGCTGCTAAAAAGGCTGGCCGTACAGCTGCTGAAGGTATCATCTCTGTTGCTCAGAATGGCAACAAAGTTGCTATGGTTGAAGTTAACTCAGAGACCGACTTCTGTGCAAAGAACGCTGAATTCGTTGAGTTTTCTCAGAAAGTTGCTGATTTAGCTCTTGCAAACAACATTTCTGATGTTGAAGCTTTAAAGGCTGCTCAGTTAAACGGTCAGTCAGTTGCTGATGGTCTAACAGCTTTAGTTGCTAAGATTGGTGAAAATCTACAGGTTCGTCGCGTTTCTTTAGTTAACGCAAACGACGGTGAGACTGTTGGTTTATACGTTCACTCAAACAAGCGTATTGGTGTTGCTGTTGTTCTTAAGGGCGGCGATGCTGAGCTTGCTAAGCACGTTGCTATGCACGTATGTGCTTCTAAGCCACAATTCGTAAAGCCAGAAGACGTATCAGCTGAAGTTGTTGCTCACGAGCGTCAGGTTCAGATCGATATCGCTATGAACTCAGGCAAGCCACAGGCTATCGCTGAGAAGATGGTTGAAGGCCGTATGAAGAAGTTCACTGGTGAAGTTTCTCTAACTGGTCAGGCATTCGTTATGAATCCAGAGCAGACTGTAGGTCAGATGCTAAAGGAACACAACGCTGATGCAGTATCATTCGTTCGTCTAGAAGTTGGCGAAGGTATCGAGAAGCAGGTTGTTGACTTTGCTGCTGAAGTTCAGGCTCAAGTAGCTGCCGCACAGAAATAATTTGCGGAGTTTTTAAATGTCTTCGGAGCAGAAAAGTACAGTGCGTCGTATATTACTTAAAATCTCAGGCGAGGCTTTAAGCGGTGATAATGGTTTTGGTATTGACCCTAAGGTTCTTTCACAAACAGCTACAGCTATTCGTGAAGTTCAAAAGCAGGGCGTTCAGACCGTTTTAGTTATTGGTGGCGGAAATATTTTCCGTGGAGCAGCTTTACAAAAAGCAGGCTTTGATAGAGTGATTGGCGACCAAATGGGTATGCTAGCAACTATCATGAATGGTCTTGCAATGCGTGAAGAATTAAAGGCTCAAGGTGGTAAGTGTGTATTGATGAGTGCTTATGGTATTCCATCAATTACAGCTCAGTACAGTGCTACTGAAGGTCGTCAGTTATTAGATGCTGGCACAAGCCTAATTGTAGCAGGTGGTACTGGTGCACCATTCTTTACAACTGATACAGCAGCTGTTTTACGCGCTATTGAACTTCAATGCTCTGAAGTTTTAAAAGCAACCAAAGTTGATGGCATCTATACTGCTGACCCTGTAAAAGATCCAAGCGCAACTAAGTTTGACGCTTTATCTTTTGATGAGGTTATCTCAAAGCAGTTAGAAGTGATGGATCTTACAGCTTTCGCACTAGCTAGAGAACATCACATGCCAATTAGAGTATTCTCTATGAATAAACCTAATGCCTTCAATAAAGCCGCTCGTGGTGAAACTGAAGGTACTGTGGTAAGCGATTAAGGAGTCACAAAATATGTTAAAAGACGTTCAGAACAATGCAGAAAGCCGCATGAATCGTGCAATTGAGTCTTTAGATGTTCGCCTTTCAAAGATTCGTACTGGTCGTGCACAACCTGCATTACTAGATGGCATCATGGTTGACTACTATGGAAGCTCAACCCCATTACGTCAGGTTGCACAGATTAACGTTGAAGATGCTCGTACTTTAAAGTTAAGCGTGTTTGACAGAAATGCTATCAAGGCTGTTGAAAAAGCAATTCAGCAATCAGAACTAGGTTTAAACCCTGTTGTTGCTGGTGTTGAAATTCGTGTACCTCTACCTCCATTAACTGAAGAGCGCCGTAAGGATCTTGTTAAGGTTGTAAAGAACGAAGTTGAACAGACCAAAGTTGAAATTCGTAATGTTCGTCGTGATTCAAATGCTGAAATCAAAGAGCTTCAGAAGAATAAAGAAATTTCTGAAGACGATCAGCGTTCAGGCGAAGAAAAGGTTCAGAAGTCTACTGATGCTGCAATCAAGAAGGCAGATGATCTTTTAGCTGCAAAACAAAAAGAGTTAATGGAAATTTAATTATCTCTCATGCAGGATAAAAAAACTGAAAACTCGGGGAGCATAATTGCTCCTCGACATTTAGCTATAATTATGGATGGCAATGGTCGATGGGCACAACTGCGTGGAAAGCAACGTGTTAGTGGTCATCAAGAAGGTGCTAATGCTGTTCGTAGAGTTATAAGTGAATGCGCTAAATTAGGAGTTAAGGAATTAACTCTTTTTGCGTTTTCTAGCGAGAATTGGAAAAGACCTGCTCTTGAGGTTAATGCTTTAATGGCATTATTTGTCCAAGCAATTCGCAAAGAAAGTAAAAATTTATTAGAAAATGGTATTTGTACCCGCATTGTAGGTGACAAAACACGTTTTCCTTTTATTCTTCAAAAACAAATAGACAAGCTTGAAACTCTAACCTCTGACTGTAAAGTTATGAAATTAAACATCGCTGCTAATTATGGTGGAAGATGGGATATTTTACAGGCTTGTAAATCTCTAATGGCTCAATGCCAAGAAAATGGTACAAATTTTATTGAACTTAATGAAGAAATGTTAAGTCAAAACTTAAGTGTACCAACTGATGTTGATTTACTAATTAGAACAGGCGGAGAGCAGCGCATAAGTAATTTTCTTATGTGGCAATCAGCCTATGCAGAAATGTTCTTTTCAAATACATTATGGCCTGATTTTGGAAGAGAAGACTTAATTGAAGCTTTCTCCTTTTTTTCAGGACGTGAACGACGCTTTGGAATGACATCAGCTCAGGTTCAAAACAATAAGGATAACAACGATGCTAACTAGAATCTGTACTGCAATTGTACTAATTGCTGCAACTCTTTCATGGCTGTTTTTATGTGATTTCCCTAAATTTGCAATGGGTTCACTTTTCATTTTTGCCGTAGGTGCCTATGAATTTGGCCCTTTAATTGGCTTTAAAACAAAAATTCCATTTGTTGTTATCTCAATGATAGTTGCGTCATTATCCTTTATTGCAGTTGGCAATCCAGGTTTTTTTGTTGTGACTGGTATTCCTAAGATTGCTCAATACATTACCTTATCAGGTGTGATTGTTTGGCTAGGCTCATTACCTCTTCTTTTAAAATTCCCTCATGATACAGCTTGGCATAAAAACAAAGTTATAAACTGTGTGATAGCTCTTTTAATGCTTGTACCTTTCTTAATGGGACTTCTAATTTTAAGATCAAGTGAATATGGTGCTGACAATATTGCTGGTGCTTATTTAGTATTAGCAGTGATGGCTTTAGTATGGTGCGCAGATTCTGGCGCTTATTTTGCAGGCCGTTTTTTGGGTAAGCACAAGATGCTTCCTAATGTAAGTCCTAAAAAGACTATTGAAGGTCTGTTAGGTGGTTTACTAACAGCTATTATTGCAATGTTTATTTTTATGAAGCTAGGTTGGTTCGGTCAGTATGCAACTAATCAAACAGCTTTAACTATAGCTTGTGTGTTTACTATTTTATTCTCAGTTATTGGTGATTTAGTAGAGAGTATGTTCAAACGTTTAGCAGACATTAAAGACTCAGGCAAAATCTTTCCTGGTCATGGCGGTATGCTAGACAGAATAGATTCTCAATTAGCAGCTATTCCCGTATTCCTAACTACAATTTGGTTAGTAAGCGGAGAGTTATTCTAAAAATGCAAAATGTCACTTTGCTAGGTGCTACAGGCTCAATTGGTACCTCCACCTTAGATGTTCTTTCAAGACACAAAGATAAGTTCAAATTACATGGTGTTGCAGCCTCAACTAATGTTGAGAAAATGCTACAAATTGTTATAGATTTTAAGCCTGAAGCTGTTGCAATGGCATCAAAAGAGGCTGCTATACAATTACAGTCTTTGCTTAAAGCTAAAAATATCGATATTGAAGTTCTATCAGGTGAAAAAGGTGTAGAGACTTTAGCAGGTGATGGCAAGGCTGATATTGTTGTAGCAGCTATTGTTGGAGCTGCTGGTTTAAAACCTGTTTTAGCTGCTGTAAAAACAGGATGTACTATTGCTTTAGCTAATAAAGAAGCATTAGTAATGTCAGGTCAAATTTTCTTTGAAACTGCTAAAAAATATGGCGCAAAGGTATTACCTGTTGATAGTGAGCATAGTGCTATTTTCCAGTGTCTTCCTGTTGAGGCTCAACAGAATTTAGGCTACTGTGATTTAAAAAGCGCAAATGTAAACAAGATTTTACTTACAGGATCAGGTGGTCCATTTAGAAATACTCCAATTGAAGATTTAAAACATGTAACTGCAGCTCAAGCTATTGCTCATCCTGTGTGGTCAATGGGTCCTAAGATTTCCGTTGATTCAGCTACCATGATGAATAAAGGTCTTGAGTTTATTGAGGCTCGTTATTTATTTAACGCAACAGATGAAGACATCAAAGTTGTAATTCATCCTCAGTCAGTTATTCATTCAATGGTTTCATTTCAAGATGGTGCAGTTCTTGCTCAATTAGGTCAGCCTGATATGAGAACTCCAATAGCTGTAGCTTTAGCATATCCTTCAAGAATTGTTTCAGGAGTTAAACCTTTAGATTTTGAGCTTCTAGGCGATTTAAGTTTTAACGCTCCTGATTATAATCGTTATCCTTGTTTGAAATTGGCAATGCAAGCTAGTTTATCAGGACAGGGTGCTACCACCTCTTTAAATGCAGCAAATGAGATTGCAGTTGCCAACTTCTTAGATGGAAGAATTTCTTATCTTCAGATCAGCCAAGTAGTTGAGGCTGTTTTAAATAAAATTGGTTCTCCTATTTTAAATGACATTGATGAAATTCTATCTGTTGATGCTAAAGCTCGATTTGAAGCAAATAATTTTATAGGAACTCTACATGGTTAATGCACTAGGCGGAGCTGTCTACTTTTTCATTGCTTTAGGTATCTTAGTTACTATTCATGAACTAGGGCACTTTACTGCAGCTCGTTTGTGCGGTGTAAAAGTTTTACGTTTTTCATTAGGATTTGGTCCTATTCTTTATAAAAGAACAGCTAAAGATGGTTGTGAATATGCGCTTAGTGCTATTCCTCTTGGCGGTTATGTAAAGATGGAAGGCGAGAATACTCCTAATGAAGAAACAGATAAAACAAAACTCTCAAAAACCTCTTTTAAGGCTCAAAGTGTTTTAAAAAGAGCAATTATTATTTTTGCAGGCCCTTTTTCAAACATTATTCTTGCAGTGCTTTTATTAACCGGCGTAAATATGTCTGGTATAGTTGAGCGCTATGCAATTGTAGGTGATGTAATTCCTCAATCAATAGCTGATAAATCTGGCTTTAAAGTATACGACAAAATTGATTTTATTGATGATAAGCAAGTTAATACTTGGTCTGATTTTTTATATGAAGCAGTTGAGAATATTGGCGATTCTAAAAAGGTTTTGGTAAAAGTATCAAGTGATTTTGGTAAAGGCCAGACAAGAGAATTGTTCCTTTCATTTGAAGATCTATCATTAAATCGAGATGAGTCTCCAATTGAAAAATTAGGTCTTAGAATTTGCTTTGGAAAAATTACTAATACTTTAGGTGCTGTATTACCAAATTCTCCTGCCCATAAGGCTGGTTTACAAGTTGGTGATGTAATTGAACAAATCAATGGTCAGAAAGTTGATTCATGGTACAGAATCCAAGATTCAATTTTAAGTTCAAACTTTGCTCCATTAAATTTAGTTGTATCAAGATCTGGCTCAAAGTATAGTGCAAGCGTACAGCCTGAATCTAAGTATAATGAACATACTAAAAAAAGTGTGCCATTTGTAGGTATTGGTCCTAAAGGCGAGAAAGTTGACGGTTTAGATAGAGTTGTTAAATACGGATTTACAGATGCTGTATATAAAGCTGTATCAGATAGCGTTACAATGTCAAAACTTGTACTAGTATCTGCTTATAAGCTTATAAACGGTTCAATTTCTGCTGATAATATTTCAGGCCCTATTGCTATAGCAAAGGGAGCTCAAGAGAGCGCAAGCTTTGGCTTAGCTATCTTTATAAGTTTTTTAGCCGCTATTAGTGTAAACTTAGGTATCTTAAATTTATTGCCTATACCTGTTTTAGATGGTGGCCAACTAATATTTTTAGCTTACGAGGCTATAATGCGTCGTGAGCCTAGTGCAAAAACTCAAGCTGCGCTTACAGCTGTAGGTGCTGCTGTGTTACTTACTTTGATGATTTTTGCAATTTTTAATGATATAAAAGGTTTATAAAACTTTAAACAAACAAATGGTTTTACAATGAAGAGTCATTTTTCCTTTAAACTTGCAGCCTTAGGTTTAGCAGTAGCTTCTACCTTATCTGTTCCTAGTGCATATGCAGCAGGTGATCCTGTTATTTCAAACATCCAAGTTCGTGGTTTAAACCGTGTAACTAAAGGTGCTGTTCTTTTAGCTCTTCCTATTAAGGAAGGCGATGTCTTGACAAAAGAGAATACCGCTTTAGCTATGCAACAGCTTTATGCTACAGGCGACTTTGATGATGTAAAACTATCTCGTGACGATGATACTTTTATTGTTACCGTAAAAGAAAGACCAACAATTGGTGCTGTAGATTTCTCTGGTAATATCAATATTAAAAAAGAAGAGTTACAAAAGATTATTGAGGCTCAGGGCATTAGAGTTGGTGAAGCTTTAAATGTTCAAGCTCTTAATATTATTGAAAAGTCTCTATCTGATTTTTATCATTCATCAGGTATGTATCAAGCATCTGTTAACGCAGTAATTACAAATCTTCCTCGTAATAGAGCAGACATCAAGATTGAAATTACCGAAGGTAAAGCTGCTGAAATTACTCAGATTAACATCGTAGGTAATAAATCATTCCCTGAAGATGTTCTTCTTGCTCAAATGCAATTACGAGATGATGTTCCTTGGTGGAATTTCATGGCTAATACTCGTTATAACGGTCAAAAATTCAGAGCTGATCTTGAAGCTTTAAGAACCTACTATATGGATAGAGGTTTTGTAAACTTTAAAGTAAACTCAACATCTGTTGAGTTAACTCCTGATAAGAAGGGGATTTACCTAACTGTAGCTATCGACGAAGGTGAGAGATACCATATCTCTAACAGCCTAGTTCGTGGCGATACTCTAAAGTATGGTGAGGAATTATCATCAGCTGTAACTATCAACGATGGTGAAATTTACAATCAGCGTAGAATTACAGAAAATGAGAAGACTTTAGCTGGCATTCTAGGAAAATATGGATATGCAAATTCTGAAGTTAAAGCTTTCCCAATTTTTAATGATAAAGATAAGACTGTAGAGTTACAGTTTAACGTCTTACCTGGTAAACGTGTTCATGTATCTCAAGTTATGATTACAGGTAATGACACTACAAATGATACTGTAATTCGTCGTGAATTACGCCAGATGGATGGTTCATGGTTATCATCTGAAGCTATGGAAATGTCTAAGACACGTCTAAATCGTACTGGCTACTTTGAGACAGTTGATGTTGATACTGAAAGCATTGGCGGTGTTGAAGATACTGTTAATGTAAACGCTAAGGTTAAAGAGCGTCCTACAGGTTCTATTTCTGGTGGTATCGGTATTGGTACAGATACAGGTGTGACCCTTCAGGCTGCAATTTCTCAGTCAAACCTATTTGGTTGGGGAACATATGGTAGTATTTCTTCATACGAAAATGACTACAGAAAACATATGGAATTAGCTTATACCGATCCTTACTTTACCGTTGATAATGTAAGCTTAGGTGGTCGAATTTTCATGGATAAGTATAATGGTGACGATGAGAATACTGATGTTATCGATTATACAAATCACACCTACGGTGCATATGCTTATTTAGGTTACCCTCTATCTGAAGAACTATCTATTAACTACAGCTTAGGTATTGAAAAATCTAAGATTAAGAATCATGGTTTACACTTCCAGCAAGGCGATATATTCTTCGGTCTTTATGGAAAAGATAGTAATTCAGCAGTTAATTTTATTAACTATAAAGCAGGTATTGATTTAACAAGAAACTCTTTAGATCAGACTGTATTACCTACAGATGGTTCTAAGCAAGTTCTATCAATGTCTATTACTACACCTAACTCAGATATTCATTACTACAAGGTAACAGCTGAGACCTACCACTACTTCCCAATTGATACATATCATGACTATGTATTCTCTGTTCGTGGTAAAGCAGGTTATGGTAATGGTTATCGTGAAAAAAATGGTACTAAGGAAATCTTACCTTTCTTTGATAACTTCTCTTTAGGTGGTTCAGAGTGGATGAGAGGCTTTAGTCGCAATTCTATTGGTCCTCGTGCTCTATATGCAAATCCATTTACTGGTGGCTATTATGAGTCAGGCAATACCATCGGTGGTAATGCTTTCTGGACAGCTAGTGCTGAGTTTATTGTTCCAACCCCACTTCTAGCAGAAGCTTATAAGAATAGTGTTAGAACATCTATCTTCTTTGATGCAGGTGCTCTATGGGATTCTCGTTCAAAGATGTATGCAGTTGATTACTCTAAGGCAAGTAAATACCGTACATCAGTAGGTTTATCTGTTGTTTGGATGTCACCTTTAGGACCTCTATCATTCAACCTTGCTAAGGCAATTAAGAAATACGATAAAGATGATACTCAGGTATTTAATTTCAATATGGGTAGCACCTTCTAAAGAATTTATAACAAGGAGATTATTAAAATGTTAAAGAAATTAGTTATCGCAACAGCTTTAAGCTTTGCTTTATCTCAGTCTGTACTTGCAGCAGATGAAGTTAAAACCGATGTAAAACCTGCTGTAACAAGCATTGCAGTTGTAAACATCCCTTTAATTATGTCAGAACTTCCTCAAGCTAAAGAAGTTCAGTCAAATATGCAAAAAGAGTTTGGCCCAAGAAAAGCTGAACTTGATAAGATTGAAGCTGAAGGCAAGAAACTACAAGCTGAGCTACAAAAGGCTAATGAGCAAAAAGCAACTGAAATTCAACGTAAACTTGCTTCTTTAGAGGCTGAGTTCAAGTTAAAGGGCCAAGCTTTACAAGAAGATGCTCAGAAAAAAGAACGTGAAGCAGAGCAGAAACTAGTTCGCTTAGTTCAGACCGCTATTGACAGAATTGCAAAAGAACGTGGTATCAACCTTGTTATCCGCGGCGAAGCTATTGTATTTGCATCAGATTCTGTAGATATCTCAAAAGAAGTTATCGCAAGAGCATCTAAGTTGAAGCCAGCAAAGAAAGAAACTAAGTAATTAAGCTTTAAAGGATTTTTAATGCTATTAAAAGATATTGCATCAAAACTAGATGCAAAATTAGTTGGCAATGGTGATATTGAAATTAGTGCTGTTGCTAATCTAAAGACTGCTAAAGAAAACGAAATTAGCTTTTTGTCTGATCCTAAATATCGTGATGTGCTTGCTCAATCAAAGGCAGGCGCTGTTATTTGTAAGGAAGAAGACGTAGAACATGCAACATCTGCTGTTTTAGTGTTAAAAGATCCTTATGTTGGATTTGCTAAGGTAGCACAGTTACTAGACTCAACTCCTGCAATTGCAACAGGTGTTTCAAATACCGCTGTTGTTGACGAGAGTGCTATAATTGGTGAAAATGTTTCAATTGGACCGAATGTTTATATTCAACATGGTGCTGTAATTGGTAATAATGTACAATTAGGCGCAAATGTTGTTATTGGTACAAATGCTAAAATTGGCGACAACACCAAACTATATCCAAACGTAAGCGTTTATCATGACTGTGTTATTGGTACAGATTGTTTAGTTCAATCAGGTACTGTAATTGGTGGTGATGGTTTCGGTTACGCAAATGAACGTGGTCAGTGGATTAAAATCCCACAGACAGGCCGTGTTTTAGTTGGCAATCATGTAGAAATTGGCGCTTGTACTTGCATTGATAGAGGTGCTATTGATGATACCGTTATTGAAGATAACGTGATTATTGATAACCTATGTCAGATTGCTCATAACGTTCATATTGGTTATGGCACTGCTGTAGCAGGTGGCACGACATTCGCAGGCTCTTGTACTATTGGTAAGTATTGTATTATCGGTGGTACATCCGTATTTAACGGTCATATCAGCATTTGTGATGGTGTAACCGTAAGTGGAATGTGTATGGTAATGAGATCAATTGACAAACCAGGTATTTACTCATCTGGTATTCCTGCACAGACCAATAAAGAGTGGCGAATTACCGCTGCAAGAACTTTACATATCAATGAAATGTACCATAGAGTTACAGATCTTGAGAAGAAAGTTGAGTACTTAACCAATCAGTTAAATAATAAATAGTATTTACCGGGGGAATAAAGTGACTGAAATCGTTGATAACAAGACCCATACTTTAAATGTTGAGCAGATCATGGAACTGCTTCCACATAGATATCCATTTTTAATGATCGACAAAGTTCTTGATTATTCAATTACCGACGAGCATAAAACATTAAAGGCCGTAAAGAATGTAACTTTTAATGAGCCATTCTTCCAGGGCCATTTCCCTGGTAAGCCAATTCTTCCTGGTGTTCTTATCCTTGAAGCAATGGCTCAGGCTACTGGTATCTTAGCATTTACAATGGTAGGCAAGCCAAAAGAAGGCGAGCTATATTATTTTGCTGCTATTGATAACGCAAGATTTAAGCGTCCTGTAGTGCCTGGCGATCAGCTAGTTTTAGATGTTGAATACTTCAAAGAGAAGTGTGGTATCGCTTCTTTCAAGGGTACAGCATCTGTTGATGGTAAGGTAGTTTGCTCTGCAGACTTAATGTGCGCAAGACACTAATTTTACTTAATAGGAAATAACATTGACTCAAGCAACAGGTATTATTGATCCTTGTGCCAAAATTGGTCCAGACGTTGTCCTCGGAAAGAATGTAACAATTCGCGAGAATGTGATCATTGAGGGTAATGTTACCATTGGTGATGATTGCATATTTGAGCCTTTTTGCGTGGTTCGAGGACCTACCACTATTGGTAAGAGTAACCATTTTTACCAGTTCTGTTCAATTGGTGAAGCTTGTCAGGATTTAAAATATGCTGGCGAACCAACCACTTTGACAATTGGTGATAATAATGTAATTCGAGAGCACTGCACTATGCACAGAGGCACCGTACAAGGTATTGGAACTACAACTGTAGGCTCTAATAATTTGTTCATGGTAAACGCCCATGTCGCACATGATTGTGTTATCGGAGATCATTGCATTTTTTCAAATAATGCAACCTTAGCTGGACACGTAATCATCGATGATTATGTAGTTTTTGGTGGCCTAGCTGCAATTCATCAATTCGGTCGTGTAGGCTGTCATGCGATGGTTGGCGGTATGGCTGCATTAAATATGGATGTTCCTCCATATGTAATGGCTGCAGGTCATTACGCAAAGCCTTTTGGTATTAACAAACGTGGTTTACAGCGTCGTGGCTTCTCAGAAGAAGCTATTTCTGGCATCTTTAAGTCATATATGCTTTTATATAAGAAGCACTTAAAGATTGAAGAAGCTATCGTAGAGATTGAAAAGATTGCTGCAGAAGTTCCTGAGGTTCAACCATTTGTTGATTTCTTAAAGACTCATGGTAGAGGAATCATTCGCTAATGCAATCAAATGCTAATCCTCATCTGTATGCATTAGTAGCTGGAGAGCCTTCAGGTGATACTTTAGGCTCCGGCTTGATGATGGCTATTAAGCGTCGTGATCCTCTAGCTCAGTTCATCGGCATTGGTGGACCAAAGATGATTCATCAAGGTCTACTATCCTCAGCTAAAATGGAAGATTTAGCTGTAATGGGAATTACCGAAGTTCTATTAAAACTTCCAAAAATTCTTTCAATACGCAAACGCACCATTAAGAATGTAATTGATGCTAAACCTTGCGTATTTATTGGTATTGATTTACCTGATTTTAATCTTCATGTTGAAATGAAGGTTAAACAAGCTGGTATTCCAACAGTTCACTATGTAAGTCCTTCTGTTTGGGCATGGCGTGAAAGTCGTGTTAAAAAGATAAAGTTAGCTTGTGATGAAATCCTAGCTTTACTTCCTTTTGAACCTGCTTGGTATGCAAAGAGAAATATGCCTTGTACTTATGTAGGCCATACCTTAGCTAATTCAATTCCTGTACATATCAATCAAGATTTATGTCGTGAACGTATTAATCTTGAAAAAACTTCAGTTGAGCCAATTAAAGGCAAAGTTATGGGCATTTTGCCAGGATCACGCAAGGGTGTAATTACTCGTATGCTTCCTGTTTATGCTCATGTTGCAAGACTTGTAAAAAGAAAACTTCCTAATACAACTTTTGTATGCACTGTTCCAAACTATGAGCAGGCATGCCTTGTTAAAGATCTATGGCTTGAAGTTGCTCCTGATTTATCAATTACTGTTTTTGTTGGCAGTACCCAAGACGTAATTGCATCTTCTGATGCTGTGTTATTAACTTGTGGCACAATTGCTCTTGAAACAATGCTGTTAAAGACTCCTTTTGCTGTTGCATATAAGGTAAGTTCTCTTTCTGCTATGATTGCGCGTCGTTTACTTAAAGTTGACGTGTATTCCTTGCCAAATCTAATTGCAGGCAGAATGATTGTTAAAGAGTACATTCAGGAAAACTGTAATCCTCAGAATTTAGCTGATGAAATGCATAATCTTCTGATTTACGATAACATCTCTATGAAGATTGAATTTGAAAAAATTCATAAAGAAATGTGCTGTAATTCAGATGAATTAGCTTGTGATGCTGTGTTTAGAATCATTAAGAAGAATGATTCTCAGACTGAGTATCTAGAAAGTTCTGCTTCATTTGGAAATCCTGAAATGGTTGCACCTGTTGAAGAAGATACTAAAGAAGATAAGCAATCAGCTGAAGCTTCAGAAGATAATTCAAAATCTAATTAAGATAAGTGGTGTTTTCATGGCAAAAGTGATTTTAGAGCCATTTATTTATCCTATTTCTCCTATTACAAATAAGGTTTGCGGTGCTGATGAAGCAGGTCGCGGACCTTTAATGGGTAATGTAGTAGCAGCTTGTGTTCTTCTTGATCCAAATAATCCAATTGAAGGCTTAAATGATTCAAAGAAATTATCTGAAAAGAAACGCGATGCTCTTGAGCCCATTATTAAAGAAAAAGCTTTAGCTTATGGCATTGGTCAATGTACTCCACAAGAAATTGATACTTTTAACATTCTCAATGCAAGTTTAGAAGCAATGCGCAGAGCTTATGAGGCAATGAGAGTATCTTGCAATCTATTATTAGTTGATGGCAATAAAGTACCTAAAAATATGGAACTAGATACTTTAGCTGTTGTCAAAGGAGATGCTAGGGTTGCAGAAATTGCAGCTGCATCAATTTTAGCTAAAGTAGAACGAGATAGACAGATGTATGAGTTAGACGCTAAATACCCTGAATATCATTTTGCAAAGCATAAAGGATATTCGACAAAAGAGCATCTTTTGTTGTTAGAAAACCTACCTATTTTGGATTGTTACCGTAAAAGCTATGGTCCAATCAAAAAGTTATTGCTAAAAACGGCAACAGATGAGGACTTGCTCTTAATCTAATCTCACAATACTTTGAGATAAAGCTCGTTTTGTAGTAAAATTTATAAAATTATTCGGAAAACCTGTGAGGTTGAATCCACTGTGATGAACATTAACTATTTAGAATTTGAACAGCCAATTGCAGATCTGCTTGCTCATATCGAAGAACTTAAACGTTTAAGTTCTGATACTACATCAAGTGTTGATCTAACAACTGAATTAAATCAGTTAGAGAAGAAGAACCTTGAGTTAACAAAGAAGATCTTCTCAAACCTAAGTGACTGGCAGATTTCTCAATTATCACGTCATCCAATGCGTCCATATACAATGGATTACATTGAAAGAATTTTCACTGACTATCATGAACTAGCAGGTGATAGAGCATATGCTGATGATAAAGCTATCATTGGTGGTTTAGCTCGTTTAAACGGTCATCCTGTTATGGTAATTGGTCATCAGAAAGGTCGTGATACAAAGGAACGTACTATTCGTAACTTTGGTATGCCTCGTCCTGAAGGCTACCGCAAGGCAATGCGTTTAATGAAGCTAGCTGAGCGTTTTAATATTCCTGTAATGACATTTATTGATACTCCTGGTGCTTATCCTGGTGTTGGCGCTGAAGAGCGTTCTCAGGCAGGTGCTATTGCTGAGAGTTTAAAATTGATGTCAGACTTAACCGTACCAGTAATTTGTACTGTTATTGGTGAAGGTGGCTCAGGTGGCGCTTTGGCCATTGGTGTTGGCGATAGAGTTAACATGCTACAGTATTCTACCTATTCAGTAATTTCTCCTGAAGGTTGTGCTTCTATTCTTTGGAAGTCAGCTGATAAGGCTGCACTTGCTGCAGAGGCAATGAATATTACTGCACATCGTATTAAGGATTTAGGCCTAATCGATAATGTAGTTGCAGAGCCATTAGGTGGTGCACATCGTAATTATGATGCGATGGCTGAAAATTTAAAGAAGCGTCTTGAAGCTGATTTATCTGATTTACAGAATACACCTTCAGATCGTCTTTTAGAACAGCGCTTCTCTCGTCTGATGAAGTACGGATATTGCTAAAAGATAAAGCTATGCAAGTTCTAGACGAACTTGCATTTAAAATCATTTCTACAATCGGCCCCACAAGATTAGTTATTGGCTTATCAGGTGGTGCCGATTCTACTTTAGTCCTTCTAATTGCCAATCGAGTTCGTCAACTAGATCCTCGTTATAAGGTCCTAGCGGTTCACTGTATTCATGGTCTTGATGAAGACGATCCTATTTGGTTTAACCATTGCACTGCGCTTTGTAAATCCCTTGATGTAGATTTAGTTACTCCAAAATTAAATATTGTCTATGGTAATGGTAAGTCTCCTGAAGATGTATCTCGCCAAGAACGATATAGAGCCCTTTTAGAGAACTTAGATGATAAAAGTGTACTCATGCTAGGTCATCAAGCAGACGATCAGGTAGAGAGCTTTTTGCTTGCTCTAAAAAGAGGTTCTGGTCCTTATGGTCTGTCTGGCATGCGCTATATGCTTAAGGATGAAAGAGGAACGATTCTTCGTCCATTATTAGAACTACATAAAGCACAGATCATAGAAATAATTGAGGCCTTAGGATTTAAACATGTATTTGATATCTCAAACACATATTTAAAGTTTGAACGAAATTTTATACGACTTAAGGTTCTTCCTTTATTTAAAGAAAGATTTCCTGGTATGGATAAAGCTGTTCTTCGTTCTCAAAAATTATGTTCATATGAACATGATTTAGCGATGCGCTATACCAAGGAAAAGTTTGATGAAGTCTTCAATGGAAAGGATTTATCTTTAGATATATCTAGTTTAGATGTTTTTGACGAAGCTTTAATGACATCTTTACTGCGTATGTTTATAAGTTGTAAGACTCAATTACCTCCAGAGTTAAATACCGTTCTTGATGCTTTAAATATTTGTAGAATTAGTCCAGATCAGAGTGCTGTAGTTGAGCTAGGCGAGTATCAAATTCGTCGCTTTAAAAATTACCTGTTTTTGGTTAAGCCCTTAAAATGTAGTGCAACAGGTCAATATGAACTTAATGCCGGATGTCCTCTTACAATAGACGACTTTACATATTCTCTAGAGTTAACCTCTGATGAAAAGATAGGATTTAATACAGATAGTGTTATTTTAGATTTTGATTATAAAGGTGGTCTAAAGCTAAAACCTTCTACACGAAATCACAGTCGAGAGATTAAAAAGCTCTTTTCTGAGTATTCAACTCCCACATGGCTAAGAGATAGTAAATGTCTTGTAAAGTCTGATGATAAGATAATTGCTTTTGCTGATTTATTTGCAACGAATGAATCTAAAGATATTCATAAATGCTCAAGTAAGTATTGTCTAAGAATTACTGTAAAGTAACAGGCAAAAAAACGCCCAATGTTTTGCATTGGGCTTTTTAAGGAAATATTTTATGAAAAAAGTCACCAGTCTTAGCTTGAAACTTAACTGATATATTACTTAGAGCCCTCAATTTAAAAAAAGTTCAAATTATTTTTAATTTTTTTACATTATTTTTAATAAAAATTTTAATGTATTGATTTGTAAGATATTTAATATATAAAATTTTTTGGGAAAAGTGGAACTTCATATTTGTTCAAAAATTTCCTAAAAAAGCCTTTAAATAAATTATTTTTTTAGAAAAAAATATCGTTTTGATAAATAGAACTCTGTTTCAATCTATTGTTAAATTGTACACAATTAAAATAAGTATTAAATGAAAAGGAGAGGTTGTTTTGGTATCATATAGCGACAATTATAAATAAAATTTAACTTTCAAAAGCCTATATGAAAAAATTATTACAAACCATTATTGTTTTAATGGTTTCTGCTCTGTCAATGAATGCTCATGCTAAAAATATTGGCGTCTTTTACTATGATTCTCAAAATGCCTTTTTTGAGGGATTTGACTATACTTTAAGTCAGATGACAAAAGGTCAAAGTTATAAAATTACTGTTTTTGATGGAAAATCTGACTCTAAAATTCAAATGAAGCAGATTAAAGAAAATTTTTCTTTAGGATCTGACGCTATTGTTAATCTTGTTGAGATTAAAGATGCAAATGAAACTATTGACCTTGCAAGTAAAGTAGATGCTAAAGTTGTCTTCTTTAATAGAATTCCAGATCAATCTGTTATTAACAGTTATGAAAAGGCTTGGTATGTAGGATCTGATAGTGCTGATTCTGGTAGATGCCAATATCAAATGATATTAGATTACCTAATGATGCATCCTGAAATAGATAAGAATAAAAATGGTTCTATTGATTTTATTTTGCTTCAAGGCGAGGAAAATCATTCAGATACTAAAGGTCGCACTGCTACAGTTATTGAATCTCTTCAATCAACAGGAATACCTTTAAATCTAGTATCCATGAATTATGATAACTGGTCATATGATGTCGCTTATCAAGATGTTGAAAATCAGATTAGACACAAAGGCATCAATAATATTGAGATGATTATCGCGAATAATGACAATATGGCTCTAGGTGCGGTTAAAGCATTAAACGAAAACGGTTATAATATGCCAAATATTGAGGATGAAGAAAGAACAAATTACATCCCTGTTTTTGGTGTAGATGGCATTAAAGATGCCTTTAAAGCCGTAGATTCTGGAATGCTTACTGGTACTACATTCTGTGATTATTCGGCGTTGGTTAAAGTATGCTTAAAAATTATTGCTTATGCAGATACTAATGATGCAGATTTAGAAAAGCAAATTTGGTATAAGGTTAAAGATAGAAATGTTTTAATTCCTTATCAAAATTATGCGAAATTTAAAAATTATAATACGTATCATTCGTACTATGGTCAGTAGATAGTTCGAAGTACGTTGAATTAAAAGTTAAGTGATGAAAATAAAACTAATCATAGCTCTAAGCTTGTTTTTAAGTCTGGGATTTGCTTCAGTATCAGCTCAAACTATTGTTGATACTTTTTATTTTGATGCAAAAAATGACTTTATAAACAATTTTAATGACTGTTTACACAAGCTTGCAGATAGACGTTCAGTGGCGATTGTAGAGCATGATGCAAAAGAAAATAGAACTCTACAATTAGAACAAATTGAATCTAATGTTGCATCTGGTAATCCTATGATTGTTAACCTCGTTGATCCTCAGGATGCAAGTAAAGTTATAGATTTAGCAACTCCTTTGCAAAACAGAATTGTTTTCTTTAATCGAATTCCAAGCCCCAGTGTGATGGATTCATATCCTAAAGCTTGGTATGTAGGTGCTAATTCCTTACAGTCAGGTGTATTTCAAGCTCAAATGGTCTTGGATTACCTTAAAAAATTCAAAAACAATTTTGATAGAAATGGTAATGGAAAGCTTGATGTAATTGTTTTGCAAGGCGAGAAGACTCATCAAGATACTCTTAACAGAACTCAAGCAGTAATTAACTCGATTGTTGAATCTGGATACAATTTAAACCTTATTTCAAAAAATCATTCAAATTGGTCTCGAGAACTTGCCAAGCGTGATGTAAAACTTCAAATTGACGCTGAAGGGCTCGAGAACATTGATATGATTATTGCTAATAATGATGCAATGGCATTAGGTGCTGTTGACTTCTTAAATACCCAAGGTTTTAACCTAGGAGACAGATCCGGGTATGACATAGATCCCGAGCAAGTATGTAATCCTAGAACAATACCCGTTTTTGGAGTTGATGGACTTCCTGAGGCTTTAATTGCGGTAAAGCAGGGAAGAATAGCTGGAACAGTTTATTCTGATTTTACTGCAATTGCTAAGGTTTGTGTGGATCTTGCAAGGTTAAGTGCCCAAACTGATGAGGAACTAACTCAGCAGATTTGGTATAAAGTAAAAGACAAATATGTATCAATCCCTTATCTAAAATACGCTAGATACAAGAACTATTTATATGAAGCTCATCGTTATCCTCAAGATGGGGTTTCATACTCTGATTAGCTAAAGATTCTCATAGTCATGATTGAAAGACACAACTGACTTTAAATAGTTCTTTATTTCTTAAAGGCCATTCAGGCTATGAACTTATAAAAAAAATGCCCAGCTAAGAAGTTGGGCCTATATGTATTTGGGACATAAAAATGAAGAAAGTCGAAGAAAAATAACTTTCATCTCATATTACTTAGAGCCCTCATTTACAAAAAAGTTCAAAATAAAT
>CAZEXR010000013.1:0-19408 GCA_964516675.1 uncultured Enterobacterales bacterium | reverse complement strand
TTAATTAAGCTATTTTTAATACACATCTTTAAATTTAATCAAAAAAATCCCTGCTCTAAGGCTAAAGCAGGGATAAGCTAACATGGATTACAAAGGACTATTTGTAAAATGTTTATCTAAGAAAAATTCAAACACAAATTTTCTTTAGTTAAAAAGCCGCTGCTTTACAGCAGCGGAAGACCAACTTGAATAAAAGTATTTTTTAGGAGTTTCAAGCTTAGTTTTTAACGATGTTACCCTCGTATTTCTTTTCAAGGTTTTCCTGGATTGCATCTAAACCTTTACCATTTAGAGTGTAGTAGCGCATGTAGATTGCAGCAGCTACGATACAGAAGATTGAAATACCAACGTATGTATAAGAAATACCGTTAATAGTCTCAACATTCTGTTCAACATTAGGAACATAACCTACAGCTGTTAGTAGTAAGCCCATAATCAAGCTGCAGATTGCACCTGAACACTTGTTAACTAAAGTATGTAGAGAGTAAGAGATAGACTCTGATCTAATACCAAACTTAACATCACCATAGTCAACGGTATCAGCTACCATGATCATAACGATTAACCAGTAAACAGCATTTGAAAGACCTGTTAAGATACCAGCGATTGCAATTAAGAATAGCTGTAGGTCAGCTGATTGTGCAGCACCGTATAAAAGAACACTCGCAATAAATGGAAGAACCATTGAAATTAGGAATAAGCGACGACGGCTTAAAGCACTAATCATTTGCTTGAAGAAGAAGAATAGTGAACCTACACCGAAGATACCAGCCCATAACATCATGAATGAGAATAGTTCAGTATCACCGATTACATATTTGAAGAAGTATAGGTTTAGACCATTTACAAGGTTTGTTGCAAAGCAGTAACAAATAGCAATTGCAAGGAAAATTAAGAACTGATCATTCTTGAAAACAAGCTTTAAAGCTTTAGTTAAAGAAATCTCATTTTCTTTCTTGTCATCATCTTCATAAGTCTGCTTAGTCCAAATACATGTAACAATAGCAGAACCTAAAGCTAGAACACCTGCAATAGTACCTAAAGCAATATAGCCAGGACCTTTGTCGTCACCTGAAGCAAATAGGTTTACAGCGTAAATACCACAACCTGATGCTAAATAGCTACCTAATGTTGCTGCAATACGTGGGAAAGGTAATAATCTTTCGCGCTCTGTCTTATCTAGAGTAATTGTAGGAATTAAAGACCAGAAAGGAGCATCACAGAAGGTATAGAACATACCCCAGATTACATAGGTAGCAGCAATATAAACATACTGAGCTGTACCATCTAATAGATGGGCTGAGAATAACATTACAAGTGCAATTGCATTCAGAATGTTACCTACCAAAATCCAAGGCTTGTATTTACCCCAACGAGACTTTGTCTTTGCTACTAAATATCCAAAGATTGGATCATTGATAGTATCCCAAATACGGGCACCTAAGAATACTAGACCAATAAAGTATGCGCTTGCGCCTGCAATATCAGTGTAGTAGAAGAATAGGAATGTATTTACAATAATTAAGTTAAAATCTTTGCCGAAACCACCAATACCATATGATAGTTTTGTTGCTAAAGAGACCTGTGGTGCGCTCATAATTAAGCTCCTTATTTAGCACGGACTGCTTTTTTTTACAGTCCTGTGCGTTGTTTTATTAGTAAGTTTGTTTATTTTATTGTTAAAGTAATAATGCCTGATTTTGGAACTGCAATTTCAGCTAAGCCTTCTGTGAAGTCCTTGTCATAAGCATCACCTTGGTTGCCTGTGCAATCAGTAATTTCTACATGGAATGCACCTGATTTTTTAAATCTTAAAACCATGGTGGTAGCCATTGCGCCATTGATAACGAATAGCTTCTTGTAATCCTCATCAAAGATATCAACAACAAGCTTCTCGCCTACAGTCTTGATACATTCACCATCTAGTAATGCACTAATTAGTGAGTATTGTGACTCGGGATAAAAAGCAGATAACTCACCATCTAATAATGTCTTTTGATGTTCTTTCCAGAACTTTAACCAGAACTTAGTTAAGGTTAATTGTGACTTAGGTAAGTGAGTGAAATTAGGTGAAATCTGAGGTACAGAGTACAAGGTGTTAATGAAGTTTAATGCAACACTCTCGTCTGAATCAGATGGAGACCAAATAGTCATATCTGAATGAACAGCTGTATTACCAGATAATAGACGTAAATCAATAATGGTCATTCTGTTCATGAAGATGTCATTTGGACAATCATGAGCACGGAACATATTGCCATATTTACGGATCATAGGACCGATGTAGTTCTGTCTGAACTCAATCATAATATCAGGCTTAATTTCTGATAGACGATTACGAACTTCCATCATTAACATATCAACGCCTTCAGGTAGAGACTGAGTATCACGCTTTGCATCAAAAGCTAAAGCATGCTCATCTGCCTGGCGCATATCAAATTCGTCGATAAAATCTAACTTTAGACCATCAAGATCATAATCTTTTACAAGATTTACATAGGTATTAACTAAGAAATCACGAGCCTTCTTATAACGAGGATCTAATACATAGGTATTCCAACGAGCTTTGTATAGAAGAGCTACATCTTTGTATTCTTCAATATTCTTAGCAAATGGACCTACAAAAGGTACAGATAACCATAACATGAACTTTAAGCCCATCTCATGAACTTTCTTTACATGAGCTTTATAATCAGGGAAACGCTTTGGTGTTACCTTCCAATCACCACAATAAGCATAACCACGGTTGTTATCATCTGTCTGCCAACCATCATCAACAATTACTGTTTTGCAACCTGCTTCTACTGCGTACTTGCAATGTTCTTCAATCTTTGCATCGGTAATGTTCTGTAAGAATGCATACCAAGTTGAGTAAACAGCTTCACGAGCACAATCAGGTACAGGCATTGCACTGATACCTAAATCCTTTTCATACCAAGATGCGATGTCTTTTACTGTCTTATAGAAAGGAAGATCACGTAAATCCATACGTAATGTAGCTTCATAATGAGTGCACTGCTCTAGAGGACTTGTAAATAGCTTCATCATAATTCTAGCTACTTCTTCTTCCTCATAAGCACCAGGATGAGTTACAACAATGTTCTTACAATCAGAGAAAGCAAAAGCAATCTTGTTGTTTCCTTCTAATGAGAAGAATGAACCAACAGGTGCAAGGCTTGCAATATGACTGCACATATTGTACTCAAGCTCTAGAATACCTTTTGCACGAATGTTCTTAGCATTTGGAAGTAATGAAGGTAACCATAATGAATGCATATCATTAAATGGAAAACGTAAATCAATTACTACCTCTGAGAATTTATCTTCGGTAGTATCTAAAACAAAATCAAAATAGAAGATTTTGCCTTCTACTCTAGGAGTTACCTTAACGCTAATAGCTTCATTATCAGCATTAACATAAGCGCGAACATTCTCAAAATTAAATTCCAGACGCATGATTGATCCTCAAATCAAGTTGTATTATATTGTTTACGAACTGCTGTTCTATATCTTGTATATAAGAATATTACGAACACATGTTCGTGATAAATATGAAGATCACTTTTTTTGAAAAATATATTCTAAATTAGAAAACACATGGCTATAAATAGCACAAAAATCGCAAAGCTTGCAGGTGTAGCACGCAGTACCGTATCAAAGGTAATCAATAACTATCCAGACATACCTCAATCAACTAAAGACAAGGTGATGAAGGTTATAAATGAATACAATTACAAACCAAACATTTACGCACAAGTTCTAAAAGGTATTGCACCTAAAGTTATTTGTTTGTACATCCATGTTTCATATAAAGACTTTCTTCGAGAATTTAATTCTCACTACATGATGACCATGCTATCTAACTTTGTGTACGAGGCAGAAAAAATAGGCTACACAATTTCTGTTGAAATGGTACAAACGTCCGATCCTCAAGAGACAATCCTAAAACGTATTAGTCAATCCTTTATCGATAAAAGAATCGAATCAGCCATTTTTATCGGTCATAGAGATGAAGATAAATACATCGATGAATTAGTAAAGAAAGGCTATAAATTAGCATCAATGGATAGATCTGTTTTAGTAGGCGGCAACTCTATCAACGTCATCACAGATGATTTTGAAGGAGCTTATGATGAAACTGAACTTTTATTTAAAAATGGCTATCAAAACATCATGCATATAGGCGGTGATCAAAAGAAACTATCCTCGCGCTCACGTGTTAAAGGTTACGAAAAATCCATTAAAGAACATGGCAAGCAAAGTATCATTATTACTGGCAACTATACTCCAGAGTATGGTCAAGAAAGTGCTGAATATTTTGTAAAAAATTGTGTTGGAAAAGTTGATGCCATTGTGTTTGGTAATGACACCATTGCTTTAGGTTTTATCATTAGAATGATGGAAATTGCTCCTGAGGTTTTACAGCAATTAGGATATATTGGCTTTGATGATGAGGTAGCAGATACCTTATTTAAGCCTTCAGTTTCAACAATGGTTGTAGATTTCAAATCAATTACCAAAGATACCTTATACGCTTTAACACATCTTGATGACGAGGATAGTGTTCATGAAATTCATGCAAAGCATATTTTAAAGGAGAGAAATTCTTCAAAAAAAAGATAATAGATTATGCTTTTTTGTGGGGCAAAAAACTAAAAAAAGCTTATTTATCATGGTTTGTACATACAAATTTAAAAGATATGAAAGATCTTAAAGAGCTTTTGTAAAAAACATTGAATTAAGTTGTAAAATCATAAACCGACATTATTTCTATTTACAATAATCATATCTAACGCAACGACGCTAAAAAGCGCCTCAGGATATAAAAATGAATTACACAACAGATTGTTTAATTATCGGTAGTGGCGCAGCAGGTCTTACACTTGCTTTAAGCATCGCAGAAAAAGCAAAAGTTATTGTTCTATCAAAAGAAAGTGCTTGTGCAGGTTCTACAAACTATGCTCAAGGCGGTATTGCAGGCGTTTACAACATCAAAGATGACAATGACAATATTCAAGCTCACATTAAAGATACTTGCATTGCAGGTGGTTATTTATGTGATGAAAAGACCGTTGAGTTTGTAGCAAAAGGCGCTCACGATGCAATTCAATGGTTAATTGATGCAGGCGTTCCTTTTGATCAAAAAGAACAAGAGCCAGAAGCTGAACAGTCTCCTTATCATCTACACCGTGAAGGTGGTCATTCTCACCGTCGTATTTTCCACGCTGAAGATCACACAGGTAAATCAATTCAAGAGACTTTAATTGCTAGAGCTCGTGAGCACAAAAACATCACCGTGCTTGAAGATAGAAACGCAATTGATTTAATCACCACTAAAAAATTAGGTTTAGTAGGAAACAGAGTTGTTGGTGCTTACGTATTAAATACCGACACCAATCATGTTGAAACCATTTCTGCTAAATTTGTAGCATTATGCACCGGTGGTGCTTCAAAGGTTTATCAATACACTTGTAACCCAGAGGTAAGCTCAGGTGATGGTATTGCAATGGCATACAGAGCAGGTTGTCGTGTTGCTAATATGGAATTCAATCAGTTCCACCCTACAACCCTATACTGCGATGCTGATAGAAACTTCTTATTAACAGAAGCTCTACGTGGTGAAGGCGCTCAGTTAAAGCGTCCTGATGGTACACGTTTTATGCAAGATTATGATGAGCGTTTAGAGCTTGCTCCACGTGATATCGTAGCTCGTGCAATTGACCATGAGATGAAGAGATTAGGAGCTCACTGCATGTATCTTGATATCTCATTTAAAGAAGCTGACTTCCTAAAGAAGCACTTCCCTACTATTTACGAACGTTGCCTAAAGGTTGGCATTGATATCACTAAACAGCCTATTCCTATCGTTCCTGCTGCTCACTTTACTTGCGGTGGTGTAATGGTAGATAGAAAGTCACGTACTGACATTGATGGTTTATATGCTATCGGTGAGTGTGCATACACTGGTCTTCATGGTGCTAACCGTCTAGCTTCAAACTCTCTTTTAGAGTGTGTTGTTTATGGTAAGGCTGCAGCTTTAAATATCTTAAAGCATCTATCAGATGATGATATTGAACTAGCTAATATTCCAGATTGGGATGAAAGCCAGGTAACAAACTCTGATGAGGAAGTTATCATCACCCATAACTGGCATGAGTTAAGATTAACCATGTGGGATTACGTAGGAATCGTAAGAACCAATAAGCGTCTTGAAAGAGCAATGCACAGAATTGAAATGCTAAAGAAAGAAGTTCATGAATATTACTCAAACTTCCGAGTTTCAAGAAATCTTTTAGAGCTTCGCAATCTACTTCAAGTAGCTGAGATTATCGTAAAATCAGCTATGATGCGTAAAGAGTCTCGTGGTCTACACTACAATTTAGACTACCCACAGACTGATGAGAAATCAGGCCCTACTATCTTAAATCCATAGTAGTTACGATTTATTAGTTTTTAAAAAGGAGAAATCAGTTTGATTTCTACTTTTTGCGCATAATAAAGACATTTTTCCTTTTTTTAAGTAACTAATCTATATCTAATTATTTTTATTATAATTATCACTGTTTTCACACATCAACATGGCACCCATTATGAAAAAGTTTTTTCTAGCCTTAACAATCTTTGTTCTGGGCTTAAATCTTTGCTTAGCAGCACCGCAATCACAATTGTTGCAAACAAGATTTGGTAACATAAAACTACCAAATGCTAGCGAAATTTCTAAAGCTATTGACGATCTTAATTCAGACTCTTCACTAGACGATCCTCAAAAGCAAGAGAACAAAGCTCTTTATACAAAAGCACTAAACACATTAGATTCAATAAAAAGCATTGAAACCAAAAGTGCTGAGCTTAAAAAGATTTTAAACAACTATAAAAGAAACTTATTAAAGCTAAATCAAGAACTAAACGCTGAACAAAAGAAGCAAGGTCTTGATCCAGAAGCTCTTAACAAGCTTGGAAATGATGAGCTGGCAAAGCGTCTTGATAATTTATCAGGTCAATTAGAAAATTTACAAATGGACATGGATACAGCTTCAGCTGAGTATAACTATGTTCAAACACTTCCTGAAAAATCTCAAAGCATCATTACAAACAACAAAACAGATGCTAAAAAATACTTGTCCATGATTGATAAAACAGGTGATACAGATTCTATTCAAAACAGAATTTTGGCATTGCTTATTTATTCAGGAAATATTGAAAACGCTTTTTACCAAACTCAGTTATCTAATCTTTCAGCTTTACAGGATTTAACCAACTTAAAGCAGAAAATCGCTAATGTAAAATACAAAAGAACAGACAGCGATGTAAAGCTTTTAAATGCAGCTTTAAAGATTACAGATTCTACAGATACAACAGATCCTCTAAAAATAGATCAAGAAGTTGTTAACAGTAATCCAGAGTTATTAAGCATTTCACAAACCATTGAGAAATTTAATGGTTACATTGCTGAGTACAAAAAGAAACTAATCGAGTATCAAGAAGATTATGTTCGTGTTGATGATGCTAATGCAAAAGTAGAACAGATTGATAAAACATTAAATACTCAAATCAAAGAGTTAAATAAAACTCTTGTTCTATCAAGACTTTTAAATAAACAATTAGTTTTATTACCTGAAGTTAAACTTAAATACGATATTGATGACACCATCGCAAACTTAAATATTTATATTTATGAGCTTCGTGAAAGAGCTGATACCCTTGTTGATATCCAAGAATATGTTGACAATGAGATAAGCAAAAAACCTGAACTTGCTCCATTTAAAAAAGAGTTAATGATTTTATATCATCAAAGAAAACAGAAACTTAATGAGCTTTATCAGTTGTTAGCTGATGGACTAAGTCAAACTATCGATATTAAAGTTAAATATAATAACTATCAGAAACTATACAAAAAGATTAGAGCTGATATTGAAGAACAGCTTTTCTGGATTAAATCTAATCAACCAATTGGAACAGAGTTTTTTAAAGTATTTATTCCATCCGTAGTGTATGAAACAAATTCTTTAATAACAAAGTTACACACTAAAGCGCTACAAACCGAGACAATAAAAACATTTACTCATGTAGTAATTCCATTTTTCTTGTTAGGCTTTGTAATCTTCTTAAACAGAAAACGAATTGAAAAAGAAACAAACAATCTAGCTTTGCGCCTTGACCATGCTTCTGATTCTATTTATGTAACACCTCTAGCAATCCTACTCAACATGGTTAAAGCTATCCCAAAGATGGCTTGGATGATCATTGTAGGAACAGTTGTTATTTGTTTAGCACTAGGATCTCCTAAATATCAGATTCACGTTGTTCTAGCTATGCTTTTACATATCTTTGTTTTTGTATTCTTTTTACAAATTCTAAAGCCAAATGAGCTAGCTCAAAGACATTTTAGTGTTGAACCTTCAAAGTTAAAGCATTATAGAAACATCTTAATTTATGTATGGACTTGCGCTCTTCCTTTGTTAATTTTTGCAAACGTAGCAGAAGCTGACTCTCAGAAAATCTATGCAGACTTAACCTCATTCCTTGTAGTGTTATTCTCCTGTTTAGGTCTATTACTTCTATCATTAATATTATTGCTAACTAATCTAAAAGATTTACGTTACACTTCTGCAAGTTACATCTTCACATGTTTTGTAGCGATGGGTATTTTAGCAATTGCAGTCGTTTCTGTAGGCTCTGGATATTTATATACCGTTGTAAAACTTACCAACAGAATTGCATATTCTTGCTATATTGTTATTGCTTACTATCTAATCAATCAGACAACACACAGAATGATTTATGTTGCATCTACAAAGTTGTTTGAAAAGAAGAAGCGACTTGAAGAAAGTAATGAAGAGAAAAAAGACGTTCTTTCAAGTCTTTTATCTGTTCTTAATATGTCTGCATCAAGACTATGTGAAAAAATCTTTAAGTTTACTAATTTTGGCTTAATCGCATTAACAGCTGTATTGCTATATCTTCAGTGGAGTGATTTAGCATCTGTTCTTCGTTATCTAGATACAATTCATCTTTGGAGCAAAACAGAATATGTAAACGGACAAGCTGTAATTATTGATTACTTGTCTGTAGCTAACGTTTTATTTGCAGCCTTAATTATCCTAATTACAAGCGTGCTAAATAAGAACCTACCAGTTATCTTTGAGAAACTTCTTTTAATCAAAAAAGACGAAAGATTAAAGAGTACTAGTTACTCAGTAAAAGTTATCTCCTCATATATCATTATCGCTCTAGGTACTATATTTACCGCAGGCTCGATAGGTATTAAATGGGAGAATCTACAATGGCTAGTTGCTGCATTATCTGTAGGCTTAGGTTTTGGTTTACAAGAGATTTTCGCTAACTTTGTATCAGGCATTATTCTTTTATTTGAAAGACAATTACGTGTAGGCGATATTATTACCCTAAATGGTCTATCTGGTACCGTTAAGAGAATTCGTATCCGTTCTACAACAGTGATGAGCTTTGATAATAAGGAAGTTATGATCCCTAACAGAGAGTTTATTACATCTGCTCTTACAAACTGGTCACTTACAAGTACTGTTACTAAGATTGAGTTTAATGTAGGCATTGCTTATGGCGCTGATGTAAACAAAGCTAAGAACATCTTACGCAACATTGTAAACAAGTGTCGCTATATCTCAAAAGATCACAGCTCACTTATTTACGTAAGTTCACTTGATGCAAGCTCAGTAAACATTTGTTGTGAAGTTTATGTAGGTGTGATTGGTGAACGTAAGCTTACAATTGACTACTTAAGCTCAGAAACATTATCAGCATACGCAAAGGCTGGTATTGAAATTCCATTTAGCCAGTTAGATTTAAATGTAAAAACTTTAGAGAAAACTGAATTTTTGGAGAACATGAGAAAAAGCTTATTTAATTCAAACCTAGCAAAAGAAGAGCTAGAGAATGAAAACAATATCAAAGCATAAAAGCTAAAGCTTAAAATGACCAAGGGCTGATTTAAATCAGCCCTTGTTTTATCTTACAAAGAAAATTTATTTTATTCTTCTACTTCATCAATTGCTTCAAATGGGCAGACAGACTGGCAGGCTGCACAATCAGAACACATCTGAGCATCAATCTTGAAGCTATCATCAGGTTGCTGTTCGATAGCACCACATGGGCATGCATCTTGGCACTCGCCACATTGAGAACATAATTCATTATTGATAACAAACATCTAATTCACCGTTTTAATGTCATGTTTTTAAAAGTGTGGCTTATAATACCGTAAAACTAAAAACTTAAAAAGGTCTAATTTAATGAGCAACATTTTAGATAATTTAAATAAAATCCACGACCAAATTGATAAGGCTTGTACAACTGCAAACCGCGAAAATGGCTCTGTAATGCTACTTAGCGTATCAAAAACTAAGCCCAAAGAACTTGTTGTTGAAGCATATAATCATGGCGAAAGACACTTTGGTGAGTCATATGCAGTAGAAGCAAGTGAAAAAATTACTCAATTAAAAGAAGAGGGCTTTAATGATATTGTTTGGCACTTTATAGGACCAATTCAAAAAAACAAAACCAAGCTTATCGCTGCAAACTTTGACATTGTTGAGAGTTTAGACAGAGAAATTATTGCCAAAAGACTAAATGAGCAAAGACCAGATTCTCTTCCTCCTATGCAAGTCTTAATTCAGGTTAATCTTTCAAATGAAGATCAAAAATCAGGCTGTGCTATTGAGGATGTTGAATCTTTAATTGAGGCAATTAAGGATTGTCCTAAACTAAAAATTCGTGGTTTCATGGGGGTTGGCAAAGATACACCTAATCTAGATGAAATTAACGCAGAATTTGCACAGTTAAAGGGACTATTTGATACATACAAGACAAAACTAGAAGACTTTGACATACTATCAATGGGCATGACACATGACCTTGAATTAGCTATCAAAAATGGCTCTACAGAAGTAAGAATTGGCACCGCAATTTTCGGTGCAAGAGAATATAAGAGTACCTCAATGGATAATCAGAAAATCGCATTTATCGGTGGCGGTAATATGGCAACTTGCATTTTTGCAAGTATTGCAAAGAATTTTGATACAAAGAACATCACTGTAAGTGGTCCTCATTTAGAGAAATTAGAAAAATTTAAAGCAGCAGGTGCTAGTATTACAACAAATAATGTAGATGCTATTAAAGATGCTGACATTGTTTATCTTGCTGTAAAGCCTCAGATGCTAACAGATGTTCTAAAAGAATTAAAAGACTCTGGTGTTGCACTAGACCACAAGCTATTTATTTCAATGGCAGCAGGTTTCAAGCTTTCATCAATCAATGCTATTTTAAATACAAATAAACTAATCAGAATTATGCCTAACACACCTGCAAAATTAGGTCTTGGTGTAATCGCTGTGGTTTATGATAAAGAAGTTACTGACAATGAAAAAGAGCTATGCAAAAAAATGCTTGCTAACATGGGTACATGCATTGAAGGTGATGAGAAAGCACTTAATGTTATCGGCGCAATCGCTGGTTGTGGACCAGCTTTTGTATACCGTTTCATGGAAGCATTAGTATCAGAGGCCGTTGCAAATGGTCTTCCCCAGGAAGATGCCCGCAAGATTGTTGAACAAACAGTCTTTGGCTCTGCTTCTATGGTTATAGAAAATCAGGACAGCTCTATTGCATCATTACGTGAAGCTGTAACCTCAAAGGGTGGTACTACCTTTGCAGGACTTTGCAAGATGACAGAAGGTAACTTTGAGCAACTTATGAAGAACACTATTCAAGCAAGTCTTGATAGAACTTATGAATTTGAAAAAATGTTTTAGTTAATAAGGAAAAGACTATATGCCAATTAACTTTTATATCATGCTAGGAGAAGCTCTAGTAATCCTATTTGAGCTACGTGCATTGATGCAATCTTCAAGCATTGATTACTATAACAACATTACACAAGCTGTAATTAAGCTAACAGAGCCTTTAATCAAGTATTTGCCATTTAGATCAAAACAGGTATTTGGCTTTTACTATGCAGGTTTTGTTGTTGCTACAGTAATCTCTTTAGCCTTTTGGGCAATCATTATGTCAATTTATGCTGCTGGCTTTATAGACATTCTATCTTTAGTAATAATAAGCTTGCTAATGGTCGTTAAAAGCTTTGGCTATTTAGTTTTATGCTTATTACTTGCTCAAGCTCTAACCTCATGGTTACCCTCAACTAGAAATTTAAGCTATACCCTATCTGTGCTAACTCACCCTATCGTAGCTCCAGTTCAGAAGATCATCCCTCCTATTGGTATGATTGATATTTCTTTGATGATTGTTATGCTAGTTATTTTTGCTTTAAATCGCTTGGCTTATAGCATCTTTGGAATGAACTGGGCAATTTTATAAAAATAGATTATAAGTTGAGTATTTGAATTTATTTTTTTATCTGACAGAGATGCATAAAAAAATATTTAGAAAATTAAAAATACTTTATTAAATACCAAAGAAATGTGAATGCATGTTTTTCAAACATGCATTCCTTATATATTAAAATGAATTGTCTTTAGATAACACTTCATACCAATCTTTAGGAAATCCGATATAACGCAAAAAAACATAAGGTTCATATTGAGTTATTACACTTCTAATGTTGTCTAAAAAACATTCCAAATTCTCTCATCTTTTATAAGCCTTTTATGACAAGAAATAAAGGGGAAATCAGGTTAATTTTATTTATAAAGTGTCGGTTTTCTTTAAATAACCTTGGAGTATGCTTTAATGACATGTGATATAGTCTACCGTAATGAGCACAAATATTTCTAACTTCTACAAGTGACTTTATCCAATTTGTAAGATAATAAGGATTAATTTCATAGAAATTTGAAACTTCTTTCTTATCATCGTCCTTCATTATTGAAAATAATTTACTTAGTCTTCCAAATGAAAAAAGCTCTACAGCAATCCATATAGGAAACTGACCTTCATAATTATCTAAATGATGGGCAACAAAAGGCGTATTTTTGTTCCTCGAGATCTCTTTATTTAATTCGTTTATGATCATTGAGTGATCTGAAGTATTTTTATTTCTAGTACATGAGCAAAAATTGTCTTCATTCAAGTACCCTAATGAGCCATATTTTGTTGCCAATACATAAGCAACCTGTGTTCTAAACTGTATTTCAATATGCTCTATAAAAAAATCAAATGTTTAAGCATACAGTCAAAACAATATAAGCTATATAAATGTTTCAAGGTAATACTATCTCGGTATTTATCCTTATCATCTTCGTTAGTCAGCCCAATTCCATATCCACTTAATCTATAGTAATTAATTTTCTTAAGAATTTTTATAGCTTCATTTCCATCATCTATCGATAAATTATGAAAATCACGCAATCTATCAATCTGTTCTCTAAAGGAAAGAGGTGGTTTTATTGGTTTCATAAAAAAGCATACTGCAGATACAAAAAGGCCCTCATCTGGTCCGCATTGTTAAGAGGCGCTGAGGGCTCGTTCAACTAAATTATAAGTCTAAAATAAAGAGTAATGTTGATTTTTATTCAAGCGTAAACTCTAAATCATCAGAACTCTCTTCCGTTTCTTCAGAACTAGCTTCAGTCTCTTTTGCAACTGGTAAAACAACTTCAAGAGAATCAATCTTCTGATATCCCTTTGGTAGCATATCACCAGCCTTTGAGCGTGAGCTTATTCTGTCTGCAATTTCCTTAACAGATAGTTTTATAATGCGTTTTCCTGCATGAACAATTAGTGAACTACCCTCAGGTAGAATTGCCATAGCAATCACACCATCAGCACCAATTGCAACCTTAGCAGTATTGATGCCCATAAGCTTAGTACCTTTACCTTGTGACAATTCTTGTACTTCAGATACCTTATAAATTAGGAGACGACCTGCTTTACTTGCAACAGCAATTAAATCTGTATCCTTATTTGCAACCTCTAAAGGTCTCATGATAACAGCATCATCTTCAACTGTAATTAAAGCCTTACCAGCCTTATTACGAGTTTGCATGTCTGTAGCTTTAGTCATAAAGCCTCGACCCTTATCACTTGCAATAACCAGATATTGGTCTTTCTTTGGAATGATTACATGACAAGCTTTTTCTGATGGCTGAAGACTTGCTTTAGCAGATAGAGGTTCACCCTGTCCGCGAGCTGACGGTAAGTCTTTAATATCTACAGAGTACACTCTTCCCTTTGTAGAAATAAAACAAGCTTGCTCGTTCGTTTTTCCTGAGGCTTTAGATAAGAATTTATCTCCAGATCTATAGTTTAGAGTTGTAGCATCTACATCAGTACCAGAGGCTGCTCGTACCCATCCCATTTTTGAAAGAACGACTGTTACAGGAGTGCTTGGAATGAAGTCATCTTCACTCATTGCAACTGCTATATCTCTTTGAACAATACGACAACGTCTATCATCGCCATATAGTTTTTGATCTGCAAGAATTTCTTTTTTCAAGAATGTCTTAAAGCGAGTTTCAGAACCTAGTAATAACTCTAGATGCTTCTTTTCATCTAAGAGTTTGGCCATCTCTGCTTTAATCTTAATTTCTTCTAGTCGAGCTAACTGACGTAATTTGGTTTCTAAAATGTATTCAACCTGAAGATCAGATAAACCAAAACGCTCAATAAGTTTCTCTTTAGATTTTTCTTCATTACGAATAATCTCAATAACTTCATCGATATTGAGCATTACAAGCAGGAAGCCTTCTAATAGGTGAAGTCTCTTATTTACAGCTTCTAATCTGTGAGACAATCTCATCTTTACAGTATTAGTTCTAAATTCTAACCACTCTGATAAAATTGTCTTTAAGCTTTTAACTGAAGGCTTTCCGTTCAAACCTAAAATATTTAGGTTTACACGATAGGTATTTTCAAGATCAGTTACTGCGTATAAATGTTCCATCAAAGATTCAATATCAACTCTCTTTGAACGAGGAGTGATAACGATTCTAATTGGATTGTTTCTATCTGAGGCATTAGTAATGTCTGCTACTAATGGAAGCTTTTTCTTTGCCATCAAATCAGCAATTTGGCTTTCAATTTTGCCTACAGATACTTGATAAGGTAAAGACTTAATTACAATCTCATCTTTTTCTACTTCATAAACAGCACGCTGCCTTACAGAGCCTTTACCGGTCTCGTAAATCTTTGAAAGCTCTTCTTGAGAGTTTGTGATTTCAGCACCACATGGATAATCAGGACCAGGTACAAATTTCATTAAGTCTGAAACTGAAGCCTCTGGATTATCAATTAAGTGAACAACAGCATCTGAAACCTCTTTTAAATTATGAGGGGGAATATCTGTTGCCATACCTACGGCAATACCAGTGGTACCATTTAAAAGGATATTAGGAAGACGAGCAGGTAAAAACTTTGGTTCTGATACGGTACCATCAAAGTTATCTAACCACTCCACACATCCTGTGTTTATATCATTTAATAAAACATCTGAATATGGAGCTAGTCTAGACTCAGTGTAACGCATTGCAGCAAAGGATTGAGGATCTTCAACATCACCCCAGTTACCTTGACCATCAACTAGAGGGTACCGATAGGAGAATGGTTGAGCCATTAAAACCATTGCACAATAACAAGCTGAATCACCATGTGGGTGATACTTACCTAACACTTCACCTACAGTTCTAGCAGATTTTACGTGTTTAGACTTAGGAGTAATTCCAAGTTTAGACATGGCAAAAACAATACGTCTTTGCACAGGTTTCATTCCATCTGCAACAGATGGTAGAGCTCTATCTCTAATTACACTCATTGAGTAATTAAGATATGCATCTTCAGCAAAACGCTGAAGTGGCATCAGCTCAACGCCTTCAAGGCTCAATTTGCTATTTTTTTCTTCAGACATTTAAAAATTCTCGCACAACATCTTAGTTGCGGTTATAATTTACGAAATATTATTATTCTAATTAAATACAGCAATATTTTAACATTTTTTACATCTCTTTTAGGTATGAGCAGATGAAAACCATCAGTTACATTCTTTCTTTTATATTTTTTAGCTGTATATCATGTTCTTATGCTGCAACTTTTCACAATCTTCCTGAGGATTTATTGTCTAGAGCCGTAACAAATGAAGTTGAATATGATTCAGAGTTTGATTACACCAAACTTGGTATGACCTCAGATTTAATCTACAGAGCATTTATTTCAGGCGACGCACAAACAACATACTCTAACCATCATGGTCAGAAAATTGTTGATCTTGTGGTGGTAAATAAAGCTGCACATCAAATGATTTTAATGAAAGATGGTCAAGAAGTTAGAAAGTTCTGGATTGCACTATCAGACAGACCTTATGGTAAAAAAGAATACGAAGGCGATAAGCGTACACCAGAAGGCACTTATACACTTGATTATATCAAGCAACGCTCTAATTACTACAAAGCTTTCCACATCTCATATCCTAATGCAGAGGATAGAGAGAATGCGCAAAGACTTGGACGCCGTCCAGGTGGAATGATTATGATTCATGGTCAACCACCAACCAACAAAGATACCCATGAAACCGTTCAAAGAAGTAATTGGACAAATGGTTGTATCGCCCTGTTAAACCCTGATTTGGATACTTTCCTATCAATGGTTGATGTAGGAACCCCAATTACAATCAATCCTTAGTTTGTAATTGAGGTCTAAATTAAATTAGTTCTCAGGGAACCAAGAAGCACTGATTAAAGGTTCTTCTTCAATATCAGCGTTGAAAATGATGTCTACTAAATGGACATCATTTTTTAATGTTCCATCTTTTGCTACAAGCATAAATTCAGCACAAATAAGGCCTTGTTTATCACCTAGTTCATCATCATACTCATCAGTATCTAAAACTTCACGTAGCGCAATAGAAAGCTCGTAATCTTCATCATTGTAAAGCTTTGCTAATCTATCATAAGCTTGAGGATCGTTTTCTGATAAAGCTTCTGTTGCAAGAGTTGGTAGCATTGCTCCAACCTTATCAATTAAAGCATCAAACTGAGCTTCTGTTAATTCATCAATATTAACCATTATTTTACAAGTTCTCCACCGGTTGTAAAATTCGCTTCAGATACGTGATGAAGAGTATGTAAACAGCCTTTATCAAAGCTATTATTCTTTTCATTCCACATATCATTTTTTACATATACATTAACTACTTTTGATAAACAAATACCCTTTGAGGTAAATAGATCTTTATCGCTTAATTCACATTCAAAGTAAGCTAAAGCATTCTTCATTACAGGCATTTGAAACTTTTCTGATAGTTCTGTATTTATACCTTGTTCTTTTAACTTATCTTTACAATCTCTGCCATGAACAGAACCTAGCTTTAAAAGTTCATCAACTTGTTCACTGTTAGGAAGAGCAATAACAATCTTGCTACCATCAATAATATTCTTAGAAGTTGTATGACCTTTATCTAATACAAGTAGAAGTTCATTAGTATCAAAAGGACAAGACCAAGCAGCTGTCATTCCGTTTGCTATACCTTCTTTAGATTTTGTGAAAATACAGATGATAGGACCACCTGTAAAAGCTCTATAAGCAAACTTTGTATCTATATTCTTATACATTGAAAACTCCTGATTTCAAATATTTGTGTTTATAATAGCAATAAAAAGGGCCGCATGTGCGACCCTAAATAATATTCTTTTATTATGATTACATAATTGAATCAAATTCTGCTGGAGGCCAATTCTCTAGGCGCATACCTAGTGATAAACCTCTCTCTGCAAGAACATCCTTGATCTCGGTAAGTGACTTCTTACCTAGATTTGGAGTCTTTAATAGCTCAACCTCAGTCTTCTGAACTAGGTCACCGATGTACTTAATACCTTCGGTCTTTAAGCAATTAGCAGAACGAACTGTTAACTCAAGATCTTCAACTGGACAAATTAGTTTAGGATCTACTGATGGACGGAATGCAGCGTCTTCAGTTGGAGCAACAGAGTTTCTGATATCAACAAATGAGTTTAACTGATCTGCAAAGATTGTAGCAGCAATACCTACTGCATTCTTTGGATCGATAGTACCATTTGTCTCAATATCTAGAATTAACTGTTCCTGTTCATCTGCCATCTTAGCAGTGTGTACAGCAACATTTAAAACTGGGCAGTAAGATGCATCAATTAAAAGACGACCAATGAATCTTTCTTCTGAACCTTCAACATATGGACGGTTAACAGAAGGAACATATCCACGACCACGTGTTACGTGTAGGTGCATATTTAATTCTTTGTTCTCATCAGTTAAATGACAGATGATCTGCTCTGGGTTTCTAATTTCGATACCAGCTGGGCAAATAATGTCGCCTGCAGTTACAGGACCCACACCCACCTTCTTAATATGAAGAACTGGTTCATCTCTTAGTATGCCTTCGGCAGCAACAGCAACTTCTTTTAAATTTAATAGGATAAGAAGAATATCTTCTTGAATGCCTTCTACTGCACTGTATTCATGCACTACACCATCAATTTCAACTGCGGTGATGGCATATCCAGGAATAGAGGACAGCATAATACGACGGAGTGCTGTGCCTACGATTTGAGCATAGTTTGGCTCAAATGGCTCAAGAATTACACGACTCACATTACGTGATAATTCGGTAACATCTTTAATATTTGGCTTAATAGAATCAATGATCTGATCCAAGGTTTCACCCTCGTTTTTAGTACAGTTAGTAAGCTAGAAATCTGAATGGGCGCACATTACATGCGCCCATAAGGATTATTCAGCAGCCTTTGAATCTTTTGATTCTTCAGCAGCTTCAGGACGGTCTGTTAACATGATATAAGCAACTGGTGCTCTATCACATGCACGTAAACCAGCCTTTAAGATACGAGTGTAACCGCCGTTGCGAGAAGCTGAAAGCTTACCAACAACAGTGAATAACTTAGCTACAACTGCATCGTCACGAAGACGAGCAAAAGCTAAGCGACGGTTTGCAACGGTATCAACCTTTGCTAAAGTGATTAGAGGCTCAACGAAGCGACGAAGTTCCTTTGCCTTAGGCACGGTGGTCTTGATTACTTCGAAGGTGATTAATGCCTTAGCTAGGTTACGGTACAAAGCAGCACGGTGTGCTGATGTACGACCTAAATGACGGCCACTTAAACGATGACGCATTTTTAATTCCTTCTAAAACAGTTATTTATTTGGCACACGAAGTCCAACTGGTGGCCAATTTGCCACACGCATACCTAAAGACAAGTTACGCTGAGCAAGAACGTCTTTAATTTCATTTAAAGATTTCTTACCTAGGTTAGGAGTCTTAAGTAGTTCAACTTCAGTTCTCTGTACCAAATCGCCGATGTAAATGATTGACTCCGCCTTTAAGCAGTTTGCTGAACGAACTGTAAGTTCTAAATCATCAACTAACTGCATTAAAATTGGATCAGGCATCGGAGGAGCAGCAGGAGTTAATACTCTCTCGCTGATCTCTTCCTTA